>CAJTLD010000025.1:4890-27204 GCA_910577065.1 uncultured Lachnospiraceae bacterium | reverse complement strand
AGAGCGTGTTTGAAAGATTCTTTCTGGCAGCCCGTATTTGCCGTGTGGTTATTCCTTGATGACGTCTAATTCCGAGATATTTACGCCGGATGATGTCAGTATTACTTTCAGTTCGATATCTCTACCTTTTATCATCTTGTATATTTCTGATTCTTTGTCTGCTGCCGGCATATATCTTTGGACTCTGGTAAATTCTTCTGCGGATACTTTAATCATTTCCTTTTCTGTCATATGCTTACCTGCCTTCTGGCTCCTTGCCCATATGATTTTTATGATAAGCGCGGGCGGTAGAAACGTAAATGTTTTACAGGGTAAAATTTCAGATGTCCAGTTCAATGGGGACGTCGATTTCATCCGAAACATATTTCCCGTTCTTTTTCCGCTGCCGGACGCATTCCGTCAGAAGGTATTCGATCTGTCCGTTTACCGATCGGAAATCGTCTTCCGCCCAGGCTGCAATGGCGTCATAAAGTTTTGGGGAAAGCCTGAGCGGAATCTGTTTTTTCTTATTGTCCGCCATTAGTATAAGCTTCCGGAATTGACGACGGGCTGCGCGTCGTGGTTGCCGCAAAGAACGACTAAGAGGTTGGATACCATTGCCGCTTTGCGTTCCTCATCCAACTCTACCGTACCCTTTTCCGATAAGCGTTCCAGCGCCATTTCGACCATGCCGACCGCTCCGTCCACAATCATTTTCCGTGCGTCTATAATTGCGGAAGCCTGCTGTCTTTGGAGCATAACGGCTGCAATTTCCGGCGCGTATGCCAGGTATGTAATCCGTGCGTCGACGATTTGAATACCTGCTTCATTGACTTTTTCCTGGATTTCATCTTTGATCCGCGCGGCTACGATTTCGCTTGAACCGCGCAGGCTTCCGTCGTCCGCAATGCCGTCCCCGGTTGTGTCTACATTTGGCGCGACGTCGTACGGATAAAGGCGTACGATATTGCGCAGCGCGCTGTCGCACTGTAAGGAGAGGTATTCTTTGTAATTGTCGACGTTAAACACGGCTTTGGCGGTGTTTACGATACGCCAGGTTACGGCGATGCCGATTTCAACCGGGTTGCCGAGGCAGTCGTTGATCTTCTGGCGGTTATTGTTGAGCGTCATAATTTTCAGCGAAATCTTTTTGGTAACGGCTTCGGCCTGGTTTACGGTATTTTTGGTCTTTACGTCGCCGCTTTGGTTAAGCTGTGTCCTGGCGGCGGGGTTTAGTGCGCTGCAGAACGGGTTTACAAAGTAGTAGCCCGGTTCTTTTAACGTGCCGATGTATTTGCCGAACAGGGTCAGCACAATGGCTTCCTGCGGGCGGATGATAATTAAGCCGCACCACAAAAGCCAGGCGGTGAGGGCTATGACAAGGCTTACGATAAAAAGGACGGGTGATTTGCCTTGTTCCATCCGTATGACGCCGAAGATGATGCCGGGAATGACCGCGGCGTATATCAGCAGCGAAAGCAGCAGGACAGGCATGCCGTTCTTTTTGTTTTTGAGGATGATTTCATTTGGGCTGCCGAATGGCGGGGAGGTTTCTTTTGTGTTTTCTTTCATATGAATCGTTCCTTTCTCTTTTTGATATAATTATGATATCACTTTGAATCTTTTGTGTCAAGTACAAAACAGATTGCGGATTTTCAGCGGATCCTCTTGATTGCCGTCCGTCAATTTAGTACAATAAGAAAAAAGAAAATCCAATGGCAAAGCCCGGATTCCATATATATGTTTCGGATAAAGAAAGGTGGAACTATGGACATCAAAGATTATGAAAAAATACTAAACGCAGTACCAACCACCGGAGTATTCATTATTCGGGAAGATAACCATGAAATTTTATACTACAACAGACGGGTAAAAGAGGTACTGCCCCAAATCCGCACTGGAACCGTATGCAGCGATCTGATTGACTATTCCTGCGCGAACTGCCCTATCCTTACCATCGGGGACAAACAGGAAAACGAAACGATAAGCTACCATAATCCTTTTGGCGAGATCGTAAATATCACGGCGGTCCGGACGAAATGGGAAAAGGAGACACCGGCGTTTATTATAACCGTAGCGCCCCATGTACAGGCGATCAACCAGGCATACCATAAAATACTGCGCGTCAACCTTACGCAAGATACGTATGAGGTGGTGAAAATCAGGACGCAGGACCGGGAGTTTGGGTATGGCACGGACGTGTTTTCAAGCTGGCTCGGGCAGTTTATTTACAACGGGGGCATCCATCCGGACGATATGCATAATTTTATTTCGTTCACCCGTCCCGACCATCTGAAAATGGCCCTGGAAAACGGGCAGGATGTGCTGACTTGCTGTTACCGCAGGCGGTTGGGCGAGGATTACCGCTGGAATCTGATGGAGGTCGTTGCGGATCAGAGTTCCTGCGAGGAGGACGCATACATACTCCTGTATGTAAAAGATATCCATGACATTTTACAGGAGAGCTTGGAAATGGACGATGCCAGTATGCGGATCCAGGAAGTCATCCGGACGTTGGGAGAACAAAATTACGGCATTTACGGCATCGATCTCGATACCGGGGAGGCCAGTCTGGTACGGGAGAACGGGCACACGCATACCGGCTGGAAATCCTGGACAATCCAATGGGATGAAATTATGCAGTCCCGCCTGTTAAAACAGATCCATCCCGTAGACCGTGACAAAGTATTTGAGACTTTTTCGTTAAAAGGCCTGTTAAAAATAAAAGACGCCGACATCCCCAAAAAAGATATGCTCTGCCAGTGGCGCGGGGAAGAGGATCACGAATACCGCTATATGGCTGTGATTGCCTATTTCGGGCAGCGGCAGGGCATAAAAAACTATACGATTTTAGCGCTGCAGAATGTTGACCGGCGCGTGCGTCAGGAGCATACTTTAAACCTGCGCGATATGCAGCTTGCGGCGATTTTAAAATCGCGCTACAGCGTTATGACGACGGTTTATTTAGAAAACGGCCAGTGCGAACGGATTTGGATCAATGAAGAAAGCGAGATCAAAAAAGTTTTTACCGGAAACTACCACCAATTTTTCCAGCGGGCGTTAGAAACCGTGGTTAGCCCGGAAGACGCCCATATATTCCGCAGGGTTATGAGCCCGGAGCATCTTTACCAGAAAGCGGCGAACGTACGGGATTATTACGAAGAAACCTGCCAGTACCGGATTGCCGGGAAATCCTTGCAGTGGTTAGAGCAGCACATCATCTACGCCCGCCAGGGAAGCCGGGTATCCATCAATATTTTGGGAAGGGACATTACCAGGGAAAAACTCGAAGAGGAACTCCGGCTGAAAGGGGAACAGGAACAAGACGATATCATCCGTACCTTAAGCGGCATGTTTTTTACGACGTATTATGCGGATCTGGAAGAAGAAATATTCCGCAGCGTAACGCAGATCGAAGAGGTTGGGAAGGTTTTGGGCGATGAAATGGATTATGCGGTGGGGCTAAAGACGTACGCCGAGCATTTTGTCCACCCTGATGACCGGGAAGAATACCTGCACGTATTAAGCCGCCAGAACCTGCGCAATACATTAAGCCCCAAAAATCCGTACGTTACGCTGGCATACCGTAAGATGCCGGAACATCCCGATACAAAACCGGAAGAATACGGCTGGATCCGGAGCACAGCCGTTATGGCGCAGTCGGATGAAAAAGGCAGGGCCAGATCGATTGTCTATGCCGCCCAGGACGTAACGGACAGCAAACGCAAGGAAATGCGTGAACACCAGGCTTTGCAGGCGGCTTGTGAAGCGGCGGATCTTGCCAATGCATCCAAACAGGAATTTCTGTTTAGTATGAGCCACAATATCCGTACTCCCATGAACGGCATTATGGGTATGATTAAAATTGCCGCGGATAACGTGGAGGATCAGCAGAAAGTAAAAGACTGCCTGGAAAAAGCATATGTTTCCAGCCGGAAGCTGCTTTTTGTTTTAAATGAAATTATGGATATCAGCCAGATAAAATCAGGAAGCTTTGATTTAAAAGCGGAAGCGTTCAGTCTGGCGGAACTGATGCAGGAAGCCGTTTCCAAGATTCTTCCGGCTATCCAGGGAAAAGGCCTAAATCTTAAGGTGCATCCGATGCAGGTGCAGCATGATCATATATTAGGGGATCGCAAAAAACTGTTAAAAGTATTTTTAAATATCCTTGAAAATTCTATCAAATATACGCCGCCCGGCGGTACGGTTGAAGTGATGTCTGAGGAGCACGAATCCAGGGAACACGGATGCAGTTCATATGATTTTGTATTCTGCGACAACGGGATTGGGATGGAAAAGGAATTTATCCGGCATATATTTGAGCCGTTCAGCCATATGGAAAACCCGGAAAGCGGCTATGCGGACGGCGTGGGATTAGGGCTTTCCATTGCGCAGAATATTGCGCGCATGATGGGCGGGGCAATCAGCGTGGAGAGTACGCCGGGGGAGGGGTCTAAGTTTACGGTATCTGTGATACTAAGGCTTCAGAACCCGGCGGAGCATGCGGACGGCCCGTCCGGCCTGGCATGTTCTAAGGGCCCGGATTTTTCCTTCCAGGGAAGCCGGATTTTGCTGGTGGAGGACAATGAAATCAACCGGGAAATCGCCATAGAGCTCATCGGGGAAACGGGGGCTATGGTCGAGTATGCCGAGGACGGCCACGAAGGGCTAAAGCGCTTTGCGGAAATGCCGGAGGGGTATTTTGACATGATTTTAATGGATATCCAGATGCCGGTTATGAACGGGCTTGAGGCGACGCGCGCTATCCGGAAATTCCCGCGGGCGGACGCGGTGACGATTCCAATTATTGCGGTTTCGGCGAACGCTTCCGCGGTGGATATTGCGGCGGGGCGGGAAGCCGGGATGAACGGGTACCTGGCAAAGCCGCTCGATATCCCTAAGCTGATGGAGCAGATGGAATACTGGCTGAAAGAAAAAGACTGATAAGGACAAAACCAAAAAAAGTACCAAAATACAAAAAAATTTCCATATATTTTTATGGGAATTTTTTTTATACTGATTTCAAAGCGGTGTTTTGCTCTGTTATCCTGTACATCTGTAACAAAAAAACGGCAGGGAAAAGAGGCAAAACAGGCAAAAAAGAAAGGAGAAAGAGTGATGAACAAAGAAAGGATTTTTAAAAGAGTTTTGTCATTGGTTCTTTCGCTTGCGATGGCGGCGGCTTTATTGCCGACGGGCTTATTGGGCGGCGCAGTGACGGCAAATGCCGCGCCTGCGGACACGTTAACCCGGCGCATAGAGGCAAGTGAGCGGAAAATCAAAATTAACGAAGACTGGAGGTTCTGCCTGCTCGATAAAGCCAGGGAAATCAATAACAGCTTAGACGAGACGGCAAGCCGGCCGGATTATACCGAAAGCGGCGAATGGAATACCGTGCAGCTTCCGCATGACTGGAGCATTTACCAGCCGTTTACGGACAGTGAGGCAAGGCCTGCGCAGGGGTCGCTTGCAGGGGGTACGGGATGGTACCGCAAATCGTTTGCGCTTTCGGACGATATGAAGGGCAAAAACATTGTGCTTCAGTTTGACGCCGTGCAGATGGTCAGCGAAGTCTGGATCAACGGACATAACCTGGGCAAACAGTTTTTGGGATATGTAACGTTTGAATATGACATTACGCCGTACCTCAATTTTGACGGAACAAAAAACGTCATTTCGGTCAAGGCTTATTCCAGCAGGGAAAGCGCGCGCTGGTATTCCGGCGCCGGCATTTACGGCAGCGTTTACCTGATTGCAACAGAAAAAATCCATGTCCCGGTCAATGGCGTACATGTGGCGGCCGTTGTGGAAGAGGACGGGAAATACATACAGCCGGATTTCCATACGGAACCGGATATGGCGGCGTTAAAAGAAAAATCGACCGTCAACGTACGCACCAGCATTGAAAACAAAACGGCGGATGATTCCGTCGTATCGGTAAATTCCGTAATTTACAGTAAGGAAAATCCGGAGGTTGCCAAAAAACGCCAGGACAATATACAGGTTCCCGCAGGGAAAACGGTAAAGGTGGATCAGCTGATTGACATTGTAAAGCCGGATCTCTGGAGTGTGGACGACCCGAACCTCTACTGGGTAAAGACTGAAATTATACAGGGCAGCAAGGTGATAGATACGCTGGATACGCGTTTTGGTATCCGTTACCTTTATTTAAAACCGGGTACGTTTGATGAAGCGTACAGTGAAGACAACACGCTTGGAGGCCTGTTTATCAATGGAGAATACACAAGGATTAACGGTATGTGCGAACACCGTGATCTGGGCGCGCTCGGAATGGAAACGTACCAGGCGGCGATTGACAGGCGGATCCGCAAGCTGAAATCCATGGGCGTAAACGTGGTGCGCTGCGCGCATGACCCGGTATCGCCCGAGTATATCGAAGCGGCGGACAGATTGGGGATGCTGATATTTGAAGAGGGCTTCGATCAGTGGATCAAAGCCAAAAACAGCGACGATTACCACAACTATTTTAACAAAGCCGAAGACGGTACGACGACCGTATTTGAATATTCCGGCGCAGACGGCCCGGATACCTATATCCGCTGGGTCAATCCGGACTTAAAGCCGAACTGCGTGCGTGATATCCAGGCAATGGTAGACCGGGACAAAAACTCCCCGTCCATTTTCCTGTGGAGTACCGGAAATGAAATTTACGATTCGTCCGACGGGCACGGGATAGATACGCAGTGGCTGTTATCCGCGGCAATCAAAGAAATTGACTCTCTGGATAATATTCCATATACCAATATTATCAATAAGGAAACCAAACGGACCGTCCGTCCGGAACCGGCCGAAAATTATGCGGCCCTGCCGGGAGAGGAAAACGGCTATAAGACGGATTATAACGTCAGGGGCGGCGGAAATACGGTTGAGGGCGGAGCCGAATACGGCGCGCGTTACGGCAGGCCGATTTCAGCGGCTCCTCCGACCTGGGATACCGGCAGCAACAAGGTAACCCGCAAATACGGGTTTATCGACAATATGGTGATGGCGGATATCGGCGGCCACAACTATTCAAGGGCAAACAATCAGTACCCCGCGCACAAGGAGCGGTATCCAAATGCGTGCGTAGTCGGCACGGAAAACGCATCCGCATTTTACACCAGGGGCGTTTACAATATTGAAGATTACAGGGGCGCCAGTGAAGAGGGCGGCCGTTGGGCGCACGGAAGCGGTTATGCGTCCGAGTGGCCGTACAATAAGAACTTTACGACGGCAAGCATTTCCATCCGTGAGCACAGGGACGATATGGTTCCGTACATGTTTGGCGAAATGGTCTGGACCGGGCACGATTACTTAGGCGAGCCGACGCCGCACAGCAGCCCTTCAAGAAGTTCTTACTTTGGGATTATCGATACGGCGGGTTTCGAAAAAGACGCGTTTTATATGTACCGTTCCGCATGGACGGATATCCCGACCGTACATCTGCTGCCGCAGAACTGGAACTGGGATATGGGCACGCAGGTGCCGGTTATGGTTTATACCAATGCGGCAAGCGTAGAAGTATTTATCAACGGAAAATCCATTGGCGTAAAAGAATATGACAGGGATACGGCCAAGCCGGTATACTTAGATTACGGCTATCAGGAGTACCAGGCAGGCGAATTAAAGGCCGTTGCGAAAAATGCGGCGGGCGAAGTGATTGCGGAAGATGTCGTGTACACCGCGGGGAAAGCGGAATCTGTCGTGCTTTCCGGCGAAAAGGCATTTATTAAAAACGACGGAAGCGATCTGCTTTATGTAGAAGCTACAGTCGTTGACAGCGCGGGAATTATGGTCCCGGACGCAGACAACCGGATTACGTTTGAAGTGGAAGGCGGAGAAATTATAGCCCTTGACAACGGGGATCCAAGAGACAGGGAACCGTTCCGCGGTACCAATAACCACAATAACAGCAATACCAGCAACAGCAGAAAAGCATTTAACGGAAAAGCGCTTGCGATTATCAAAGCGTCCGCAAACGTTGCGGCAAGATCGGGCGAAATAATCGTAAAAGCAAAGGTGGAAACGGCAGGCGGACAGGCGGCGTCCAATACGCTTTCGGCCGGCGCGGTAGATACCGTGGGGGACGGAACGACAGTTCTTTCTTACGACCTGCCGGAAGTGACGACCGGGGTCGGCGTTACGCCAATGCTGCCGGAAACAGTCGGAGCCGTTTATGACGACGGATTGATCCAGGAATATCAGATTGATTCCTGGGATTTGGACGCCCTGAACCTGAACAGGCCGGGGAATTATAAAGTATATGCGGTGTCGGATGAGATTGACGAACGTGTGGAAACGATTGTCCATGTCAAAGGGATTGATACGATTGAGGAAGTAGAAGTAACTACGGTCGCAGGGATAGAGCCTCCTCTTCCGAATTTTGTAACGCTTCATTATACGGATGGGGAAACCGGTTCGGCACAGGTGGCTTGGGACGGGGTGGATCCGTCTGAGTACGCCAAAGAGGGTATTTTTGATGTGAACGGAAAAATCGGCCCGGACAAAACGGTTACCGCGGAAGTCCTGGTAAAAGAAATTTCGTCTATTGAAGAAATTTCTCTCAGCACGGAACGCGGCGTTATGCCGACTATGCCGTCTACGGTAAACGTAACGTTTACGGACGGATCGGAAGAACCCATCGGCGTAAAATGGGCTCTTTCAGAAGAGGACGTAGCGTCTGCGGGAATGAAAAAGATAACCGGTACGGTATTAAGTTCCGAAACGAAAGCCGTTGCCTGGCTGAATGTCAGCACGGTGGTATATGCAAGCGATCAAAACTATGAGACGCAGGCGCAGGATAATGTATTTAAGGATACTATGGCAAACGGAGAAAGCCTGCAGGCAAGAGGGATGCAGGGCGGTCCCGGGGAAGTTTATGAAAAAGGCTTCGGGACGCAGGCCCCGGCCGAAATCGTAATTGATATTGCGGGCAAAGGCTATGAACGGTTCCGTTCTTTGGTCAACTTAAGCCTTGTAAAAGGCGGTGTGGCCGCTCCGGGAGCAGTTGCGTTTAAAGTATTTCTGGATGACGAAACAGAGCCCGTCTTCTCGAGCGGAGACATGGACCGGGCAAACGAAGCAAAACTCGTAGACATCGACGTGACAGGGAAATCCACTGTCCGCCTGGTAACCGAATCCAGATCGCAGAACGCGGAAGACGACCTGGCCGACTGGGTGGACGCAAGGTTCCTTTCGGCAAATATTGCGGTAAATGAAATTATTACGCCGCAGCTGTACACGGCAAACGCAGGCGAAAGCCCGTCGCTGCCGCAAACGGTACAGGCGTCGGTTGACGGGGTGGACGAACCGGTAACGTTCCGCGTGAAATGGCTTACCCCGGTTTCGGACGCAATGTTTACGGCAGGCTCCGTACAGACGGTATACGGCAGGTTAGAAGGCGCTGCGGATAACCTGGTTGCGTTTCAGTATATGACCGATTATAAAGAAGCGGCAAAAGCAGAAGGGTTTGCAGAAAAAATAGGTTCCTGGAGCGTTACGGAAACGTTTGATTATCCGAATGTCGGCAGCGGCAAAAAGGTGCAGTTTAGCGCGATGAAGCTTACGCCGAAGCTGATTTACTCCGGAAGCGCCGGAATGCTTGTAGAGAACGTGGGCAATTACGGGTTCCGTTACGGAATTTATCCGGAACCAAACGGCGGCGGCAAGAATGTCGTATTCGCGGCGCCGGATCTGAAGTTTTTCCAGGTGCGCAACGTTGCGTATACGAGCGATAATGGCAGCAATGATATATCCAATAATAACAGCTTTACATTTGAAACATCCGCCGACGGGGAAAACTGGACTGCGTTTACCGGATTTACAAAAGGGGATATTTTACCAGGTACCGGAACAAAAGACGGAATCTGGGCGCAGAGAGATTATACCTCAAATGAGGACGCCGTATTTCCGGAAGGCACAAATTATCTGCGGGTCAATTACCCGGGCAGTGAAACGTGGCGGTTTAATATGACGCAGATCATATTAAAGGGCGGAGACGAAAGCCAGGCTGCAGACGCCGTTCTGGCAGGCTTTGCGCTTGGCGGCCATACGGGCGTAATTGATCAGGATACCAAAACCGTATCCCTGCCGGTTCCGGCTTCTATGGATATTACGGCGGTTACGCCGGAAATTACCGTAACGCCCGGAGCGTCCATAAGTCCCGAAGGGCCGCAGGATTTTACGGAACCGGTAACTTATACGGTGACAAACGGCAGCGTAACCAATCGCTACGTTGTAAATGTAACCAGGGGCGTAACCGTTTCCTTTGACCTTTATGGAGGCAATATCAACGGCAGCGTGCAGGCGGTTTCGAACTTTATCCGGAAAGGAGGGTCTGTTTTGACTCCCGCGTCCCCATCCAGGGAAGGCTACCTCTTCGGCGGCTGGACGACAGACCGCTCGGACAAAGAAGCCATGCAGGTAGAGGAAATGAAGTTTGAAGAAGACACCGTATTTTATGCAATTTGGAACAAAGATCCAAGAATCGTTGTCAGGGCCAATGCAGACGCTTCCGGAAAGACCTGGCAGAAAGAGAAAGTTACAAATTATGGCGCCGATGCTTCACTTTTGCTGCGCCAGCACAGCAATACCGCAGAATATGGAATGTTTGGCGAGAAATTTACAAGCGAAAGCACCACGGACGGTACGGATATGAAGGCGTCGTTCATCCGTTTTGACGTAAGTGAATTTCAGGATCAGGCCGTTCAATCCGTAAAACTGGCGCTTCACTATGAAGGCAACCAGAACGGCGGGGGCACAACAGATAATGTGAAGCTTCTGGCAACAACGGCGTCCTCCGACTGGGATGAGAGCAAAGTAACTTGGGTTACCAGGCCGGCGCTTACCGATCCGGATACGATTGTAGAGTCCGAAGCGTTTACGGCGACGCAAAACGGCAGCAAAACACTGGAACTGGATGTAACCGATTTTTATGAGGCTCTTTCGGAAGGCGAAGAACAGATTACATTTGCCGTAACGGTAAATACCAATGCCAGAGATTTCAGGCTGACGTCAAAAGAAGGCGGGATCGGCTCAAATGCGGCCAATGCCCCGATGCTTTTCGTAGAAGTGGAAAAAGATCCGGATTATATGGTAACCTATGACTTAAACGGCGGAACGGGAACGGCTCCGATCCAGTCCACTTTGGATGCGTCGCAGACATTTACGGCAGCAAAGGGAACCGGTATCGCAGGGCCGGACGGCAGGCTGTTTGCAGAATGGAATACGAAAGCCGACGGTACGGGCATAAGCTACCGCGCAGGCGATACCGTTACTATGCCGGCAGCGGATTTGACGCTTTACGCTATATATAAAGTGCCTGTTACGATTACGCCGAAACAGACAGAAACGGTGGAAATTTCAGGAAATCAGATTGACCTTAGCAGGCTGGGGCTGTTTGACGTAGATACCAATGCGGGCAAGAATCAGGTTTACAGTGTGGTAAGCGGCGGGACAGGAAAAGGCCGCGTGGACAAAACCGACGGCAAAACGCTTACGGTTTCCAGGTTCGGCAGCATCCGGATCAAACTGGCGACATCCGAAACAGATACCCATATGGCAGGGGAAGCAGTCGCCGCATTGTCTGTAAAATGGGTTGGAAGCATGCAGCTGTCTGCGGCAAAAACAGAACTGCTTCCAAATGAAACGGTGAAGGCAGTTGTATCCGTTACGCCGTCAGGCACGGTGAACACTGCGGCAAGCTGGTCTTCTTCCGATGAATCCGTGGCGCGTGTGGATCAAAAAGGGACGATTACGGCAGTAGCAAAAGGAAGCGCCCAGATTACGGCAGTATTATCTGAAAATCCGGAGATTACGGCAAGTATACGTATTACCGTTTCAGATTCGACGGATTCGGATGAAATTTTAAGGCAAAGGATTGCAGAATTACAGGCCGAGATGGAACGGTTAAAAGACGCTCCGGATCAGCTGGCCGAATTGCAGGCGCAGATTGTAAAACTGCAGAAAGAAGCTGAAAAAATTGAAGGCTTGGAAGACAGGGTAAATCAGTTATCGGAACTGGAAAGTGAAATTGCAAAGCTGCAGGGCGAGATATCCAGGATTGATATTCTTGAAGACAAAGCGGAAAAGATTACCGAACTGGAAGCCCAGATTAAGTTGCTTCAGGAAGAAGCTGCAAAACTCGAAGACGTACAGGCCAATACAGATGAAATTGAACGGCTGAATGGCGAGATTGCAAAATTACAGGATGAGATTTCCAAAATGGAAACGCTTGAGGATAAAGTGGCGGAAATTGAAACGCTCAAAGGCCAGATTCAGGATCTGCGCGAACAGGCCGACGCTGTCGCGGGGCTGGATTTGGAAGAAAAATTAAGCGCCATTGCAGGGCTTGAAGAGCAAATGGCCGCACTGCAGGGCGAAGTGGACGCGCTTCCGGAAGGCATCGACGGATTTGACGGCAGAATTGGAAAGCTGGAAAGCGATCTGAAAGATTTGATAGATCAGGCTGGCCAGATACCGGACGATTTGGCGACGGATATCGATACGCTTAAGACCGACGTCAATACGTTAAAGGGCCAGGCAGAGCAGGTTGAGGCGCTAAAGACCGAAGTGGAAAAAATAAGCGGCCTGCAGACACAGATAAACCTGCTGAAAGAACAGGCGGAAAAGATCTCGGAACTGCAAAGGGAAGTTGCAAAAATCGGGACATTGGAAGAGCAGATTGCCTCGCTTACCGAGCAGGTGAACAAAATCGCTTCCTTAGAAGCAGAAATAAAACGGCTTGAAGGCCAGGCGAAAGAACTTGCGGAAACCAAAGCGGAAGCGGAACGCGTAGCAAAACTCGAAGCAGAGCTTCTCAAGATGAAACAGGAAAAAGAAGAAGCGCAGGCGGCAATCAGGAAAATCCAGGAAGAACTGTTAAAACTCCAGGGCGCCGTAAATGCAAAGGCAGAAGCCAAAGACGAAGGGCTTAAGGCAGGCGATACCATTACCACAGGCAATGTAAAATACCGCGTTATAAGCGCAGCCAAAAAGACTGCGGAAGCATACGGCGTAAAATCAAAGAACTTACAGAAGGTCGCGGTTGCTCCTGCTGTAAAGATAAAAGGCGTCACCTTAAAAGTAACGGCTGTTGCGGACAGCGCCTTTAAAGGAATGACAAAGCTAAAGAAGGCTACGGTCGGCAGGAATGTGGTTTCCATTGGGAAACGGGCGTTCTATGGCGATAAGAATCTGAAAAACATCGTGCTCAAAGGCCGGAACCTGAAAAAAGTCGGGGCATCCGCACTGAAAAATATTTCCGCAAAGGCGGTTATAAAAGCGCCGAAAGGAATGAAAGGCATCTATACGAAGGCGTTTCAGGGCAAGGGACAAAAGAAAACCGTAACTGTAAAATAATATGATACCGGCGCAGCAAAAGAAGGGCGGCAAGAAAGGCTTTACACCTGCGACAGAATCGGCTATACTGGGAGTATGATCGAAAAGGCTCTTGAAAAACAGAGCCGGATAAACATACAACAGCATAGAGAACTGGGGAGCTTATATTGATAGGCTGAGAGGAAATGCGGTTACATTTCGAACCATGAACCTGATACGGGTAATGCCGTCGTAGGAAGATAAGATATCGGAACGAATAACGATTATGCAGCAGACAGGATATATCCCCGTGATGTATCCTGTCTTTGTTCTTTGAATCAGCCGGAAAGGATGAAACAATATGGACTATACAACACAGATGGATGCGGCGCGCAAACAGATTTATACCGAAGAAATGAAAGAGGTCGCGAAAAAAGAAAACATGGATATCGGGGAACTTTGCCGCCTGGTTGCAGAAGGAAAAGCAATTATTCCCTGTAATAAAAGCCACACAGGCATCCGCCCGAACGGAATCGGTTCCATGTTAAAAACCAAGATCAATGTGAACCTTGGCGTTTCGCGGGACTGCAAAGATTTGGACGTGGAAATGGAAAAGGTGCATGCGGCGGTAAATCTTGGCGCGGAAGCGATTATGGATTTAAGTTCTTACGGCGATACGCGGAAATTCCGCAGGAAACTCTGCAGCGAATGCCCAGCAATGATTGGCACCGTGCCGATTTATGACGCGGTTGTGTATTACCACAAGCCATTAAAGAAAATCTCTTCCAAGGAATGGATTGATATCGTGCGGATGCATGCGGAGGACGGCGTGGATTTTATCACGGTACACTGCGGCATCAATCAAGAAACGGCGCGGAAATTCAAACGCAATAAGCGCCTGACGAATATTGTTTCAAGAGGCGGTTCTATTATGTTTGCCTGGATGGAAATGACGGGAGAGGAAAATCCGTTTTATGCGCAGTTTGATCAAATTTTAGAAATCTGCAGGCAGTACGACGTTACGTTAAGCCTGGGGGACGCCTGCCGCCCGGGCTGCTTAAAAGACGCGACGGACGCCTCCCAGATAGAAGAACTGATTACGTTAGGGGAACTGACAAAACGCGCCTGGGAGAAGGACGTACAGGTCATGATTGAAGGGCCTGGGCATATGCCGCTGGATCAGGTTGCCGCCAATATGAAAATTCAGGAAACCATCTGCCACGGCGCGCCGTTTTACGTTTTAGGGCCTTTGGTAACAGACGTTGCGCCGGGCTATGACCATATTACAGCGGCTGTCGGCGGGGCGGTCGCCGCAATGAACGGCGCGGCTTTTCTGTGTTATGTCACGCCGGCGGAGCATTTGCGCCTTCCGGATGTAAACGACGTAAAAGAAGGTATTATTGCATCCCGGATTGCGGCGCATGCGGCGGATATTGCAAAAGGAGTAAAAGGCGCGCGGGACTGGGACGACGCTATGAGCGCGGCGCGCAAAAAACTCGACTGGGAACAGATGTTTTCCCTTGCGGTAGATCCCGAAAAAGCAAGGCGTTATAGAGCCGAAGCGGCCCCGGAAAAAGAGGATACCTGCTCTATGTGCGGGAATTTCTGCGCCGTGAAGAATATGAACCGGATTTTAGACGGGGAAATTGTTTCAATTTATGACGAATAAAAACAGCAGGTATCGCATGAATCTGAATTTATTTACAGGAGAGAAAAAAATGCGTATTTTAGTATATCAGTGGAAAGCCTATAATTATCGCGATATCCTGGAAGCGTTTACGCAGCTGGGATATGAATATGTAACGGTGGAGCAGGATCTTGACTGCTATGACGAGGATCGGGAATTTGAGGAACAGCTTGCCGGCATGATTTTGCAGGAAGCGTGCGGCATGGTGTTCTCCGTCAATTACTTTGCCCTGGTGACGACGGTCTGCGCAAAGCTTCAAATTCCGTATGTCGTCTGGACCTGCGACAACCCGTTGATCAGTATGTATAACCGGAAGGCGTTTGAGGACTGCAACTATTTTTTTACCTTCGACAAGACCAACTGCCTGGAATTTCAGGGGATGGGCGTCCGGCATATCTGGTATCTGCCGCTTGCGGTCAATACAAAACGCCTGGATTACCTGCTGGACCACGCGGAGGATCTAAACGCGTACCAAAATGAGATTTCCTTTGTAGGGAGTTTGTATGAGCGCAACAGCTACGATATGCTCCGCCCGGAACTGCCGCAGTATTTACAGGGATATTTCGACGCGGCTATCTGGGCGCAGCAGTGCGTAAACGGCGGCAATATCCTGGAGGAACTGCTGACGGTGGACGTGCTGGAACAGCTGCAGGAGTATTTTAAGCTGGAAAAATCAAAGGATTCCTTTTCGGATCTGGGGCTTATATTTTCCACAACCGTGCTGGGATTTAAAACGGCGCAGCAGCAGAGGCGGCGCGCTCTGATTGAACTGGCAAAAAAATATCCGGTGACGATTTACAGCAACAGCAATACCAGGGATTTGCTGCGGGTGCGCTACGGCGGATCGCTGGATTACTGGAGCGAGATGCCAAAGGTATTTTACGGGTCAAAAATCAATCTGAACCTTACGATCCCGAATATCAAAAGCGGGCTTCCGCTTCGGATCTGGGACGTGCTGGGCTGCAAAGGTTTTCTGATGACCAATTTTCAGGCGGAGATTCCCTATTATTTTAAGCATAAAGAAGATTTGGTCTGTTTTGAAAGCGTGGAGGAACTGGTGGAATTGGCCGGGTATTATCTTGAACACGATGAAGAGCGGATACAGATTGCAGAGAGCGGATATCAAAAGGCCTGCCGCCTTCATACGTATGAACAGAGAATACAGGAAATGATGCGGATTGTATGCGGCAACCGATAAAATGGACTGCCGCACGGAAGAAGGGGCGTTCTTTCGTGCGGCAGTTCTTTTGCGTTTTGACCAACAGAATAAAGGAAATGGATTTTCTTTTTGTAAAATTTTACGGTTGCAATTGCCAAATTTTTCTGTATAATGTTAGTAAGCTAACATAAAACGTTAGAAAGCTAACATCTTGTCCGGCAAAAAATATCGAAAGAAGGAACACCAGTGGAAGAGAAACGCTACATTGGATATGAGATCAAAAGCATCTCCCATCTGATCCGCAGGAAGCTTGACGTTACATTTTCAGCGCCCGAGTACGACGGCATGACCGGGGTACAGCACGCGATTATGGGCTATATCATGTGCCATACCCAAAAGGGCGAAGTATTCCAGCGCGATATCGAAAAAGAATTTTCACTCCGGCGTTCCACCGTTACCGTCATGCTGCAGGGCCTTGAGCAGAAAGGCTACATCCTGCGCGAGCCTGTAAGCCGCGACGGGAGGCTCAAAAAAATCATCCTGACCGAAAAAGCCCAAAAGCTCCAGGAGCGTACCCAGAGTGAAATGGAACGGTTTCACCAGGCATTGGAAGAACCTCTTTCAGAAGAAGAAAAAGAACAGCTTTTCTTTTTACTGGGCAAGATCAAACAAAATTTAATCAAGTGAGGAGATGACAAAGATATGCTGAAAACACTTGGTGCACAAGTCAAAGAATTTAAAGCCGATTCCATCCGCACGCCGCTTTTTATGATCTTGGAAGTGGTGATGGAAATGGTGATCCCGCTGATGATGGCGTCCATTGTAGACGACGGGGTGCAGGCGGGCGACATGGCGCATATTTACAAAATGGGCGTCTTTATGGCGCTTGCCGCGGCAGTCGGTTTGTTTGCCGGGGTGATGGGCGGCAAATACGGCGCAAGGGCGTCGGCCGGATTTGCCAAAAACCTGCGCCAGGCCATGTATGAAAACATCCAGACGTTTTCCTTTTCCAACATTGATAAATTCAGTACGGCAGGGCTTGTCACGCGTATGACGACCGACGTGACCAATCTGCAGAACGCCTACCAGATGATTTTACGGATGTGTATGCGCGCGCCTGCAAGCTTAATCTGCGCGCTGTGCATGGCGTTTTGGATCAATGCCAAAATTGCGACCGTTTATCTGGTTGCCGTCCTGTTTTTAGGGGGCGTCCTGATGCTTATCATCCGTCAGGCAATGAAATATTTTAACGAGCTGTTCCGCAAATACGACGACTTAAACGCCAGCGTACAGGAAAACGTGACCGGGATCCGGGTAGTGAAGGCATTTGTGCGGGAGGATTATGAAATCGGCCGTTTCCATAAAGCAAGCGGCAATCTGTACCGCATGTTTTTAAGGGCGGAATCCATTGTGGCGTGGAACGCGCCGGTGATGCAGTTTACCGTATACGGCTGTATTCTCGGTATCAGCTGGCTGGGCGCGCGCATGATTGTGCAGAATACGCTTTCCACCGGAGATTTGATGAGCCTTTTAACCTACTGTATGAACATATTGATGAGCCTGATGATGCTTTCTATGGTCTTTGTTATGATTACGTTAAGCATGGCGAGCGCAGAGCGTATCGCGGAGGTATTAAATGAAAAGGCCGATCTGACGAATCCCAAAGATCCCAGGATGCAGGTGGCGGACGGCAGCATTGATTTTGAAAACGTATCGTTTTCTTATAAGAAGGATAACGAAAGCCCCGTGCTCTCCCAGGTGAATTTAAACATCCGCGCCGGAGAAACCATCGGGATTATCGGCGGCACGGGCAGCGCCAAAACCAGCCTGGTCAACTTAATCAGCCGTCTGTACGACGTGACGGAGGGCTGCGTAAAGGTCGGCGGCAGGGACGTGCGGGAATACGACATGGAAACGCTGCGCAACGAAGTAGCCGTCGTGCTGCAGAAAAACGTGCTCTTTAGCGGCACGATTCTGGAAAACCTGCGCTGGGGCGATAAAAACGCCACCGAGGAAGAATGCGTCCGCGCCTGCAAACTGGCGTGTGCGGATGAATTTATCAGCAAAATGCCGGAACAATACGAAACGCGCATTGAACAGGGCGGCACGAACGTTTCCGGCGGGCAAAAGCAGCGTCTGTGTATTGCGAGGGCCCTGTTAAAGAAGCCGAAGATTTTGATTTTAGACGACAGCACCAGCGCGGTCGACACCGCGACGGACGCGAAAATCCGTAGGGCGTTTGCCGAAGAAATCCCGGATACGACAAAGCTTATTATCGCGCAGCGGATTTCAAGCGTACAGGGCGCGGACCGGATTATCGTTTTAGAAGACGGTAAGGTACACGGCTTTGGGACGCACGAAGAGCTGATGGCTTCCAATGAAATTTACCGGGACGTTTATGAGTCGCAGATGAGCGGCGAAGGAGATTTTGACAAACATGGAGGTGATGCGTAATGCCAGGGCCAATGCATGCAAGAAAAGTTTCCCCAAAGGGGAAAAATAAAATCAAAAATCCCGGAAAGCTGTTAAAACGCCTGCTTTCCTATGTATTTCAAAACTACGGCGCAGCCTGTATCCTGGTCGTGATTTGTATTTTAATCAGCGTGCTGGCGAACGTACAGGGAACCTTATTTTTAAAGACGCTGATTGACGTATATATTATGCCGTTAATCGGGAGCGACAATCCGGATTTTTCCGGCCTGCTGCACGCGATCGTCCGCGTCGGCGGCTTTTACGCCATCGGTGTTTTGAGCACCTTTGCGTATACCCGGATTATGATCTATGTGACGCAGGGTTCATTGCGCCGCCTGCGCGACGATTTGTTCGCCCATATGGAAAAGCTGCCGATCCGGTATTTTGATACGAACGCGCACGGCAATATTATGTCGGTTTACACCAACGATATCGACACGCTGCGCCAGATGATAAGCCAGAGTATGCCGCAGCTGTTATCAAGCGGAATTACGATTCTGTCTGTTTTCATCAGCATGATAAGGCTTAGCATCCCCTTAACCGGAGTGACAATTCTGATGGTTGTCCTGATGCTTGTGGTAACGGGGAAGGTAGCGGGCGCAAGCGGCAGCTATTTTATTGCGCAGCAGGCAAATATCGGCGAGGTCAACGGCTACATTGAGGAAATGATGGAAGGCCAGAAGGTCGTTAAGGTATTCTGCCATGAAGAGGAGAGTACCAAACGGTTTCTGGAATTAAATGAAAAGCTGTTTGACAGCTCCTATAAAGCCAACCAGTACGCCAATATCCTGATGCCGTTAATCGCGCAGATGGGCAACATCAGTTATGTGCTTTGCGCTTTGGCCGGCGGTATCTTAGCGTTAAACAATATAGGCGGGTTTACGGTCGGCGGCCTTGCCAGCTTTCTGACCTTCAACAAAAGCTTTAACATGCCGATCAGCCAGGTCAGCCAGCAGCTGAACAGTATTATTATGGCTATGGCGGGCGCGCAGCGCGTGTTTGCCCTGCTGGACGAACAGCCGGAAGCCAACGACGGCTATGTGACTTTAGTCAATGCAAAGGAAGAAAACGGGAAGCTTACCGAAGCCGACGAGCGTACCGGGATCTGGGCGTGGAAGCATTTCCATAAGGATTCGGGCACGACGGATTATATCCGGCAGCAGGGGGATCTGGTGTTGGACGGCGTGGATTTTGGCTATACGGAGGAGAAAACCGTGCTGCATGATATCCGCCTTTACGCAAAGCCCGGGCAAAAAATCGCGTTTGTCGGTTCGACCGGGGCGGGAAAGACGACGATTACCAATTTAATCAACCGGTTTTATGATATTTCCGACGGGAAAATCCGATACGACGGGATTAATATTAATAAGATTAAAAAGGAAGATCTGCGTCATTCGCTTGGCATGGTGCTGCAGGATACGCACCTGTTTACGAATACCGTGATGGAAAATATCCGTTACGGGCGGCTGGATGCGACGGACGAGGAAGTCATAGCGGCGGCGAAGCTTGCCAATGCGGACGGGTTTATCCGGCGTCTGCCGAAAGGGTATGATACGGTGCTGCAGGGAGACGGCGCAAGCTTAAGCCAGGGGCAGAGGCAGCTGCTTGCCATTGCCAGGGCGGCGGTAGCGGATCCGCCCGCGCTGATTTTGGATGAGGCGACAAGCTCGATTGACACCCGGACCGAGCGGATTGTGCAGGACGGGATGGATAAGCTGATGAAGGGCAGGACCACGTTTGTAATTGCGCACAGGCTTTCTACGGTGAAGAACAGTGATTGTATCGTAGTGCTGGAGAACGGGTGCGTGATTGAAAAGGGGACGCATGAGGAATTGTTAGAAGAGAAAGGAAAATATTACCAGCTTTATACGGGGAACGGGATTGCGGCGTCTTAGCGGGATGCCGTACCGGAGCCGTCGGAGGGCGCCGTGTGAAAACGGCGTGTTCCGGCGGCTTTTTTTATAAATGGGGTTGACAATATACCCTATGGGGGTATATAATTTCTGTGAAAGAGGAAAAGCGAGGTGTTTGTATGGGCGAAGAACGGGAATGCTGTAGTCATAAGACGAAGGAACGCTCTAAGAAAGAGTATAAGGATCTGTTGAACCGGCTGAGCCGGATTGAAGGGCAGGTTCGCGGGATTAAGGGAATGGTAGAACGGGATGCGTATTGTACCGATATTCTGGTGCAGTCGGCGGCAGTGAATGCCGCGCTGAACAGTTTTAACCGTGTGCTTTTGGCGAATCATGTGAAAACCTGCGTGATGCAGGATATCAGGGAAGGCAGGGAGGATACGGTGGATGAGCTGCTTTCTGTTTTACCGAAGCTGATGAAGTAGGGAGGGATTGTATGAAGCAGTACCATGTGACAGGGATGAGCTGCGCCGCGTGCAGCAGCCGCGTGGAAAAAGCGGTGGGTAAGGTACCGGGCGTGACGTCTTGTTCCGTGAGCCTTTTGACCAATTCTATGGGCGTGGAGGGAACGGCGGCGGAGGATGAGATTGTCCGGGCGGTGGAAGAGGCCGGGTACGGCGCGGCTGCGAAGGCCCGGGAAAAAGACGGTGCGAAAGCGTCTGTCCCGGCGGATGCAGATGAGATGTTAAAGGATAAGGAAACGCCGGCGTTAAAGAAAAGGCTGTATGCGTCCGTGGGGTTTTTGGCGGTTTTGATGTATGTTTCTATGGGGCATATGATGTGGGGCTGGCCTCTGCCGCAGGCGCTTGCGGATAACCATGTCGCGGCGGGGCTTTTGCAGCTTTTGCTGACCGGGATCATTATGGTGATTAACCAGAAGTTTTTTGTCAGCGGGTTTAAAAGCCTGTTCCATCTTGCGCCGAATATGGATACTTTGGTTGCGCTGGGAGCGGCGGCTTCTTTTGTGTACAGCACATATGCGCTGTTTGCTATGACAGACGCCCAGATGCATGGGGACAGGGCGGCGGTAACGGCATATATGCATGAATTTTATTTTGAGTCCGCGGCTATGATTTTGACGTTAATTACGGTTGGGAAAATGCTGGAGGCCAGATCGAAGGGCAGGACGACGGACGCCCTAAAAAGCCTGATTAAGCTTTCGCCAAAGAAGGCGACGGTGCTTGTGGACGGGGTAGAAACGGAAGTTGCGGTTGAACTGGTGAAAAAGGGCGATGTTTTTACGGTGCGCCCGGGGGAGAATATCCCGGTGGACGGCGTTGTTCTGGAAGGCAGCAGCGCGGTAAATGAGGCGGCCTTAACCGGGGAGAGTATTCCGGTGGATAAGGCCGCCGGGGATCTGGTATCCGCAGCGACGCAAAACCAGTCCGGGTTTTTAAAATGTGAAGCGGCGCGTGTGGGGGAGGATACGGCCCTGTCGCAGATTATCCGGTTGGTCAGCGACGCCGCGGCGACGAAAGCGCCGATTGCAAAGGTGGCGGATAAGGTCTCCGGTGTGTTTGTCCCGGTTGTAATTGCAATTGCGCTTGTTACGGCGGCCGTATGGCTGGCTGCGGGGGAAGGGTTTGGATTTGCGCTGGCCAGGGGGATTGCCGTCCTTGTTATCAGCTGCCCGTGCGCGCTTGGCCTTGCGACGCCGGTTGCTATTATGGTAGGAAACGGGATTGGGGCCAAAAACGGGATTATGTTTAAAACGGCGGTGTCTTTGGAGGAGGCCGGAAAGGTGCGGATTGTGGCGCTCGATAAAACCGGCACGATTACGGCGGGGG
>CAJTLD010000025.1:0-4880 GCA_910577065.1 uncultured Lachnospiraceae bacterium | reverse complement strand
AGCCTGTCGTGACGGATTTGATTGCGGCGGACGGCGTAACGGAGGAGGAGCTTTTGTATCTGGCGGCTTCCCTGGAGCAAAAGAGCGAGCATCCCCTGGCGGCGGCCGTTATAAAATATGCGCGGGAGCAGGCGGTAAAACCGGGCGATACGGCCGATTTTGCAGCCGTGGCCGGAAACGGGCTGTCCGGTACAATCGAAGGCAGACCGCTTTGGGGCGGCAATAAAAACTATATCAGCCGTTTTGCAGAAATCCCGGCGCAGCTTTTAGAGCAGTCCGGCCGTTTGGCCGAAGAAGGGAAAACGCCGCTGTTTTTTGCCGGGGAAGGGCGGTTTTTGGGGATTATCGCGGTTGCGGATATCCCGAAGGAGGAGAGCCCTGCCGCGGTGCGGGAACTTAAAAATATGGGGATCCGCGTCGTTATGCTGACCGGGGACAATGAACGTACCGCAAAGGCAATCGGGGCTCGGGCAGGCGTGGACGAGGTGATTGCGGGCGTGCTGCCGGAGGGCAAGGAAAGCGTTATCCGCTCTTTAAAGAAACAGGGCAAGGTTGCAATGGTGGGCGACGGCATCAACGACGCCCCGGCGCTTACAAGGGCCGATATCGGTATTGCGATTGGCGCGGGGACGGATATTGCGATTGACGCGGCGGATGTAGTGCTGATGAAAAGCAGGTTGAGCGACGTTCCGGCCGCAATCCGCTTAAGCCGGGCGGCATTGAGGAATATCCATGAAAACCTGTTCTGGGCGTTTATTTATAATATTGTCGGCATCCCGCTTGCAGCAGGGGCGTTTATTCCGGCGTTCGGGCTTTCGTTAAACCCGATGTTTGCGGCCGGGGCAATGAGCCTGTCAAGCTTTTGCGTTGTGACAAATGCACTGCGCCTGAATTTGCTGCAAATCCATAATGCGGCGAAGGATAAAAAAATAAAACCGAAAAGAAAAATGGAGGATGAAAAAATGATGGAAAAAACGATGAAAATTGAAGGTATGATGTGCGGGCACTGCGAGGCGAGAGTGAAAAAGACGCTCGAAGCGCTGGACGGCGTTACGGAAGCGCAGGTAAGCCATGAAACGGGAACGGCTGTGGTGCGGCTTGACGCAGACGTTTCGGACGAGACGCTAAAGCAGGCCGTAGAAGAGCAGGACTATACGGTAGTTTCTGTGCAGCGAAAATAAACCTTGAAAAAGTCTGCTGTATATGCTATACTGTTTAAAGTTATGTAAAAAGAACAATAAATTGCAGGAGGTATGACACGTGGCGGTATTAAAGACGATTGTAACAGTTGTATTTATTTTAATATGCCTGGCTTTGACAGTGATTATTCTGATGCAGGAAGGAAAGTCAGCAGGTTTAGGGGCGATTGCAGGCGCAGCGGATACCTATTGGGGCAAGAACAAAGGCCGTTCCATGGAAGGGATGCTTGCCAAAGGCACCAAGGCTTTGGTGGCGTTATTTATCATCATAGCTGCAGTTCTGAACATTGGAAGCTTTTAAGCTTCTCTCTATTTGGGCAAAATTTTTACAAAAGCTCTCATCCCCTGCCGGGTGAGGGCTTTTTGCGTGCACAGGCAGTGCGGAAAGGAGGCAGGAAACGCATGGATAAGGATCAATTTGAAAAACGCAAAAAAATAATATACGAACTCATCTGCGACAAGGTATATGTGCCAATGAAGGCAAAGGAAATAGCAATGCTGCTGTCGGTTCCCAAAAGCGAACGCGCGGATTTGGAAGAGGTGTTAAACGCTCTGATTTTGGAAGGGAAGGTGCAGATTTCCCAGAAGGGCAAATATGCAAAAGCCAAACACCGCCTGGTGACAGGGACGTTTACCGGACATGCCAGGGGGTATGGATTTGTAAGCTGGCAGGAGGGCGAAGACGATATTTTTATCCCGGCGGATCAGGTAAACGGGGCGTTCCACTTAGACGCGGTGCAGGTATCCCTAAGCCCGTCGTCTTCCGGGAAGCGCGCGGAGGGAAGCGTGGTAAAAATTATTTCCCACAGTTTAACCCGGATTGTCGGGCTGTATGAATCCAGCAGGAATTTTGGGTTTGTCATACCGGACGATCCGAAAATCGGCAAAGATATCTTTGTGCCGAAGGAGCGTTCCAAAGGAGTGGAGGACGGCTTTAAAGTCGTGGTGGAGATTACGGACTATGGAAAGGGCGGCAAAAACCCGGAGGGAAAGGTCGTTGAAATCATAGGCCATATAGAAGCGCCGGGAACCCAGGTGACGTCGCTGGTGAAGGCGAGCGGGATTGCGGTGGAGTTTCCTGAAAAAGCGTTGAATCAGGCTGCGCGCGCGGCAAAAGATGTTTCCGCCGCGGATATGCAGGGACGGCTGGATTTGCGGGATTTACAGATGGTTACGATTGACGGAGAGGATGCAAAAGATCTGGACGATGCGGTTTCCTTGATAAAGGAAGACGGCGTCTACTGCCTGGGAGTCCATATTGCGGACGTTTCCAATTATGTGCAGGAATACAGCGCGTTAGACGCCCAGGCGCAGGAACGCGGGACAAGCGTATACCTGGCGGACCGCGTAATCCCGATGCTGCCGCAGGCGCTTTCAAACGGTATCTGTTCTTTAAATGAAGGCGAAAACCGCCTGGCGTTAAGCTGCATCATGAAAATAGACGAAACCGGAAAGGTCTTGGATCACAAAATAGCCGAAACGGTAATCCGGTCAGACCGCAGAATGAGTTATACGGACGTTAAAAAAATTCTGGAAGACCGCGATCCGGAGACGATGGAAACGCACAGGGCATTTGTGCCGATGCTGGAACAGATGGGGGAATTGGCCGCGCTGCTGCGCAGCCGCCGTATGAAGCGGGGTTCTATTGATTTTGATTTTCCGGAAACGAAGATTATTCTGGACAAGCATGGGCGTGCGGCGGACATCCGCCCTTATGAGCGCAATGCGGCGACAAAGCTTATCGAAGATTTTATGCTGATTGCAAACGAAACGGTTGCGGAGGATTTTTTCTGGCAGCAGATGCCGTTTGTTTACCGGACGCATGAAAAACCGGACGGGGACAAAATACGCAAACTGGCGACGTTTATCCATAATTTTGGGTATACCATCCATATCGGATCGGAAGAGATCCACCCGAAGGAACTTCAAAAGCTGCTGCAGAAGATAGACGGTTCCGCTGAGGAGGCATTGATTAGCCGCCTGACGCTGCGTTCCATGAAACGTGCGAAATATTCCGCGGACTGTACGGGCCATTTCGGCCTGGCAGCGTCTTATTACTGCCATTTTACTTCTCCAATCCGCCGTTATCCGGATTTACAGATTCACCGTATTATAAAGGACTGCCTGCGGGGCAGGATGAATGAGCGGCGCATGGCCCATTACGAAAGTATTTTGCCGGAGGTGGCGGAGCATGCGAGCGAGGCGGAACGCCGCGCCGAGGAACTGGAACGGGAAACGGACAAATTGAAAAAGGCGGAATATATGTCGGCTCACATCGGGGAAACGTTTGAAGGCGTGATATCCGGCGTTACCGCATGGGGACTGTATGTGGAACTGCCCAATACGGTAGAGGGGCTGGTGCATGTTACGTCGCTTACGGATGATTATTATGAGTATGTGGAACAGACATATGAACTGGCCGGAAGGGTGACGAACCGCCGCTATAAGCTGGGGCAGAGGGTTTTTGTTGTTGCGGCAGGGACGGATCTGGTACAGCATACGATTGATTTTGAACTGGTAAAACAGTAAAGACGGGAGGATGAGATGGGAAAAGACAGTATCAAGTGCATTGCAAACAACAAAAAGGCCAGGCATGATTATTTCCTGGAGGAAAATTACGAGGCGGGCATCAGCCTGCACGGAACGGAGGTTAAGTCGCTCCGGATGGGCAAATGCAGTATCAAAGAGGCATATGTAAAAATTGAGCGGGGGGAAGTGCTGATTTACGGTATGCACATTTCTCCGTATGAAAAGGGGAATATTTTTAACAAGGATCCGCTCAGGCCAAAAAAACTGCTGATGCACAAGAAAGAAATTTTAAAACTCAGGCAGAAAATAGCGGAAAAAGGATACACGCTGGTTCCGGTAGAGGTTTATTTTAAAGGGAGCCTTGTCAAAGTGCAGGTATCGCTTGCGAAAGGCAAAAAGCTGTATGACAAGCGGGAGGATATTGCAAAGAAGGATCAGAGAAGGGAATCCGAACGGAATTTTAAGGTCAGAAATTTATATTAGAGGGTACCGATTCAATACTGCCACGCTATCCAAGCGAGTTCTCATAATCCTGTAAATCATGATAGACGCCCGTGACAAATACGCGTCTGCCGACAATTTTATATAACATAAAATAATTATGATGTTTCAGGTGAATGGTGCGGCAGCCTAAACGCCGCAATTTCGGATCATCACATAATTTTAGGCTGCCCGCCATATGAGAAAGCTGCCTGGCGGTTTCTTTCATATAAACACCTCATTCGCGCTGCGGTATTTCCCTTCCGCAATTTCCTGTTCTGCCATATCGATATCTTTTATAAAATCTTCCTGTGACATAGGCTTGAGAAACTTCTTAACGGCTTCATCTGCCGTTTTGGATTTTCGTTGCCGGAAAAGTTTCAGGGTCAAGTTTTGGATCTCCAACAGGTCTGTTTCTGGTAAAGCCTTCATCATAGAAACTGTATTCTCAAGAGTACCCATAGCTATCATCCTTTCGAATCTCTAACTCTTATAATAATCATATACATTTTTAAATATCTTCTGTGCATAGTATAAACTATTTTTTAGAAATGCGCGGATAAAAATTAAAGTATATACACATAACGGCAATTATACATATCTGGCGTTTTGCACTACAGCGAACAATGTTGGCAAAGTTCCGTCAGCCAGAGGACAGGGGATGCGGCGTTC
>CAJTLD010000024.1:21666-29064 GCA_910577065.1 uncultured Lachnospiraceae bacterium | reverse complement strand
CAAAATATATTATATCTGAAATACCATCAAATGTCAACTGTTTTTTTCAGGAAATTTATATTATATATATTTTATTTTAAAACGGACATCCCCGTTTGGATCCGTATCCATCACAATATAGGAAGGCTGCTTCCCTTCCTGCCTGGGATATGAAATACTTCCCGGATTAATGGCCGTGATATCCCTGTCGCAGTCAATCACAGGACGGTGCGTATGCCCGAACATTACAATATCGCAGCCTCTGCCCCTGGCCTCCTGTTTTAAGTCCTCACTGCCCGCATTGACATTGTAATAATGCCCATGTGTAATCATCACTTTACTTCGCCCAATCTCAAGTATCTTTTCCTGGCTTTGAGCGGAAAAAAAATCACAGTTGCCGGATACGATTTCAACCGGGCATCCTGCCAAATGTTCTATGATTTCCTCGCATCCTTCTATATCCCCCAAATGTATCACAAGATCCGGCTGCGCCTCTTTTGCAAATACTTGCTGCAGGTTCTTATGCCTGCCATGTGTATCGCTGATAACCAAAACCCTCATATTTTTCTCTCCCTGTCAGATTCTTTTTTCCAGTTCGCTTCGGATTGCCCGAAGAGCCTTTCCCCTGTGACTGATTTCGTTTTTCTGTTCTCTTGAAAGTTCCGCCGACGAACAGCCAAATTCGTCCAGATAAAAGATCGGATCGTAGCCGAACCCATTCTCCCCTGCAGGCTCCTCCCCGATATAACCTTCTACCGTCTCACGCGCCACATATGTTTCCCCGCCGGGAAAAACCGCCGCCACCGCACAGACAAACCGTGCGGTCCGCCGCTCTTTGGGCACGCCTTTTAGTTTTTTAATCAATTCCCTGTTTTTCTTGTCATAAGAAGTGTTTTTCCCCATAAACCGTGCGGAATGAATCCCCGGCTGCTTATCTAAAAAATCAATTTCCAGCCCTGAATCGTCCGCCAAAACAATAGCGTCCGTTTTGCCTGCCACGGCTTTTGCTTTGATCAGGGCATTTTCTTCAAAAGTTGTTCCGTCTTCTTCAATATCCATAGAAATCCCGGCCTGCGCCATAGATAAAATATCTGCGCCAACCCCTTCTAAAATCTCTCGGATTTCCTTCATTTTGTCGATATTTCCCGTTGCAAAAACAATTTTTGTTTTCATAATCTGTCTCCTTATTCCTCCCTAAGCGCCTGCATCACAGCCCGGTAAAGCGCCTCGGCCGCTTTCTGCTGATATTCCTGCGAACACAAATTTGAAAGTTCTTCCTGGTTTGTCATAAAACCTGTCCAAACCAAAGCCGCCGGTACTTTGCACCCGTAAATTAAGTCCTCTCCTCCTGCCGCCACCAGTCCTTTGTCGGAACTTCCCAGTTCTTTTGTAAGTTCGTCTAAACAAAGCCTGGCAAATTCCTGCGAACCCTGTCCCTGCTCACAATACATGACCTGCGTGCCGTTAATAGAAGACATCATGCCGCTTTTGGTGGCATTGCCGTATATCCCGAGATACAAATCGGCTCCCGCTTTTTCCGGAAGTTTTGCGCGCAGCTTATCCTCCACGTCGGTATCTTGCGTCCTGGTATAATAAACGCCTACTTTTAACCCCTCTTCCTGCCCAAACAACTCTTTGAGCTTTAACACAATATCCAGATTAATATCTTTTTCACTGACGCCCTGCTTGACGGTTCCCGTATCCTGCCCGCCATGCCCCGCGTCTACTACAATTACTTTATCATAGACTTCATGCGGTGTCAAAAATTGAATGAAAAAATATTCCCTGTCGTAATCCGTTTGCACTTCATATAACCGATCCATCTGAAGCGTAATATCCCCGTAGTAACCTGTTTCACTTTCAAAATCCAGGCGTTCCAGGCCTTCGCAGTGCCCGTGCGTCGGGTATTCGTACATATAGTACTCTCCTGCATACGGAATCCGGATCCGGATTTCCTGTCTGAGAATATCTTCTTCCAGTTTTATATCCCTCCCCGATACTCCAAGCGGCAGTTCAATCCGGAGCGTCTCCAAAAGCTGCCCTTCTTCCACCGTAAAGCCCGCCTGTTTATTGTTGTACTCCAATAGTTCAACCCCTGACATAGCGTGCAGCTTTCTTTCTTCCCTGGTACGCTCCTCTTCCGCTTTATTGAACCAGTTTTGGACTGCGGCTTTTACCTGCGGCATACCGAGCGCCGCCGCACAGGACATGATGCACATCAGCATTACGGTTATCGTCACTTTTTTCAGGATTCTTTCTTCCAAACTGCAATTCCTCCAACACTATCTGTTTTTCGTATATGCCTTTATGCACAGATTGCAGGAAAAGGCGTCCTCCACCCGTTCCCAGCCCGCGCCGTCCGCGCTGATATAACCTTCCCCGTCCGTTAAATCCACGTTCTTTGTCACTTCGTCCGCCGCATACTCGATGGCCATCGGATGTACGACGTCGGGCGTATCAAGGTAAATCACAACGGCATAACGTTCCCCGGGAGACAACAGGCGTTCTTCTTTTCCGCCCTGGCGGAGCGGGACGGTATAATATCCCATATGGTTTAACGTTCCTTCCGCAATCAGTTCCCTGGCGCCAAAATCATACGTATCTTTAAATTCCCGTACCAGGTAAATACGGTATCCGGTATTTTTTCCGACCGCATAAAAACCGACTGCGGACAATTCTTCCGCCCCTTTTGCCGTATATACGTTCGCCCCATAAACAGACGGTTCCCCAAATCCAATCTGCCCGGCCCAGCCGCACAAATCCGACTGGTATATATTGTCGTAATTACTGTCAGGCTCCACCTTAGTATAGACGACGTTGTGGCTTCCGATATTCGTATCATAATATGAGACATAAAACACGCCGTCTTCGCCAAATTCCGTCCCCCAGCTGTTCTGACAGATAAACGCCCCGTTTCCTTCCACATTGACCGGGAAATTTTCTTTGGGGTAATTGTCGTCCCAGCCGATAACCACAACTTCATGATTGGGCCGTTCGGTTCCGATATAACAATAGGCGGACTCTTTTGTATTGTAAAATTCCGAACGTTCCCGGCTGCTGCCTAACGCGCTGTAAAGGGATGTCTGCACGCCGCCGTACAAAAACACCGCTTCTTTGATCTTTTCGTAATCTTTTCCTTCCATTATCTGCACTTCCTGCACATGCTTTACCGCAGAAAGCGCAGGGTTGGTCTTACCGTCCCCAAACGGATCGTCTTTTTCGTATACCGGCCCCTGCCATGCAAGCAAATAGGCTAAAGCCATCGTAAATTCGCCGCCTTTGCTTACATCCACTTCAAAAGAACTGCACCGGCTCATATGATCCGGCGAAAACTGTAAGGACTCTTCCGGCTGAAGCGTGGATTCCAGCGCGGACAGCGAAGCGAACGCCCAGCAGGTTCCTGTGTCCCGCTGGTCTTTAACTGCGCCGATACGCTTTTTCTCCCGCAAATCATAACTAGACGGAAAAACCGAAACCGTTTCCGAAAGATCGCCTGCAGACGCCCGGTTTTTCTCGATATCCCATTCGTATTTGTAACCCAGATGCGCCGCCACTTCCCCAATCGCAACAAAATAACGCCCGTTTCGTTTTTCCATGGGGGATTTCATTCTATATGTCCTGCCGTTTACCGAAATCTCCGGTTTGCCGGACGTAAGGCAGAGCGCCTGGTTCCGTTTTTCAATCCGAAGCTCCTTCTGCCCATAGATATGCGAACTGCACCGGAGCCCTTCTGTCAAAATGTCCGCCGGAACCATAATATTTAAATTGTCGTCCATAAACAACGGCGTATCCGGGCTTTGGTATTCTTTACTGTCAATGGAAACCGTTATTTTTTTACTGTTTACTTCTTCGGCAATCAGCGGATTCCACTCTTCTTTTGAAATCTCTGTCCCGCGAAGCTGCGCTACGCCTTCAAAACTCCTGCCCGGATGGCCCAGACGCAGCAAGCAGGCCAGCCCAATCAATATGGCCGGCAGCAGGCATCGTTTGGCATGGCTCATGTGTGTTCCTCTGTTTTCCTGTTTCGCCTGGGCGGTTTGGGGCCTAAAAACTGATAATAATATGTCTTTATCATCCCATTGTATATTTTCCGGTTCCTGTCTGCTTTTCGGCCGATATAGTTCGGCGCGTCCTCATATCCGCTGATGACATACATCGACCAGGCGTCCAGGCGCCCGTAAGCTTCCCCGATTTCCCGGTAAAGCGCCGGAAGCGCTTCTTTTTCCTCGAGCCGTTCGCCGTACGGCGGATTTAAAAAGAGAAAACCGTATTTCTTCGGATGATGCAGGTCGCAAAGTTCTCTCTGCTGAAAGTGAATCATACCGTCCACTCCGGCGCGTTTCGCATTCTCCCTCGCGGCCTTTATAATATCTCCGTCCATATCATATCCCTGGATATCAACGGAAATATCTTTATTGACCAGTTCTTCGGCTTCGCTAAAGCAGTCTTCCCAAAGCCCTTCTGCAAACAGGTTGTCCCAGGTTTCAGCCAGAAAATGGCGTTTCATCCCCGGCGCAATCCCTGCCGCAATCATTGCCGCTTCAATCGGGAACGTCCCGCTTCCGCACATCGGATCGACAAAAATCCGGTCCGCCTTCCAGGGCGTCAGTAAGATCAGCGCTGCCGCCAGGGTTTCTGACAGCGGCGCCTTGCTGCCCAGATAACGGTATCCCCGCTTATGTAAAGAATCTCCCGTCGTATCAAGCGTAACCGTCACTTCGTCTTTATACAGAAAAATACGGATCGGGTATGAAGCCCCGCTTTCCGGAAACTGTTCCATAAAATATTCCTGTTTCATCCTGTCTACCATCGCTTTTTTGGCGACAGATTGTATATCGGAAGAACTAAACAGCTTGCTCTTAACTGAGGAAGCTTTCGCCACCCAGAATTTACCGTCCGCAGGCAGGTACTCTTCCCACGGAAGCGCTTTAATCCCCTGGTACAGTTCTTCAAACGTTTCAGCATGAAACCTGCCCGCTTTTAAAAGAATCCTCTCCGCGGTCCTAAGGAAAATATTCCCGCGGCAAATGGCTTCCGCATCACCGGCAAATGTAACTCTGCCGTCTTCCACCTGCGTTATCTCATATCCCAAATCGTAAATTTCTTTTTTTAAAACTGCCTCCAGCCCAAAATGGCATGGGGCGATTAATTCAAACCGTTTCATTTGATTCTCCATTTTTTGTGTTCTATGCCATACGGCGCGTTTGTATATTTACTTCTACCATATTATCTTTTAAAAACATTCATGTCAATCCCTTTTGTTGGCCGCCGTTCCATTTCCGGTAAGCCTGATATCCCCCGATTACCGTATATACCGCTCCTTTCCTGCCTTTTAGCTTCCGCGCCGCCATAAGGCTTAAATTTCCATGCTCACAGTACAAAATCAGGCTGACTTTATCCGGCAGTTCCCTGCTCCATTGCCCGATATTCGAATACGGAAAATTCCTTGCCTGATTCATATGTCCCCCGCGGTAGCTTTCTTCGCTTCGCAAATCAACCAGCAAAGCTTTTTCCCTTCGCATAACTTCTACAATTTTATCCATATGTATCATTGAAAAACCATAAACCTGTGCCTGTTCCATCTGCAATTCTCCTTTTCCTGTTCTAAACATCAGGCGCAATAAAAAGTACGCGCAGTACCAGAGGGTTTCTATTTCATAGGAAAGCCAAATGAAATAAGAAAACGGATTACAAACTATCGTTTGTAATCCGTTTTCTACCCTTATTTTATGCAGGTTTTTCACATGTGCCACAAAGCGGTTTTCGCCGCCCCAAAGCTGCGCCAAAACTTCTTATTTGCTGCTGTTAGACGCGTTATCGGATGCATTTGTGGAAGATTTGCCGCAGTTCTTGGCCGAAGCCTTGTTTGAACCCGTGCTGTCAGAACCCGTACTGTTCGAAGCGCTGTTCTTATTTGCCGCATTCTGGCTGTAACTCTTTAAATTGTAGCTGTTGGAACTTTTGTTTTCTGCATTCTTTGCCATGTTTTTTTACCTCCTAATGAATTACTGCAACCATATTATCTGCTGCCGGAAGTAAAAATATACGCGCTTTGTTTTATTTTTTATTTTTGTAAAAAATACGGTAAACGACGCGCAGAATGGCGCCAATCATATAAACGGCCATTAAAACCGGAAGCAAAAACAACCCTATCCGCACAAACAAAACCAAAACCATAAAAATCAGAAATACAAGCAGCAGCTTTTTGACCCGCGTACTCTGCCTGCCCGGCTGCTTTGCCTCCTCCTCGTACGTATCCGTTCCGTTGCCCGGATACTGGATAATCGTCTTTGCTATCAGCCTCGGACTGCCAAGAGATTCGATAACCTCCCGTTCCGTCCGCCCTTTTCTGGACTCCTCTATAATAAACGTTTCATAATACGCCAGATGCCGGTTCACCTCTGTCTGTGAAATCCTTCCCTGCAGCGCAATCCGCAATTCCCGTAAAAAATCATCCCTTGTCATAGGCGGCTCCCGTTTTATCCGTTACAAAAAACCGTTTACTGATACAAATGCCTGTTGTCAACGACGCGTACGGCCTTGCCCTCGCTTCTGGTAATCGTCTTGGGATCCACTACCTTTACATCCACCCGGATACCGAGCATAGATTTTAACGCCGTGACAATCTTCTTCTCACGCTCCGCAATCGAAAGCGTCGGGTTCTCCGCCATTTCCGGCGTCAGCTCTACCTGTACCTCAATTGTGTCGTGGTTTCCGATACGATCTACGACAATCTGGTAGTTTGCCTGATACCCCTGTTTTAACAGCACCGCCTCTATCTGGGACGGCCATACATTGACGCCCTTTACCACCATCATATCGTCGCTTCTGCCCTTCGGCTTCATCATACGCACATGGGTACGCCCGCAGGAGCATTTCTTGCGGCTTAAGCGGCAGAGATCGCGCGTACGGTAACGCAGAAGCGGGAACGCTTTTTTCGTAATACAGGTAAATACCAGTTCGCCGATCTCTCCTTCCGGAAGCGCCTCCCCGGTCTTCGGGTTGATGATTTCGGCTATAAAATGATCCTCCTGGATATGCATTCCGGCCTGCTCCTCGCACTCAAACGAAACGCCCGGGCCGGAAATCTCTGTCAGGCCATAAATATCATACGCCTTAATGCCAAGCGTTTCCTCAATGTTGCGCCGCATCTCTTCCGTCCACGGCTCCGCGCCGAAAATGCCGGCCTTTAATTTCAGCTTATCCTTTAACCCACGCTCCGTAACCGCTTCGCCAAGGTTCGCGGCATACGACGGCGTACAGCAGATAATCGTCGATCCCAAATCCTCCATAAACTGTAACTGCCGCTCGGTATTACCGGACGACATCGGCAGCGTTAAGCAGCCTACTTTATGCGATCCTCCGTTTAAGCCGGGCCCTCCGGTAAACAGGCCGTAGCCGTAGCAGACATGGCAGACG
>CAJTLD010000024.1:0-21656 GCA_910577065.1 uncultured Lachnospiraceae bacterium | reverse complement strand
TTGGCACCCCCTGCCGCAACAATCGCCCTTGCGCAGCATTCGTCCCACAAATCAATGTCTTCCTGCGTGTAAAACGCAACCACACGGCGCCCTGTCGTCCCGCTGGTGGACTGGATACGCACACATTCCGAAAGCGGCACGGCCAAAAGCCCGTACGGATACTGATCCCTGAGATCGTCCTTGTCAATAAACGGAAGCTTGTGCAAATCTTCGATCCCGGCAACATCCTCCGGCTTTACACCCGCTTCATCCATCTTGTCATGATAAAACTTTACGTTATCGTATACGTATTTTACCTGTTTTACCAGGCGTTCGCTCTGAAGATCCTGAAGCTGCTCCAACGGCATGGTTTCAATTTCTGGCTGATAATAGTTCTTCATGTTTTCTCTCCAATCGTTTCTTTATTTGTTCGCCATGGGACATGTCTCTATTCTCCGCGTCCCAGCAAAAACGCTTTGCGGTTCAGCTCCGCAAATTTTGCCGGAACGCATTCTTCAATCGCATTCTGCCATTTCTCCACCGGAATATCAAAGTATTTGGACAAACGGCCCATCAGCACGATATTCACTGCCTTTGCAGAGCCCGCCTCTTCCGCCAAAGAAAGGCAGTCCATCGCATCGACCAAAATCCCCGTTTCCTGCATCTTCTCGATTAAACGCTCCGGATAAGCCGCAGCCCCCGTAATAACAGGCATCGGATCGATTTTTTGCGTATTCGTTACAATCCTGCCGCCTTCTTTTAAATACTCCACATATCGGGCCGCTTCCAGTTGTTCAAAGGATACGATAAAGTCCGCTTCTCCTTTATCAATAATCGGCGAATACACCTTTTCCCCGAACCGGACATACGTCACGACGCTGCCGCCGCGCTGGCTCATCCCGTGTACTTCCGATACCTTTACATCATATCCTTCCGACAAAAGCAGATGCCCCAGCAGCTTGCTGGCAAGCAGCGAGCCCTGGCCTCCTACGCCTACTATCATAATGTTCTTTGTCATTTCTACACCTCCCCGGTCTTTAACGCGTCGAATTTACAAAGCTGCGCGCATACCTTGCAGCCTACGCATAAGGTATTGTCAATGGCGGCTTTCCCGTTCTTGATGCTGATCGCCGGGCAGCCAAGGCGCATACAGGATTTACAGCCCACGCATTGATCCTCTTTGACCGTAAGGGGCGCGTCGTGCTTGACGTATTTTAACAGCGCGCACGGACGCCTGCTGATGATAACGGACGGCTCGTCTGCCGCAAGTTCTTCTTTCACCACACGATCGCAGGCTTCCAAATCATACGGATCCACAACCGACACACGGGAAAAGCCCATCGAACGGCACAGGCTTTCCAGATCGATTTTGCCTGCCGGATCGCCTTTGATGTTGTAGCCTGTCGTCGGGTTCTGCTGGTGCCCGGTCATGCCCGTAATGGAGTTGTCCAGAATAATCACCGTGGAATTGCTCTGGTTGTAGGCAATATTGGCAAGGCCCGTCATTCCGGAATGCATAAAGGTCGAATCGCCGATTACCGCTACGGTCCTGCCTTCGCCCTCTGCGCCGAGCGCTTTGTTAAAGCCGTGGATGGCGCTGACGGAAGCCCCCATGCAAAGCGTCATTTCCATAGCGTTTAACGGGGCGACTGCGCCTAAGGTATAACAGCCGATATCGCCGAGTACCGTGCATTTATTTTTTGACAATATGTAAAACAGCCCCCTGTGCGGGCATCCGGCGCACATCACCGGAGGACGGTTCGGCATGGTTTCTTCTAATTTATGGTAAGACGGCGTTTTTACGCCCAGCTTTTCGGCTATCAGGTTCTGGGAATATTCGCCCTCCATCGGCAGGACGTCCTTGCCGGTAACCGTAAGCCCCAGTTGTTTACAATGGTTTTCGATAATCGGATCCAGTTCTTCTACAATGACTAACTTATCTACTTTTGCCGCAAAATCAAGGATCCGCTTTTCTGGAAGCGGATTGATAAGGCCAAGCTTTAAGATACTTGCCTGCCCGCCAAATACTTCCTTTACATACTGATAACTGGTGGAAGAAGTAATAATCCCAAGCCGGATATCCCCCATTTCCACACGGTTAAATTCACAGTCTTCCGCAAACCGGATTAACTTCCTGGTACGTTCTTCCACGATCGGATGGCGACGAATGGCGTTGCCCGGCATCATCACGTATTTGGCAATATTTTTCTCATAGGGAACGGGAGCCGGGACGATCCGCTCGCCTTCCTCTACAATGCTCTGGGAATGCGCAACCCGGGTGCACATTTTAATGATGACCGGCGTGTCAAATTCTTCGGAAAGTTCAAACGCCTTTTTGGCAAATTCACATGCCTCGGCGGAATCCGACGGCTCAAGCATCGGAATCTTGGATGCGATTGCATGATGGCGGGAATCCTGCTCGTTTTGGGACGAATGCATGCCCGCGTCGTCTGCCACACAGATTACCATGCCTGCGTTTACCCCTGTATAAGAACAGGTAAACAGCGGATCCGCCGCAACGTTTAACCCAACATGCTTCATTCCGCAGAAGCTTCTTTTCCCTGCCAGGGAAGCGCCAAACGCCACTTCCATTGCCACTTTTTCATTTGGCGCCCATTCACAGTAGATTTCATCATACTTTGCGGCTTCTTCTGTTACTTCCGTACTCGGCGTACCCGGATAACTCGATACCACACAGCAGCCTGCTTCATACAGACCCCTTGCCAGCGCCTGATTGCCTAACATCAATTGTCTCATAACGACATCCTTTCCTGTGCTATTCTGCTTTCGTAAAACCTCTCTTTTACGCAACTTTAATCATCATATCATTTTTTTCCCCGTAAGTAAACACTTTCCTGCTGTTAGAATTTGTATTTTGTAACAGTTCAGGGCTTCGCTGTTACAGAATCCGCCCCATTAGAAGTTTGCCTATGGCAAAGGGAGCGGATTCCTGGCTTTTCTGCTTTACTGGTTGCTAACTGCGCAGCAAGTGCGCAGTTGCAGGCTGAACTGTTACTGTATTTTCATTATGGATCGCTTCAGAATTACGTCCTCCCAGATATCCGTCACAGTTGCAATTTTTCTTTTTTTCACAAATCGCTTGACAATCTCCCCAAAATGTATTATTGTATTAATAGCTTAATACAGCAGTACAAAAGGAAGAGGTGATGAAATGCCATGGAACTTAACGTCTGACCGTCCGATTTTTATGCAGATTATAGAAATCATGCAGCTTTCCATCGTATCCGGCAAATATGCCCCGGGCGACAAACTGCCCTCCGTCCGAGAGCTTGCGACGGAAGCGGCCGTCAATCCCAATACGATGCAAAAAGCCCTGCAGGAACTCGAACGCAGCGGCTTAGTTTATTCCAAACGCACCAGCGGACGGTTTATTACGGAGGATTTAAATATGATAGAAGAAATCAAATCCACACTTGCCAGAGAAAAAATCGAAATCTTCCTGCAAGGTATGCAAAGCTTAGGCTTTGACATTGAAGAAACGATTTCACTCATGAATCAGGCAAGAACAGCAATGAAAGGGGAGAAAGCATGAGTACGATTTTAGAATGTAAAAATTTAAGCAAAGCATACGGCCGGCACACCGCCCTGAACCGTATCAGCCTCACATTAGAAGGCGGGCATATCGTCGGTCTGCTCGGCCCGAACGGCAGCGGCAAGACGACCCTGATTAAGCTTATCAACGGGCTGCTGACGCCAAGCGAAGGGGAACTTACAGTTGAAAAAAATCCCATAGGCCCCGTAAGCAAAAGCTTAGTTTCCTACCTTCCCGATCACAGTTATCTGGACGACAGCCGCAAGGTCATTGAAATCATCCGCTATTTTCAGGACTTTTACCCTGATTTTGAAACAGAACGGGCCTTAGATATGCTAAAGAAGCTGAACATCAGCCCAAACGACAAACTGAAAACCATGTCCAAGGGTACCAAAGAAAAGGTACAGCTTATTCTGATTATGAGCCGGCGCGCCAAGCTGTATGTTTTAGACGAACCCATCGCCGGTGTGGATCCGGCTGCAAGAGACTATATTCTTGAAACGATTTTAAACAATTACGATGAAGATGCAACCATCCTGATCTCAACCCATCTGATTTCCGATATTGAAAATATCCTTGATCAGGTTATCTTCATCAAAGAAGGACAGATTGTCTTAAACACCACGGTTGACAGTATCCGTGAACAACAGGGCAAGTCCGTTGACACTTTATTCCGGGAGGTATTCAAATGTTAGGAAAATTATTCAAACACGAATTTTCAGAAATTGCAAGGCTGCTTATCCCGCTCAACCTGATTTTAATTACGGTAGCCCTTGTCGGAAATGTAGTGCTGAGAATCGACTTACTGCAAAAAGGCCCTCTTTCCCTGATACCGGCCTCCATTACCGTCGTTTATGTGCTGACTATTTTTACCCTGTTTATCCTTACCGCGGTATACCTGACCATCCGGTTTTATAAAACCATGTACGCAAGCCAGGGATATTTAACCCATACGCTCCCGGTGTCCACCGCGTCCGTATTAAACGTCAAAATCATAACGTCCGTATTCTGGCTCGCCGCCGCTTTTGTCATTGCTGTTTGTTCCGCCTTTCTTTTGCATTTGGGACACTCAGGGAGCAGTTTTCATATCAACCTTACGCTGCTGGATTATGAAATCAGTACCGTCATCGGCCTGCATCTTTGGCAGTTTTTCCTTGCGGCAGCCGCCATGCTGATTGTATTTTGTTTCAGCTGCGTCCTGATGGTGTACGCAAGCCTTGCCGTCGGCCAGCTGTTCCGGCAGTACCGGATCCCGGCCGCCATAGGGGCATACATTGTATTTTATATAATCCAGCAGATCGTATCGCTTATTTTGCTTATGATTTTTGGAATTGCCCAGATAGACGCTTTCGAACAGCTGCCAAATCAGGCTTCCGCAATAGCGTACAGCAACGGATTCTTCCAGCGCCTGTATCTGCTGATTCTCGTTCAGGCCGCGGCATTTGGTTTCATTTATTATATTCTGTGTTATACGCTTTCCAAAAAGCATTTAAACCTGGAATAATAAAAACGAAATTCAAATTGACAAACATGCCGGCGTGCACTATGATAAAATTATCCGGAAAGGGTGATATTATGGAACAAAAACATTGGAAGAAACTGGCTGCACCGATTATCATTGCCGTTATTATTGCGGCTTATTTCCTCATAGTCTCAACGCTTTGCCTGTTTCTTCCACAACTGCCTTTCATCGTAAAACTTTTGATGGCCGCACTTCCTGCACTGCTTGCAGGAGTAGCGCTTTACGTATTAATCGAACGCATAGAAGAGATAAGGAGTGGAGAAGAAGATGATCTTAGTCAATACTGATTACATTACGGGAAAAGAACTGGAAATGCTCGGCTTAGTAAAGGGCAGCACCATCCAGAGCAAAAACATCGGAAAAGACATTACGCAGGGCTTTAAAACCTTAGTCGGCGGAGAATTAAAAGCCTACAATGAAATGATGAACGAGGCGAGGGCGCTCGCAACCAAACGTATGGTAAGCGAAGCAGAATCTCTCAACGCGGACGCTATTGTCAATATCCGTTACGCGTCATCTGCCGTTATGCAGGGCGCAGCAGAAGTGATCGCTTACGGCACAGCCGTAAAATTCCTGTAAACCAAATTAAAATTTCTAACCGGATGCAGAATTAGCGCCAAAAAAGCTGTCGGCAAATGGGGCTTCCCAAGGGAAGCCGTTCCATTTCCTGGCAGCTTTTTTGGTTTTATGGTTATACCCTGGACAAATATTCTCCTGTCCTCGTATCGATCTTAATCACATCGTCCTGGTTTACAAACAGCGGCACGTATACGGTAGCGCCTGTCTCCACAACAGCCGGCTTCGTAGCGCCTGTCGCGGTATCGCCTTTAAATCCCGGTTCCGTATCCGTAATCTGAAGTTCTACAAACAGAGGCGGCTCTACGGCAAACACGCTTCCGTTGTGGGAGCACACCTTAACCATTTCGTTTTCTTTTACAAATTTCAATGCGTCCCCGATATCATCCTTGCTTAGCGCAATCTGATCGTAGGTTTCGCCGTCCATAAAATAGAACAGATCCCCGTCTGCATACAGATACTGGTAGTCCTTCCTGTCAATACGCGCCTGCGGACATTTCTCTGTCGGACGGAACGTCTTTTCCACTACGCCGCCGCTTTTGATATTTTTTAATTTCGTCCGGACAAATGCAGCGCCCTTTCCTGGCTTTACATGCTGAAATTCAATAATCTGGAAAATATTCCCCTCTAATTCAATGGTAATGCCGTTCCTGAAATCTCCTGCTGATATCATAATTTTCCTCCTTCATACATTTCGATATGATATACTCGTACAATTTTATACCAAATGCATTGATTTTTCAACCTTTTTTTACGAAAATCGTTCTTCTAACCCGGCAATCATAGCAACCCGCGCTTCGTGTCTGCCGCCGAGAAACTCCGCCGATAAATACGCCTTTACTATATCTTTTGCCAGCTCAATTCCTATAATACGCGCGCCAAACGCAATGATGTTCGCGTTGTTGTGCTCTTTTACAAGCCTTGCCGTGGCCGTGTCGGAACAGACCGCAGCCCGGACGCCTTTTACTTTGTTTGCGGCAATCGAAATCCCTACGCCGGTTCCGCAAATCAAAATACCGCAGTCCGCCTCCCCGGATGCGACTGCCCGCGCCACTTTTTCACCGTACTCGGGGTAATTGCAGCTTTCTTCCCGGTCGGTCCCAAAATTTTTAACCTCATGGCCCAGTTCTTTGACATATTCCATAATTTCGTTTTTCATGACAACTGCAGCATGATCGTTTCCAATCGCTATTTTCATACATCCTCCTTCTGCTTCTTCCGATAAAAATACAGGACAATTTTCTCCAGATAACGCTTTAAGACAATTTGAATCTCTTCTTTTGGGTGGATGGGTTTTACCAGGATCGAATATATGCCGCAGAGGTTTGCCCCGGCTACGTCAGTAAAAATCTGATCTCCGATAAACAGCGTATTTTCCCGCCCGGTATGCATACGCTCCATAGCGCGCCGATACGCGGAAGGCTTTGGCTTATTCGCCTTAAAAATATAATCCGCCCCTACTTTATCGCAAAAAAGCTTTACCCTTGGTTCTTTGTTGTTGGAAAGCAGGACGCAAGAAAAACCAAGTTCCCTCAAACGCACAAACAGCGAAACGGCGCGCTTGTCCGCCGGCGCGCCATGGGGAACTAACGTATTGTCAATATCAAAAATAATTCCCCGAAACCCTTTTTGATAAAAGGCCGCGTAATCTATCTGATAGGCGCTTTGCAAATACTCGTCCGGATATAGAAAATTTCCCATAAATCCTCCTATTTATCCAGTATTTTTTTCAGTTCGTTCATAAACGTATTGATATCCTTAAATTCCCGGTAAACCGAAGCGAACCTCACGTATGCCACCGCTTCTAAGCCCCGCAGCCTGTCCATTACGATTTCACCAATATCGGAACTTGAGACTTCTTTTTCCTCGCGGTTAAAAATTTCCGTTTCTATCTCGTCTACAAGCCGGTCAATCTGAGCCGCCGAAACCGGACGTTTGTGGCAGGCGCGCAAAATTCCGGCTTCTATTTTGGAGCGGTCATACTGTTCCCTGTTGTTGTCTTTTTTGATTACAATCAATGGTATGGTTTCCACTTTTTCATATGTAGTAAAACGTTTTCCGCACTCATCACACAACCGCCTCCGGCGGATGGAGCAGTTATCGTCCACGGGCCTTGAATCTATCACCCGTGTATTTTCACTGCTACAATATGGACATTTCATACTCAAGCCTCCTATAACTTTCTTCTGACGTCTTCTTCCTTGATTTCTACCAGAATAATATCCGAGCCTATGCGGACGATACATTTCCAGGGAATGCAAAATTCAAATTCGTGCCCGAACATCCCAAAAAATTTACAGGGTCCCGGCACAATAATGGCCTGGATACAGCCCGTCTGTTCGTCTAACTCAATATCAATCACATTTCCAAGGCATTTACAATTGCAAACATTGATGACTTCTTTTTCCTGAAACTCACAAAAACGCATACGACGGCGGCCTTTTTCTTTTTTTCAGTTTATTCCGTTTATTTTTGTCCTATTCCGGTTCCTTTATACATTGAAGCGGAACAGCATCACATCCCCGTCTTTTACCACGTATTCTTTTCCCTCTAAGCCTACGATGCCCTTCTCTTTGGCGGCCGAAAGGCTGCCGCAGTCTAAGAGATCCTGGTAATTTACCACTTCGGCGCGGATAAAGCCGCGCTCAAAATCCGTATGGATTTTACCTGCCGCCTGCGGGGCTTTTGTGCCTTTTTTTATCGTCCATGCCCTTGTCTCGTCTTCTCCCGCCGTCAGGTAACTGATCAGGCCAAGCAGGCTGTAGCTTGCCTTAATCAGTTTTTCAAGGCCCGATTCTTTTAAGCCCAGTTCTTCCAGAAACAGCGTTTTCTCCTCTTCCGGAAGTTCCGCAATCTCCTGTTCAATCTGCGCGCAGATCACAAACACCTCGCTGTCTTCCGCTGCCGCCTGCTTTTCGACTTCCTGCACGAACGCGTTTTTATTCCCGTCGTCCGCTAAATCGTCTTCCGAAACGTTTGCCGCATATATGACGGGTTTTGCCGTTAAAAGGTTATATGACGCAAGCCACGCCGCTTCCTCCTCGTCTTCCGGCAGCGCAAACGTCTTGGCCAGGTTCCCGTCTTCGAGATGTGCTTTGACGTCCTTTAAAAGCGCCAGTTCCTTTGCAAGCGTCTTGTCGTTGCGCGCGCCCTTCGACGCTTTGGCAATCCTACGCTCTAAGATTTCAATATCAGAAAAGACAAGTTCTAAGTTAATGGTTTCAATATCGCGCAGCGGGTTAATGTTCCCGTCCACATGCACGACATTGCCGTCTTCAAAACAGCGCACGACATGGACGATAGCGTCTACTTCCCGGATATTCGCCAAAAACTGATTGCCGAGGCCTTCCCCTTTGCTTGCGCCCTTTACAAGGCCGGCAATATCGACAAATTCAATAACGGCCGGGGTCACTTTCTTTGAACGGTACATATCCCCTAATAGCTTTAGCCGCTCATCCGGCACCGGGACAATACCCACGTTCGGGTCAATCGTACAAAACGGGTAATTGGCCGATTCCGCTCCCGCTTTTGTAAGGGAATTAAACAGCGTGCTTTTCCCTACGTTTGGGAGTCCTACAATTCCTAACTTCATAATGATTTTACCTTTTCCTTTCTGTATCTGCCGCTTCCACAACCAGCAGTATGCCTTCTTTTATGTGAATTTCCGCCGTATCCGATACAATCTCATTGCTGATCGCAAGAGACGAAAAACAAAAAAGCACATCGTCTTCCAGAGGATATTTCATCCCCTTAAGCGTCACGCCCGTCACCTGCGGCGTCACCGCAAGCAGGGAAACAAAGCTGCCGTACTGTTCTTCTTTTGAAATTACAAGCTGATCCCTTATCATGCGGATCCGGTTGTACGGATCCGCCAGCAAAATTTCCACGCCTTCCAAAAGTCCCATTCCCAGCATTCCCACATTTCCAAGCATATGATCCGCCCGCGTGCCTGTGGCGCCTAATAAGTGGATTTGTGTACAGCCTGCCGAAATGGCCAGGCGCAGGGCGGCCTGCGTATCTGTTTCGTCTTTTTCGGGGATAAGGCGCACGATATGGATTCCCTCCTGCGATTCGAAAAAACGCAGTTCATTTTTGTCTGCCGAATCAAAATCCCCGACAATCTGATCCGGCCGTATCCCTGTTTCATAAAAAAAGTGAATGCCCGAATCAACCGCAATTTTAAGGTCAAACGAATATCCGGAAAGATAATTGCTGCCAAACGTCGCCAAAACGCTGCCCCCGGTTACGATAAACGCCCGCTTCATGCCTTTTCCCGCCTTTTTAACCGCGTTAAAAAGCCTTCCACATTGGCTTTTATGTCTCCTGCGAACACGGCGCTTCCGGCCACGATAATATTTGCCCCGGCGTCCATCGCCTGATCCACGTTTTCGAGCGTAACGCCGCCGTCTATTTCAATGTCTGTTTTCAGCCCGCGCTTTTCGAGCAGGTTTTTGATATCATAAATTTTGCCGATGGTATACGGGATTAACCGCTGTCCCCCAAACCCCGGATTGACGGACATAACCAGTACCATATCCACTTCTTCTAAGATGTATTCCAGCACGCCCACAGGCGTCGCCGGATTGACGGCAACGCCTGCGAGAATCCCTTTTTCTTTGATTTTGCGGATGGTACGATCCAGATGGGTACAGGCTTCGGCATGGACTGTAAGCAAGTCCGCGCCTGCTTCCACAAATGCGTCGATATAGCGTTCCGGCTCCGTAATCATCAAATGCACGTCAAAAATACGCTCTGTCAGCGGGCGGATCGCTTTGATTACCGGAAGCCCAATGGAAATGCTCGGTACAAATACGCCGTCCATAACGTCAATATGCACATACTGCGCGCCCGCTTCGTCAATCAGCGCTATCTGTTCTGCCAGCCTGGCGAAATCGGCGGATAACAACGATGGTGATAAACAATTCATATTTTCCTGACCTCATATATTTTTCTTTCTTTGTTTTTGCGCTTCTTTTAATTCCTGGTACAATGCCGTATACGTTTCATAGCGCTGCCTGTGGATTTTGCCTTCTTTTAACGCCTCGCGGACGCCGCATCCCGGCTCGCAGATATGGCTGCATCCGGTAAACCTGCAGGAAGGCTCAAACGGCAGAAATTCAGGATAGCAGCTCCAAAGCCCCTTTGCCGTAAGCTTTTGCAGTTCCAGCGACCCAAATCCCGGCGTATCCATAATATAGGCGTCCCCGCCGGCGCAAAGAAGCCTGGCATGCCTGGTAGTGTTCTTTCCCCGTCCAATCTTTTTGCTGACGGCGCCGGTTTCCATCTGCTCTTCCTGCTGTACAAGGTTTACAATCGAGGATTTGCCCGCGCCGGAAGGCCCTGCAACGGCGCTGGTTTTGCCCTGTAACAGCCCGGACAAAGCGTCTATCCCCGTCCCCTCTTTTGCGCTGACAAACAAGACTGGGATCCCCAGGCCGCTGTAAATATCCGCCAGGTTGTTTTTTACTTCTTCCGAAACCAAATCCGTCTTGTTAAAGCAGACGGCCGCCGGCACGTTCTGAAAACGCATCACCGCCAGAAAACGATCCAATAGGTTGAGGTTCGGTTCCGGCTGCGCCGCCGCAAAAATCACCAGAGCCTGATCGATATTGGCGACTGCCGGGCGGAACAGCGCGTTTTTCCTGGGATAAATTTCAATAACATTTCCCTTTTTTTCTTTTTCATCCAATACGGCAATTTCCACACAGTCGCCAATCAAAGGCTTTCTGTTCTGGCTGCGGAAAATACCCTTTGCCTTACATTCGTAGGTTCCGGACTCTGCCGTATGCACATAATAGAACCCGGAAACCCCTTTGATAATTTTTCCTTCCATGAACCCCGCCCGCATTACTGTTTGGTAAATATGACATCCTGCGACTGGTTGCTGGAAGTCCCGTCCGCAAGGTACCAGGTAACCTTTATCGTACCGCTGTCGCAGTTTTCAATATCGTACGAAGAAATCGTAGCCGGGAATTTCTTGATATCCGTCCAGCTTTGTATCTGTTTGCCGTCCGAACCAACCAGAGTAATATCCGCGGACACTACGTCGTCCCGTTCCGGCGGCGGCGAAATGGTGGCTTTACAGAAATAATACGCCTTATTGCTCCCGGCGCTTACCACAATCGAAATATTTGTCCCCCGATCCACATATTTGTTGGCCGCAATACTCTGTTCTATTACATTCCCCTCCGCAACCGTATCGCTGTATGCCGTAGAAGTGCTTGAAACTACAAGCCCCGCCTGCGTCAGTTCATTCGTAGCCTGCTCCTGCGGCTTGTTGTAAACGTCCGGCACAGCAACCGCTTCCTTGCCCTGGCTTACCATAATCGTCACCGTATCGCCTTTTTTGGCAGGCGTTCCCGCTTTTGGATCCTGGGAAATTACTTTTCCGGAGGCCACGGTATCGCTATAATCATAATCACGTTTCGGATGAAATCCTGCGTCCGTAATCATATTCATAGCCGCATCGCTGTCATAGCCTTCCACCGCAGGTACGCTGACTTCACTTGCGCCCGTACTGATTGTAACGCGCACCGTGGTATTGATATCAACCTGGGTCCCTTCCGCTATCTCCTGGCGCATAATCCGGCCTTTTTCATATTCATCCGACGCTTCGCTGCCGGCCTCCTGGATTCCAAGGCCCTTTGCGCGCAGTTCGCTTTTAGCTTCCGCAAAAGTCATTCCGGTTACTTTTATCATGGTAACCTGCTCGGGCTTTTCTTTTTCCGTATTAATTACGGAATGCGTTTCCGTCTCCGGTTCTTCTCTTGAGGAACCGCCGAATATATCAAAAATATTGCCGACAAAATATAAAACAAGGCATACGATAATGATTGCGGCAATAATACCGCCAATCGTAACCGCCTTTTCCAGGCGGGGATTTAAAAATCCCTCTTCGTCTTCCTCTTCGTCCTGCATATCCTCGTCTTCATCCTCTTCTTCTTCGTCCTGTTTCCTTAGCTTCTGCGGCGCTCTTGCGCTTTTTATTTCCCTGACCTCGTTTTCTTCAATTACCCTTGTTTTTTTCTGGCTTCCGTCTGATATCCTGACAAAATCCGCATTTGGCCTTACAAGCGCTTCCTTGAGATCCGCCAACAATTCGCTGACATTGGCGTACCTGCGATCCGGGCTTTTCTGGGTACATTTTAAAATAATTTTTTCAAGGCTAACGGGCAGCTGAGGCGCGTATACGCTCGGCGCCGTCATCTCTTCCTGCAGATGCTGTATCGCAACTGCCACTGTCGTTTCCCCGTCAAACGGCACGCGCCCCGTCACCATCTCATACATGACAATGCCCAGCGAATAAATATCGCTTTTGTTGTCAACAAACCCGTTGCGCGCCTGCTCCGGGGAGGCATAGTGCACGGAACCCATAACGTCTGCGCTGATAGTATTGTTGGAAACCGCCCTGGCAATGCCAAAATCGGTTACTTTTGCTTTTCCTTCCGTGGAAATCAAAATATTCTGAGGTTTAATATCCCTGTGGATAATGTTTTTCGCATGGGCAGCCTCTATTCCCCTGCCCACCTGGATAGCGATACTGACGGCTTCTTTGTACGTAAGCTGCCCTTTCTTTTCAATATAGGTCTTAAGCGTAACGCCTTCCACATATTCCATGACGATATAGTGCATGCCCGATTCACTGCCGACGTCGTATATATTGACAATATTCGGGTGTTCTAACCCCGCTGCCGACTGCGCTTCGGTCCGGAACTTGACTACAAAATTCACATCTTCGCTAAATTCCTGCTTAAGCACCTTTATCGCCACAAAGCGCCCTAAAATATGATCTCTTGCCTTATACACATCCGACATGCCGCCGGATCCGATTTTTCCCATAATCTCATAGCGATCTGCTACAAACATCCCTACTGTTAACATATTTCCCTCCATTCCGGACTGCCAAATTCCGCTGTTTTACCCTGATCTTCCCTGATCCTCCGGAACTTTAATATACCGTACCGTCCAAACCCGGATCGATGACAATTACCGTAATATTGTCTTTTCCCCCGTTTTGATTGGCAGCCAAAATCAATCGTTCCGCTTTTTCAACCGTATCCCTCTGCCCTTTTACAATCCTGCGGATCTCTTCTTCTTCCACCATATTGGTCAGTCCGTCCGAACACATCAGGATTTCATCCCCGCAGCCGATGTCCGTTTCGAAAAAGTCTATCTGAATATCCTTTACGGCGCCGACGGCGCGCGTAATGATATTTTTATCCGGATGCCACCTTGCGGCTTCCCTGCGTATTTCCCCTCTCCTTACCATCTCTTCCACATAAGAATGATCCCTTGTCACCTGCCGCATGGCTTCGTTTACAATATACAGGCGGCTGTCCCCGATATTTGCGGCAAACAGCCTGCCATTTAACAGCACGGCAGCCACAACGGTTGTACCCATTCCCCACATGGAGGTATCCTGCGCCGCCTTATCCAAAAGCCCTTCGTTTGCCTTTTTGATCGCTTCCTCAAGGATAAGCGCAGGCTGCGTATGAGGACATGCCGCAGCCACTGCCACGATCGTGTCTACCGTATACCTCGACGCATATTCCCCGGCGTTGTGGCCCCCCATGCCGTCCGCCACAATGAAAAGATTGGGCAGGTTCCCTACCGGCAGTTCCGATGTATAACAGCAATCCTGATTCATTTTCCGGCACATCCCAATATCCGTGATGGCAAATGTTTTCATGTAATGCACCGCCTCTCCATATACCATTTCCCTTCTATTTTACTATATATATTGCGATTGTCCACACCCTTTGGGCGCCATCAATGCACTGCTATTTTAGCATAACATATTTAAAAGGACAAGTAATTATTGACGTTTCCGCCAGCCTGTGCTAGAATATACCCTGTAATACAAAGTACTTTTGAATTTCAAAGAAAAAGTAGGAAAGGACGGTAATTTAACAATGAGCAACGCAGAAAGCATCATTTGCTTTTGTATCGTACTGATAAGCAGCGCCCCCATGATAATTTTGGGAATTATACAGTACAACAGCAAAAAACCGGTCGGCTTCTGGGCCGGGAAAGAACCGCCGGGTGAAGAACAAGTTTCTGATATCAGGGCATATAACCACAGGCACGGAATCATGTGGCTCCTCTACGGCGCAGGTCTTATCCTATGTTTTATACCTGGTTTTTTCTTTGGGGAAAATTGGGGAATTGCGCTGGCAGTCCTGGTAACTGCAGAAATCAGCGTAGGACTGATAGGAATGATTTACTATCACAACTATCTGGACAGAAAATACCTAAAAGAAGGGACTCAAAAATGAAATAAGGCGCAGCCGTGATGGAGCCGTCTATCGTTCACAAAATATTCATTTATCTTTCAAAAAGACTTTACGATGTGAACACGTTTTTTTCACTTCTTTCTTTTATATTATAGATGGTTTTAAAAACCAGATACAATTTTTCATAATCTTTCTGCCAGGCAACCCCATGTTGCCTGGCTTCCTCCCTTTCAGAAGTTTGGATTATACTTCAAACATCAAATCCCCATACGACGGCATCGGCCACATTTCCTTATCTACCAGCATTTCCAGTTTATCCACTGGGTTCCTAAGCGCTTCCATTGCCTTCATTACCTGATCCCGGTAAAAGACAGCCTGCGTTCTGCCTTCTTCCATTGCAGCTCCCTTTGCCGCAAGCGCCTCAAGCTTTGTAAGCGCTCCTTTTGTTTCTGCAAGCAGAAAAGACACTTCGTTTAACAGCCCAGCCTGCACACTGGTATCCGCCGTACCGCATGCGGCTTGCACCGCGGAAACAGACGACGCTAAAACTGTCGTATATTTGATTACGGCGGGAATAATCTGTTTCGCTGCTATATCGATCATAGCTCTTGCTTCAATATTAATCTTCTTTGCATATGTCTCGTATTCAATTTCCACACGGGAATCCAGTTCCGCCTTTGTAAATACGCCGAATTTTTCAAACAGGCGCACCGATTTTTCCGTATTTAAAGACGGAATCGCGTCCACCATAGAGGTGATGTTCGGCAAACCGCGCCTTTTGGCTTCTTTTACCCATTCCTCGGAATAGCCGTTCCCGTTAAACACAATTCTCTGGTGTTCTGTTGCATTTTTCTTAATCAAATCATGCAGCGCAAGTTCAAAATCACTGCTGTTTTCCAAAACGTCGCAAGCTTCTGCAAACGCTTCCGCTACAATCGTATTTAAGACGACATTGGCCTGCGCAATGGAGTCCTGGGAGCCAATCATACGAAATTCAAACTTATTGCCCGTAAACGCAAACGGCGACGTCCGGTTGCGGTCCGTGGCGTCCTTCATAAAATCCGGAAGCGTTTTCACACCCGTCTCAAGCATGCTGCCCGCAATGCTGCGCGTCGCTTCTCCCGTACTGATCAGCTGTTTTAACACATCTTCCAGCTGTTCTCCCAGATATACCGAAATAATAGCCGGAGGCGCTTCGTTCGCACCTAACCTGTGGTCATTTCCAACATCGGCGGCCGCTTCGCGCAGCAAGTCCGCATGAACATCCACCGCTTTTAAAATACAGGTCAATATCAGCAAAAACTGGAAATTTTCATGCGGCGTCACGCCCGGATCCAAAAGATTAATCCCGTCGTCTGTCGTAATAGACCAGTTATTGTGTTTTCCAGAACCGTTTACGCCTGCAAACGGCTTTTCATGCAGCAGGCACTGCAGCCCATGGCGTCCCGCTACCTTTTTCAGCGTTTCCATCACCAGCTGATTGTGATCTACCGCAACGTTTGCGGATGCATAAATGGGCGCGAGTTCATGCTGTGCCGGCGCGACCTCATTGTGCTGCGTTTTTGCGGATACGCCTAACTTCCAAAGTTCTTTGTTTACATCTCTCATATACGCTGCAATCCGCTCGCGGATCGTCCCAAAATAATGGTCATCCATCTCCTGCCCCTTCGGAGGCATTGCGCCGAACAACGTACGCCCGGTAAAAATCAAATCCTTCCGTTTTAAGTATTTCGCCCGATCCACAATAAAATATTCCTGCTCCGGCCCTACGGACGCCGTTATTTTCCGGGATGTTTTGTTGCCCATGAGACGGATGAGCCGCATCGTCTGCTCATTGACCGCTTCCATAGAACGAAGAAGCGGCGTTTTCTGATCCAGCGCTTCTCCTGTGTATGAACAGAAAGCCGTTGGTATGCAGAGCGTAGCGCCCGCCGCGTCCTGCCTGACAAACGCGGGGGAAGTACAGTCCCAGGCCGTATAGCCCCTGGCCTCAAAAGTCGCCCTCAGGCCGCCGGATGGAAACGAAGACGCATCCGGCTCCCCTTTAATCAGCTCTTTGCCGGAAAAACTCATCAAAACTCTGCCGTTCTCCATCGGAGCCGTAATAAAAGCGTCGTGTTTTTCTGCAGTCACCCCTGTCATCGGCTGAAACCAGTGCGTATAATGCGTCGCCCCCTTTTCAATCGCCCATTCCTTCATCTCATGCGCAATCACATCCGCTGTAGCCAAATCCAATTCCTTGCCGCCGCGGATAATCTCCTTTAACCTCTGATAAACCTTTTTGGGGAGACGTTCCTGCATAACGGCGTCATTAAACACATTTTCACCAAAAATATCCGCTGCGTTATAATATTCCCTGCATTCTTCCATATGTCACTCTTCCTTTCATTATTATTGCGCATTTTTTTTCGCGCATAAAGGGATACCCGAAGGGTGTTTCATTATTAATGCGCATTTTTTCGCGCATAAAGGGATACCCGAAGGGTATTTCATTATTATTGCGCATTTTTTTGCACATTTTTCTTCACACGCACGAAAAGGGTATTCCAACCAGTGGAACACCCTTGTTCGTCTTTGCACATTTGCTTAATTCTTCTTTAAAATACACCAACTGAACGCAAAATGCAATAGCTTTTTTCACTTTTTCTGTTTTTTACAATTTTCAGTCCGATTCCAAAAAAATTTCAGCAACTTTTACAAACTTACGCTTTTCCTACGGAACCGAATAATTCCATTTTTTCTTTCACGGTCGCCTTAATCGCTTCCGCGCCCGGAGCCAGTAATTTACGCGGGTCAAATCCCTTGCCCTGCTGATCCTTGCCTGCTTCGATATATTCGCGTGTAGCTGCTGCGAAAGATAACTGGCACTCTGTATTTACGTTGATCTTTGCAACTCCAAGGGAGATTGCTTTTTTGATCATATCTTCCGGGATGCCGGTACCGCCGTGCAGCACTAACGGCATGTCCCCGGTAAGCTGCTGAATCGCATCAAGCGTTTCAAAGCTTAAGCCTTCCCAGTTCTCCGGATATTTGCCATGGATATTGCCGATGCCTGCTGCAAGCATGTCAATGCCAAGGTCTGCAATTGATTTGCACTCCTGCGGATCTGCGCATTCGCCCTTGCCGATTACGCCGTCTTCTTCGCCGCCGATTGCGCCGACTTCCGCTTCGATGGAAATATTGTTGTCATGCGCTTTCTGTACCAGTTCGGTTGTCTTGGCAACGTTCTCGTCAATCGGGTAATGGGAACCGTCAAACATGATGGAAGAAAATCCTGCTTCGATGCATTTCATACATCCGTCGTAAGAACCGTGATCCAGATGCAGGGCAACCGGAACGGTTATGTTCATCTCTTCGATCATGGCTTTGACCATAGCTGCAACGGTCTTAAAGCCTGTCATGTACTTTCCTGCCCCTTCGGATACGCCGAGGATAACCGGAGAATTTTGCTCCTGGGCCGTTGCCAGAATGGATTTGGTCCACTCCAGGTTGTTGATGTTGAACTGTCCTACCGCATAGTGGCCAGCTTTTGCTTTGTCAAGCATTTCTTTTGCAGATACTAACATAATTTTATCTCTCCTTTTTTATTTTTTCATTTCTTATAGTATAGCCTAAATTATTCCAAAAATAAAGTGTTTTTTGTGAAGTTTTTCCTCACCATAATTTCAAGAGCCCGCTGCATGTTGCGTATGTCCGCTTCCCGTACTTCTCCTCCAAATTCGCCGTCCAAAGTCCAGGGCACCTCCTCTTCCGACAGAACCGTCACCTGAGCGCTTTTTGCGGAGTATATCAAATCCGTATTGTCGATTAAATTGGTCAGCGAAGCTAAAATTTCGTTTAGTTCCGCCAAATTTTTCGGGCGGCGGATCAGCGTTACTTCAAACTTGCCGTCGTCTAACAGCACGTTTTTGCCAGTCATATTCTGGAAACCGCCGACGGAATTGGAGTTGGTCACCATCCCGAAAATAAATTCATCTTCAATCACCACGTCGTTATATTCCACGCGCATATAATACGACGTCATTTCCGGCAGGCTCTTGACGCCCTCTAAAATATAGGCCGCATGGCCGAGTATGTTTTTCCACTCCTGCCTGTAAGAAACCGCCGTAAAAATCCCGAACGCAGCCACATAAACGAATGGCTTTTCGTTAAACGTCCCGACGTCGCAGGCAAATTTCTGCCCGCCGACTGCAATGCGCGCCGCTTTTATCATGTCCTTTGGAATTTTTAAGGAATTGGCAAAGTCATTGGTGCTCCCGGCAGGTATATAGCCAAGAGGTACGCTTACGCCGGAATGTATCAGCCCGCTGACCGCTTCATCCAACGTCCCGTCGCCGCCGCTGCATACCACCAGATCATAGTGTCCGGCGCGCAGTTTTACGATATTTAAAGCGTCCTCTCTTGCCTGTGTGGGATATATCGTAACCTCATACCCCTCCCTGACCATAATGTCCAAAATATCCATCAGTTTATTCCGAATCTGCGCTTTCCCCGCCTGAGGATTGAATACAAACAGCAATTTTTTCATCGTATCCCCTCACCTTCCATGCTCACATCCCATTTCTGCGGCAATCTCCGATATCCTCCTGAGCCTGTGGTTGACTCCGGATTTGCCGACCGGGGGGTTTAAGTACGTCCCCAGTTCCTTTAACGGCGCGTCCGGAAATTCCAGGCGCAGCAGCGCAATTTCCCGCAGATTGTCCGGAAGGCTCTCTAAGCCGCGCTTTGCCTGGATAAAACGGATATCTTCTATCTGGCGGACAGCCGCGTTCACGGTCTTGCTGATATTGGCGGTTTCACAATTCACCTGGCGGTTTACCGAATTGCGCATTTCTTTGACAATCCGGACGTTTTCCAGGTTTAAAAGCGCCTGATGCGCTTCCATAATATTCAGCAAATCAACGATATGCTCCCCTTCCTTCACATAAACGACCTGATTTTTCTTGCGCGCCACAATTTTTGCGTCCATGCCAAAGCTGTTGATCATATCCTTTAACTGCTGCGCCTGCCTGTCTGAGCCGCAGACAATTTCAAAATGATACGCCTTTTGGGGGTTGCTCATAGAGCCTGCCGCAAGAAACGCGCCGCGGATAAACGCACGCTTACAGCAGCCCTGCTGAACCAAAAGCCCGTCCGCCGTCTCCGCATTCCGAAAACAGCCGCCCGCGTCATCCCAAAGCTTCACACTCTGTAAGACTTTTAAAACGGCTTCCCCGGAAAGTTTTTCTTTTGGCTCCTTAAAATCAAACAAAAGCCTTAAAAGCAGCCCGAACTTTTTTTTCAACATACTGTTTTCGGTTGCAATCTGCAAATACAGCGTCTCGCCATATGTACTTACTTTGCCGGCGTAACCTATGACGGCGGAAAGTTCCGCAAGCTGGCAGTGCCTGCCCGTACCGGCTCTTTCTGCCAGTTCCTTTTTTACATCGCTTGAAAATGACATGTTACTTCCTCAACGCATCTTTCCCGATATCCCGGTGTTCAATCTTTAAGCCGTATTCCCTGCTGCCGGACAGCCGCCGGTACAGTTCGTTTGCCAGAGTAACCGAACGGTGCTTTCCGCCGGTGCAGCCGATACTGATGACCAGCTGGTTCTTACCCTCTATAATATAATTCGGAATCAGGAAGTTCACCATATCGGTCAGCTTGTTTAAAAATTCATGCGCTTCCCAAAACTGCAGCACATATTCCTGGATTTCCCTGTCATTGCCGCTTTTGGCGCGCAGCCCTTCCATATAATACGGATTTGGCAGGAAACGAACGTCAAACACCAAATCCGAATCCGACGGAATGCCATATTTAAAACCAAATGACAAAATGGTTATAAAAAGATTTTTATAATCCTGCTGCCGCACAAATATCTTATCGAGTTCCGCAAAAAGTTCCCGCGTCAAAAGCCTGCTGGTATCAATAATATAGTCCGCGCGCTCACGCAGAAAATGAAGGCGGCTGCGCTCTTTGGCAATTCCGGCTTCCACACGTTCCCCTCCGGTCAGCGGATGGCTGCGCCTTGTTTCCTTATAACGCTTCACAAGCACAGCGTCTTCCGCATCCAAAAACAGGATTTCGGGACCTTTGCCGTCTTCTATCAGACGGTTTAATACCAGGTTGAGTTCCGGAAGGGCGTTGCCGCTGCGAATGTCTACGCCTATGGCAAATTTCTGCATCTCATCCTGGCTGTTTTCCGACAATTCCACAAATTTTTCAATGAGGGGAATCGGCAGGTTATCCACACAGTAAAACCCGATATCTTCCATCATCTTAAGCGCCGTGCTTTTCCCTGCTCCCGACATCCCCGTCAACAAAACCAGCTTCAATCTTTATCCCCCTGTTCCGCTGCGGCAAAACAGCCTGCCGTTCGCCCGGCCAAAATACCGCAATTCTTAAAACTCGCCCAAAAGCTTTACTTCTGTTTCCAGCGCCACGCCGAATTTCTCCTGCACCGTCCTCTGCACATGGCGTATCACGGCCAAAACGTCAGACGCTAAGGCTCCTCCCGTATTTACGACAAAACCGCAGTGCTTCGGCGATACCTGCGCGCCTCCCACAGAAAAACCGGAAAGCCCGGCATCCATAATCAGTTTTCCCGCAAAATATCCCTGCGGACGCTTAAATGTGCTTCCCGCGCTCGGATATTCCAGGGGCTGTTTGCTGATACGCCGTTTTTTGAGTTCTTCCATGTTTTGCCGGATCTTTTCCGGATCGTCTTTTGTAAGTTTCAGTTCTGCGCCAAGCACAAGATAACCCCGGCCGGCCACGCAGCTGTGACGGTAAGAAAAGTCCATCTGCTCCG
>CAJTLD010000023.1:9300-29193 GCA_910577065.1 uncultured Lachnospiraceae bacterium | reverse complement strand
ATAGACGGTTAGCCCGATTCATTTAAGTGCAAAATAGCCGCTTAGCTTGTCAGGCCCGGGCGGCTATTTCTGTGTCTTATTATTATCGTTACGCCCCATGGCGTATCCGAGGCTAAAGCAACCAACACAAAGGCTGATAACTGCAATAAGTCCTTCTAACGTCAACATAAGCGTCGCCCTCCCTTTCCGTATTTCCGCTCAGAGGCGAATTATGTAAACGGAGGGTCACAGTCCCTCCGGAGAGGGCTAACCGCCTACCATCCTGATAGTATCCAAAGACATTCTATCACAGCTTCCAGGAGATTTCAACAAAATCCGCCACGGTGGAATATATGAGATTGTTGGAACTGTCATCTGCGACCACTCTCTTTCCTCTTGCCTCCCCCCATTTCCCATGTTATAATATCCTCAAAAAACCGACTTGAACGCGTTTCAAAAATACCAAAACGGAGGTACGACAATGGAATCTGAAATCACAAAAACAAAACGATACGCCTATAGCTACAACCAATACGAAGACGAAGGCAAAAACGCCTCCTCCCTGATCGAAGACATGCTGTCAGATCCGGATTTTGGCGGCTTAAACGGTATTGTTATCGGTTCATGGGGCGGTCCCTGGGAAGAAAGCTGCCAGCCTCTGATCGACGGCATCGCGGCAAATACAGATCGCTTCTCCCACATCCAAAGCCTGTTTATCGGCGACATGGATTACGAAGACTGTGAAGTATCCTGGATTATGCAGGGGAATTACGAAAAGCTGTGGGACGCGATGCCCCAGCTTAAGGAACTCACCATAAAAGGCAGCACCGATCTCTCGCTTGGCCGGATCTCGCATGAACATTTAGAATCGCTGACCATCATCTGCGGCGGCCTCCCACCAGCCGTTATCCGTCAGATACAGGAGGCCAGACTTCCCAATTTAAAAAAGCTGCTGCTTTATGTCGGCGTTGACTACTACGGCTTTGACGGAGACGCAGATACCGTCAGAGAGTTTTTGGAAGCTTCCGATTTCCCCAGGCTTTCCTATCTGGGCATAGCAGACAGTGAACTACAGGACGAGATGGCCGAGGTTGTGCTAAACTGCAAATACATCCGGCAAATCCATACGCTTGACCTTTCATGCGGGACGCTCACAGACAAAGGCGGCGCGCTCCTTTTAGAAACGCTCCCTGCGCTTCCCAATATTAAAAAGCTGGATATCCACTACCATTACCTCACCGACGGCATGATGCAAAACATAGCGCAGCTTCCGATTGAAACCGATACCTCGGAGCAATGCGAGGCCGAAGAAGACGACGGCGATATCTTTAGGATCGCCATGCTGACCGAGTGAGCCGGGCCGTTTTACTCGGCGTTTCGGACACCAGAAGAACCGATTATTTTAAGAGGGCGGCAAACGAAACCGGGCTGTCCCTCTTTTTTCTGGACTGGAACGGCTGGGACGGGCAGATGAAGCAATTTTCAAATGAAACCGTCGCAATGAAAATCGATCCGCCCCGCTGGGACAGCCCGTATCTGAAGGAACTGGACAAACTGGCGGCCGATTACAGGCGCCGGCTTTCCGGACTGGCGCAGGCGGCAGACGCATATCCAATCCGTTTTCTAAACCATCCGTCCGCCATAGCCGCCCTGTTGGACAAGCTGGCATGCAAAGAAACCCTGCTGTGCGCCGGGCTTCCCGTTACCATGCCGTTCGCGGTACCCCCGCCGCATGGTCCTGCCGCCGGAGAACCGCCCGCGCAGCCTTTCGGCTCCGCCGCGGGCTGCGCCACAATCGGACACGCCGCGGATCTTCTCTGCGCCATGCAGGAACGCGGCGTCTGCCAGGTCTTTGTAAAACCGGTCAACGGCTCGGGCGCAGCGGGCGTATCGGCATTCCGCGTCCAGCCCGGCAGCGGGCGGATGGCGCTTTACACCTGCGCCGCACTGCATCCGGCAAAGGGGCTTTTTAATACCAAACGCCTGCGCTGCTTTACGGACCGGGCGCAGATTTTGCCCCTGTTAGACAGTCTGCTGCAGACCCGGTGCATCGTAGAACGCTGGTACGCAAAAGCTTCTCATCAGGGCTGTTGACCTGCGCGCCGTCGTGCAGGACGGCCGTATTGATTATCTTTTGGCCAGGCTCTCCAAAGGGCCGATTACCAACCTGCAGTTAAATAACCGCCCCCTGCCCTTTTCCGCGCTCGGGCTTCCCGCCTCCGTGCAGGAAGAAATCACAGCGCTCTGCCAAAAAGCAATGGGGCTTTTTCCCGGGCTTCGCAGCGCCGGAATCGATATTTTACTGGAAAAAGAAAGCTTAACGCCCCGGATCATCGAAATGAACGGGCAGGGAGACTTAATCTACCAGGACATTTTTAACGAAAATACCATTTACCGCCGACAGGCCGAACTTTTAAAAAGAATGGGGGAACCATAACATGAACGATCACAGCAGCGAAGTGCCTCTGCGCCTGTTTGCTTCCACAAAGCAGCCAAAGGCCCCTTCCGTCGATATGACAAAAGTCGTAGGAACCTGCGATATCCTTCTGGTTTGCCTGGACACCCTGCGCTACGACGTAGCGGTGCGGGAAGAAGCAGCCGGGACAACCCCGGTTTTAAACCAATACGGCGCCTGGGAAAAATGCCAGGCGCCGGGCAATTTTACCCTGCCGTCCCATCACGCCATGTTCGCGGGCTTTCTGCCCTGCCGGTACGACGCCAAAACCGTCGCCGACCGGGAACTGCTCTTTTTCCCGTCCTCCGTCGGGCTTGGAAAAAAAGTCCCGGACAACGCATACGGATTTTCGGGAAGCACCATAATGGAAGGGCTTTCCCGCGACGGCTACGACACCTGGTGCGTCGGCGGCGTGGCTTTTTTTGACAAGCTTGGCAGCGTATTCCCGGGCTATTTTAACAAAAGCTACTGGAACCCCTCTTTTGCCTGCCCGGTCAAAGACAGCGCCAAAAACCAGGTGGATTTCCTGCTAAAGAAACTGGAAACAGCCAATCCGGCAGAAAAAATTTTCCTCTACTTAAACATCGACGCCATCCACTATCCCAATTATTTTTATCTGGAGGGCGCCTCCCATGACAGTATTGAAAGCCATGCGGCGGCCCTGCGCTACACGGACGCACAGCTTGGACGCCTGTTTTTAGGCTGGAAAGAAAAACGGGGCGATACGTTTGTGATTTGCTGTTCGGACCATGGCACATGCTATGGGGAGGACGGCTGCCAGTTCCACGGCATCAACCATCCCATTGTCAACACCGTCCCCTACAAACATTTTTTCCTGTAAAAAAGAGGCGTAAACCTATGAATCCTTACATCCAATATATGTACAGCTATCCGCATAAAACGGCGTACCGCCCGTTAGAACCAATCCGCCTGCAGGACTACGCCCGTTATTTGTCCGGCAAAAACCACGGGCTTTATCTGCATATCCCGTTCTGCCAGTCCAAATGCGGCTACTGCAACCTCTTTTCGGTCACCGGCCAGTCAACGGAAGCCTTTGCGCTCTACCTGGACGCCGTAACGCGTCAGGCCGAACAGTACCGGGCGATATTCTCCGATATCCGGCCGGAATTTTCGGATATCACCATCGGAGGCGGCACGCCGCTGCTTCTGCCCGCAGAACAGCTTAAGCGGATGTTCCTTGTGCTAGAAACCTGCTTCCGATACGAAACAGGCCGAACGCTTACCATCGAAACCGCGCCGAACCAAACTTCCCGGGAAAAACTGCAAATCCTGCAGCAGGCGCGCGTCACAAGAATCAGCATGGGAATCCAGAGTTTTTCGGATCGGGAGTTAAAAACCCTAGGAAGGCGGCACGACGCCAAAACGGCAAGAAAAGCCCTCGACCTCCTGAAATCCTGCCGGTTCCCCTGTATCAACGCAGACTTTATATACGGGATCCCGGGACAAAGCACCGAAAGCCTGCTTGCTTCCCTAAAAGAAGCGGTCCGCTTTGCTCCCGATGAAATCTTTTTATACCCGCTGTACTTACACCGCGGGGCATGGCTGGCCGGCGTATCCTCTGACCTTCCAAAGCCGGACGAAACTTACCGCCAGTACCTGGAGGCTTCCGCCTGCTTAAAAAGCGAAGGCTACCGGCAGGATTCCATGCGCCGTTTCGTAAAAGCACGTCCGACAGGCAGCCCGCGTGCCTTTTCGGAATGCGGGTTCGGCACGTCGCTTGCGCTTGGGTGCGGCGGGCGCAGCTACCTGGGAAACCTGCATTTCTGCACGCCATACGCCGTTACCGCGCCCGAATGCCTGCGCCAGCTAAACGCCTTTATGCATACCGAAGATTTTTCCGCCGTCACACACGGCGTCCTGTTATCCGAAGAAGAACAGAAACGGCGCTACATCATCCGCCACCTGTTCCTTGCTCCCGGCCTTCCGCTTGGCCGCTACCAAAAACACTTCGGCACAGACGCCAGGCAGGAATTCCCGCTGCTTACCGAATGGCTGCAAAAAGGATACGCCCGCAAAACGGAAGCAAACGCAGACGAATTTCTCACCCTGTCCGAAAACGGCATCGGCCTGTCCGACTATTTGGGCCCGCAGCTTATCTCCGCACCGATACTGGAAAAAATGAAAGAATGGGAGGCCATCCATGACCGGAAACACACTCATATACCGGGGCAGCCTAAAAAGCTGTAACTACCGCTGCTCTTACTGCCCGTTTTCCAAACGCCGCACCTCCGCAAGAGAACTGGAACAAGACCGCGCGCAGTGGTTCTCTTTCCTACAATCCTTTCCCGGGCAAGCCGCCGCGTCCGGCATCCGCGCGCTGCTTATCGCCCCCTACGGCGAAGCCCTGATCCACCCCTGGTACTGGGAAGGGCTTGCGCACATAAGCGCCTGCCAAAACATCGACGCCGTCGGCGCGCAGACCAACCTGAGCTTCCCCTTAGAGTCTTCCCTCTCCCGCTTCACCGAACACGGCGGCATCCAAAAAAAGCTTCGCCTCTGGGCCACCTTCCACCCCGAAATGACCACAGCCGAAGCCTTCGCCAATCAATGCAGACGGCTTTTTGCCGCAGGCATATCCCTCTGCGCCGGAGCGGTAGGCGTCCCGAAACACAAAAACCTGATACAGACGCTGCGCCGGATACTCCCCGCAGAAATCTACCTCTGGATCAACAAAATGGACGGCCTTGGCCGCCCCTACACAGACGAAGAACAATCCGCCTTCCTGCAAATCGATCCGTACTTCCTGCGCGAACTTGCCCCCGTCCCCTCCGACAAAGCCCAATGCGCCGGACGGCTCTTTCTGGAAGGAAACGGTTCCACGCGCACCTGCAACATCAGCCCGCCGCTCCCTGCCCGCTCCAAAATCCCGGACATCCCCGTCCCGCTCCCGGAGCCGTCATGCAGCCGCAGGCTCTGCTCCTGCTACTTAGCCTACGGCGGACGAGACAACTTCCTGAACCGAATCTTATTCGGCCCATATCCGCTGTTCCGCATTCCGCGCCGCCCCAAAGCCGTCTTCCTCGACATCGAAGGAACCCTGCTTGTGCAGCAAAAACCGGGCAGGCCGGCCCAAATCCCAAAAAACATACTGGCCGGCATCAAAGCCCTTTCCTTAGAAAACATCCCCCTGTATTTCGCCACCACGCTCCCCCTGCGGGAAGCCTGCAAACGGTGCCGCCCGGTATGGGATTTATTTTCCGGCGGAATTTTTGCCGGCGGAGCGCATATCGTCCAAAACACCCAAAACCGGGAACTCTATTACTACCTGGATCAAACAGACCTTTCCAAACTTTCCGCCCTGGAACAAAACCTTCACTTCTGCACCTTAACATACGCCCACCAGGGCAGGCCCTACAAAATCACCCTTCACCGCGCCCGGCACAATCCCTGGCGCCCAGAAGAAATACAGGCCCTGGAACAAACCATACCGTGGCTGCGCAGCCCAAACATACGTTACTTTACCGAACAAAACTGCCTGCAAATCCTTTCCGCAAAAGCAGACAAAGCAGCCGGCGTACGTACCGTCTGCAGCTGGCTGAACATCTCCCCCCGTGAAGCCGCCGCCGCAGGAGACTCCCCGGAAGATGCCGGAATGCTCAAACTATGCCGCGAACCGCCATATCATCATTTATCCACATAAAAACAGGCGGACAGAAGGCGCCGCCTGCTTCCCCGCCCCCTTATCTTCCTTACAAATGAAACGTCAGCACATACAACTGAGCATCCTCCAAATAATAAACCGAAGAAATATTCTCACAATACTCCGCAATATGCTGTTCCATGATAAAATACTCCAACGCCTGCCGGAACAGTTCCCCATTTGCAAATTTCACCGCCATGCTGCCTCCCCCACTGCTCCAGGTATCCGTCAAAAGCGCCCCGACTGCCTGCGGATCCCACTGCTCAAAATAGCGGTTTTCCCGGATAAAATAACTATTCTGCACACTATTGCATTCCGGAAGTAAAAAACTGTTTTCAAACCGGTGCGTCCTGGAAATTTCCTCCGACGTAACTGCAAGGTAATTATAATTCACATATTTCTCCATCTCCTCAGAGCTGTCAAGATATCTGGAATTTCCCCAAGTCGTGTCCATATAATAATACTCCCCGTCCAGCTTCACCAGATTCCACGCATGCGATTCCCCATTGGCGTTCCCGTTCACAATCGCGCTTTCAATCCCCAACAGACGAAGCAAATACTGCGTCCCGCACGCATACCCCTGGCAGACGGTAGCGCGGTTCAAAAACGTACTGATAATATTCTGGTTATTTTCCGAAGAAGCGTCATAATCCACATTCTGCACCAGTATCTCAAATACATACTTTGCCTTTTCATAGTCCGAATCCGTAATGGAAATTCCCGCCAAAAGTTCCTGCGCCGACGCGTCAATCTGCTGTTGGATACGTTCCCGCTCCTCATAATCCATCGTATATTTCGGCGTAAAATCCATACCTATCAGTTCGCCGCCCCTGGTATACTGCGTATATACATAGCCGGACATCCAAAACAGACCGCCATTGTCCGCACAGACTGCCTTATACGCCTCTTCCAGTACGTCCACATCCGTCGTCGGAAGCTCTGCTTTCTCCCCGTGTTCCAAAATCGTACGCAGCACCGTCTGGTACACCGGTTTAATCTTATCATCCAGTGTCCGGTAAGCATAATAAGCCGCATATTCCCCGTCTTCTGCCTCTAATTGGGGCGCAGCTTCTGTTTCGCCGCTTATAGTGACAGGCTTTGCCTGTTCCGTATCCTCTGGTTTTTGCGGCTGCACAAACTCCCCCGTATCCTCCTCGTCCTGCTTTAACTTTGTTTCATCCTGCTTTAGCGCCTCAGTAAGCAAATCCCCAAACTGTTCTTTTAATGCGCATCCCTGCAGCATCCATATACATCCCAAAACGAAAAAAAGCGCTGTCCGTTTTCTGTTTTTTCTATTCTCCACAATATCCTCCGTTTTCCCGCTGACACTCAACGCTGCCTATCCGCTTATTTTACTATACTTTTTGGACTTTTCCCATATCTTATGTTAAAATACACATATAATTCAAATTTTTTATAATTGAGGTGTTCTATTTGATCGCATTACAGCTTACCGATGTCAAAACATTTATGAACCAGCTTTTATGCAGCGATACCTTTGATCATTTCCTGCTGCCGGAAGCTTCCGTCACCAAAGACGCCGCTTTTACCATAGACGGGCGCATCCACCCTTCCTATTATTCCAAAGAAGAACTGGAAGAATCCGGCCTGTGCGGACAGGATATCCTCCCCTATGCCATGCTGCGCCCCACCTGCTACCAGCTGATCCGCGGCAGGCGCACGCCGGTTTCTTTTAAATTTGTCCTGACGCTCTCGCCTGCAAATACGGCAAACGTCCTTTCCCGTTCCGAAAGCAGCTTCACTTTAAGCGATATCAAAGGATTCTATATAAACCTGACGTACCAAAACGGGCAGCTTACCCTGACAACCGGCATTTCCTATGCCATTTTCTCCGCCGAACGCACTTTAGAACACGAATGGGATCGGCTTGTGCAAAAATTTCTGACAAAACATTCCATATCTTACGAGGAACTTTAAACTTTTGCTTTACTTTTCAAAAGACATATGCTATACTTGCGCCATGTGCAAAGAAGCATAATTTTTAAATTTTTTTGGAGGTACAGACATGAACAAAGGTACAGTAAAATGGTTTAATAACCAGAAAGGCTATGGCTTCATCTCTGATGAAAGCGGCAACGACGTATTCGTTCATTACTCCGGACTCAACATGGACGGCTTCAAATCATTAGATGAAGGCGCTTCCGTTGAATTTGAAGTAGTGGATGGGGCAAAAGGTCCTCAAGCTACCAATGTAACCGTAGTAAAATAATTTTACTACCTATTAATCAGCTACTTTTCAACGTACCTTTTTCATAATGTTTTATAGTTCTAGTATTTATGGATAAAGATGGTGGAACAGGAAAATGATTAAGCATAATAGCCTGTTGGGACAGCAGCTGTTTCGGAAACAAGCTATACTCCGGGCAACTGTTATGCAGGATACACACAACGAAAAAGCGGGCGGAAAGCTGACAAAACGGCTTTCCGCCCTGTTTTTTATTTGCCTTTTCTGCCAAAAACTGCCAGAAGCAGGCTGCCGCACAGGATACATACGTCCGACAGATTAAATACAATCCGGCGCGCAAAATTCCATCTGGCCGGAATGCTTACATAGTCTACCACGTGTTTCCGTTTCAGGCGGTCATAAAAATTACTGGCTCCTCCACCAAGAATCAGCCCGAGGGCAGCCTTTAGCCCAATCCTGCCCCTTTTCGGAAGCAGCGCCGCAAAGCAGGCTGCCGACACAGAGAGCAGTACGCCCTGTACAGCCGTTACAAACGCGGGTTTTCCCGCTCCTATGCCAAATGCCGCTCCCCGGTTGTAATGCCTGCGCAGCAAAAGCCTGCCGCTAAACGCTTCCCTTGGAACGTCAAACTCTTCTTTCTTTTCCACATAATGCTTTATTATCCCGTCTGCGCCAAAAACGGCAAACGGAATAGCCAAAATGACCTTCTTACCAAAATTTCCCATGTCTTTTATCCTCCGTCTTTATGACTTCCTGTTATGTTTGTATATCTGATAGATATAGTAACCGATATTGGCCAATATGCCGCAAAATAAAACCAAACTGTATGCCGCGTTTAACTGGACGCCAAACGCGTCCGCCGCAGACGGGATCCATATGCCTAAGATAACAAGCAGCTTGCTGTTTCGCACCATACGAACCGCATAAACGCGTACGTTCCCTTTTAACGGCTCGCTGCCGGCTCCGTTTAAGAGTTCCGGAAATATCTGCAGAGCCGTCATGCCTGCATACAATAAAAGCGGAGGGAGCAAATGATACAGCATTGTCACCGCGCTGGTTTCATATACATATGCGTAATAAACCTGCAGTCCCAAAAACAGCAGCGCCAATACCGCCGTTACCGCTTCCGTTACGATTTCCCAAAATTTTATTTCATTTCCCTTCATATCATTTTGCCCCTTTTTGCCCCGTCCACATCCTCCGGGCGCTCCGGACGTTACCGTTCACACCCATGGCGTTTACAGTAACGAATCCGCCTATTGAAAGCTGCCTTACGGCAAGAGGCCGGATTCCGGCCCCATTACTGTATTGGCCTGTGGCCGTGCAGCGCAGTGCACGGCCCAGGAGTGAACAGTAGCCTCCGGATAACGGTATTATAACACATTTGCTTTTTACTCTTCAAGATTTACTTCCAATATGCTATACTCATCATACAATCCAAACGGGAGGAGGCAACATCCAAATATGTACATTCAATTAAACGGACAAGTTATCTACTACGAAAAACACGGAGAAGGTTCCCCTGTCATTTTAGTGCACGGGAATAAAGAAACACATCGGATATTTCAAGTTTTGGTTCCGGAACTTTCCAAAAAACATACCGTCTACGCCTTAGACAGCCGCGGGCACGGTTTTAGTTCCGCCGTAAATGAATACCATTATTCCGACATGGCGGAGGACGTCGCCGCTTTTGTCCACGCGCTTGAGTTGGTCCGCCCCGCCTATTACGGCTTTAGCGACGGCGGTATTATCGGCCTGATTGCCGCTTCCCGGTATCCGGCTATGTTTTCCGCACTTGCCGTAAGCGGGGCAAACCTGACCCCCTCAGGATTTAAATTCTTTCCCCGGCTTTCGATATGGTTTCAGTCTTTGGCAGACAAAGACCCGCTCGTCCGCCTGATGCAAAAAGAACCTCATATTACAAAAGCAGATCTTGCACGGATTACCGTTCCCACCCTGGTTTTGGCCGGGGAAAAAGACATGGTTAAAAAAAGCGAGACAAAGCGGATTGCCGCGTCTGTCCTGGACGCTTCTCTGCAGATTTTACCGGGCGAGACGCACGCAAGCTATGTAGTCAAAAGCCCCAAACTTTTTCCCCTGCTGGACGAATTTTTTTCCGCACATTGTTATTGAAAAAAATCGCGGGTGTGCTACAATAATTTACAGCAGTTTTCACCGGCTGCCAAAAGATTCCAACAAATATAAAGGAGCTGTTAAATATGGGAACAATGATTATTCCTAAGGATTACCATTCCGCACTCAACCTGCACGATACGCAGATCGCGATCAAAACGGTGAAGGATTTCTTCCAAAACCTGTTATCCACGCGTTTGCAGCTTTCCCGCGTATCCGCCCCGCTTTTTGTCGATCCGGCTTCCGGGCTCAACGACAACCTAAACGGCGTGGAACGCCCCGTTTCCTTCGATATCAAAGAACAAAACGGCAGGCAGGCCGAGGTGGTCCATTCCCTTGCCAAATGGAAGCGTTATGCCCTGGGCAAGTACGGCTTTGCCGCAGGCGAGGGCATCTATACGGATATGAATGCCATCCGGCGTGACGAGGATACCGACAACATACACTCTATTTTCGTAGACCAGTGGGACTGGGAAAAAGTAATCCGAAAAGAAGACCGCACTATGGATTTTTTGCAGGACACCGTACGCACCGTCTACCAATGCCTGCGTAAAACCGAAAAATATATGTCCATCCAATATGATTATATTGAAGAAATTCTGCCGCATGACATCTTTTTTATTACTACGGGAGAACTGGAACAAATGTATCCGGATTCTTCTCCAAAGGAACGCGAGTACATCATTACCAAAGAAAAAGGCGCCGTATGCATTATGCAGATTGGAGATGTTTTGGAAAACGGCAAGCCCCATGACGGGCGCGCCCCGGATTATGACGACTGGGCTTTGAATGCAGATATTGTCGTTTATTATCCGGTTTTGGATATCGCCCTGGAATTATCCTCCATGGGCGTACGCGTAGACAAAACCGCCTTGCTGTCCCAGTTAAGCAAAGCAGGCTGCACGGAACGGGCGGAACTGCCGTTCCAGAAAGCGGTTATCGACGGCGCTCTTCCGTTTACCATCGGCGGCGGGATCGGACAGTCCCGAATCTGCATGTTTTTCCTGCGGAAAGCGCATATCGGCGAAGTGCAGTCTTCCCTGTGGCCTAAAGATATGTGCCTGGAATGCGAAAAAAACGGCATTGCACTTCTGTAAACAAACGGATTAAGGAGGTTTTTTATGTGTAGAACAGCAATTTTTATGGCGGACGGCTGTGAAGAAATCGAAGGGCTTACCGTTGTCGATATCTTACGCCGCGCCGGCCTTACCATTGATATGGTTTCCATTACCGGTTCCGCTTCTGTTACCGGTTCCCACGGCATTACGTTCCAGGCGGATCTGACTTTTGAACAGGCAGATTTGGACGGCTATGACGCCGTCGTGCTTCCGGGCGGGATGCCCGGGACCTTAAATTTAGGCGCGCACGACGGCGTCCAATCGGCAATTTGTTCCTTTGCAGAATCCGGAAAACTTGTCACCGCTATCTGCGCCGCCCCTTCCGTTCTCGGCGCCGCCGGGATTTTAAAAGGCAAACGCGCTACCTGCCATCCCGGCTTTGAGGAGAAGCTTTCAGGAGCCGAATTTTTGGAAGAAACCGTCGTAACGGATCAAAATGTCATTACCAGCCGCGGTATGGGCACTGCAATTGATTTTGCCCTTGCTATAGTGGAATACCAAAAAGGAAGCGACGCAGTTGCCGATTTGAAGCAAAAACTCGTTTACCGATAGGAGCCGCCATGGAAATTGAACGCAAATATCTAATCAAACGCCTGCCGCCGGACTATGCTTCGTACCCGCACCGGGAAATCGAACAGGGATACCTGTCCACTTCCCCGGTCGTACGCATCCGCAAATCCGGCGAGGATTATATTCTGACCTACAAAGGCGGGGGACTTATGGTACGTGAAGAATACAACCTGCCTCTGGATAAAAAATCCTACGAGCACCTCCGCCCCAAGGCAGACGGCATACTGATCCGCAAGGTGCGCTATAATATTCCGTACCAGGAAACGTACACGATTGAACTGGACATATTTTTGGACAGCTTAGCTCCGCTTATACTGGCGGAAGTGGAATTTCCTACCGAAGAGGAAGCAAACCGCTTTGTCCCGCCGGACTGGTTCGCAGAAGACGTCACGTTTACCAAACAATACCATAACAGCGTATTAAGCCAGGCAAAACAAATGCCGTAACAGACAAATGAGGCTGTCGCATTAAGAAATACAACAACAAGATATGGTATCATTCGTACTTGCAAAATATTGTATCTTGTATGTTTACTTCTGAATGCGACAGCCCTTTTGCTATCCTATAAAGTTTTGGAATTTACCGGAACCTGCTGTTTTCAAACCTCTGCATGGTACGCACGCTGCTTAAAAGCTGTGTATACCGGTTCGTAAGGCTTCCATCGGGAATTACCAGATCAAGCGCGGCGGCAAAATCATCTATCAGGCGGTCTGTGATGGAATGTTCCAGCGACTTCAAAATCTGAAGCTTCTCTTCTAATGTATCCGCATCCAAAAACCGCAGCAACGCCGGATCCGCCTGCAACTCGCTGTTTTCGTCACAACGAACGCACACCGCCTTATCTTCCGCCCGGCCGGCGGAGCCGCTTTGCATCCGCATATCCAAAGGATCCTGACCAAAACGGTACCCCTGCCCCGCATCCGGATATTCCACATGTTCCATTTTATCCATAAAGAGCGCAAGCGGCTTTACATAGCAGGCAAAGGAACCGTAAAGCGCCTGGTAAACCACCATCTGCTCTCCTGTTTCGGAATGCGCCGCCACACATATAATCTGGTACAATTTCCCCTTAAAATGCATATACCGCTCTCCCGGCTTTGGTATATGTCTGTCCATATCAATCACTTCCCTTTCCGTTTCTTTCGTTACTGTTCACACCCATGGCGTTCACAGTAACTTTCTTCTCTATCATGGTACCACAACTTTCCCAAAAAATATAGACAAAAAAGCAAAGGAACCCTATAATAAGACGAAAAGGAAGTGAAAATAAATTTTATGTTTCCCAAATTATACAAACGTTTTTCCGGAATGCAGATGATCGCCGGAGGATTTTTTCTGATCATACTGGCCGGTACGCTGCTTTTGATGCTGCCGTTTGCTACAAAATCCGGTGAACACACCTCATTTTTAACCGCGCTGTTTACTTCTGCCAGCGCCACTTGCGTAACGGGCCTGATTGTCGCAGATACTTTTACGCACTGGACGCTTTTCGGGCAGATTGTGCTTCTGGTTTTGATCCAGATAGGCGGGCTTGGGTTTATTACCATCGGCATCACGGTATCCATGCTTTTGCGCCGCAAAATCGGCTTAAGGGAACGCGGACTGATACAGGAAAGCTTTAACGTAATAGAACTGCGCGGTATGGTCCGCCTGACTAAGCGGGTGATTACAGGCACGCTTTTTTTTGAAGGAGCCGGGGCCTGTATCCTTGCCGCCTGTTTTATTCCGGACATGGGGCTGGCACAGGGATTTTATTACGGGATGTTCCACTCTGTCTCCGCCTTCTGCAATGCCGGGTTTGATTTAATGGGGCGCTACGAGGCGTTTTCTTCCCTGACTTCTTACTACAGCCATCCGGTTGTCGTCATTACCATTGTTCTCCTTATCGTAATCGGCGGCATCGGCTTTATTGTGTGGAGCGATCTGTACGACCACGGCCTGCATTTTCGTAAGTATTCCCTACATACGAAAATCGTGCTCACCTCCACGCTGGCCCTGATTTTGGGCAGTACGCTCGTATTCTACTGCCTCGAACAAAACCGCTTGTTTGCGGAAATGGATTTCACCGGCAAGCTGCTTAGTTCCCTGTTCTGCGCCGTTACGCCCAGAACCGCCGGATTTAACACGACAGACGTAGGCTCCCTTTCCGACGCAGGCAAGCTTTTTACGGTAGTGCTTATGTTTATCGGCGGCGCGCCCGGTTCTACGGCGGGCGGCGTAAAGGTGACAAGTATTGTCGTATTGTTTGTATACATCAAAGCAAACCTGACGCGCACAGTAGGCTACAATATATTCGGCCGGCGCCTGGAGGATGAAGCGCTGCGCAAAGCCGCCGCCGTCTTCTGCACCAACTTAACGCTTGCCATGACGGCTGTCATCATATTGTGCGGTATTTCGGATTTGAACGGCATAGACGTACTGGTGGAAGTTTTTTCGGCTATCAGCACGGTAGGTATGTCGGCCGGCCTTACGACAAAGCTGAATACGCCGTCTCTGCTTATCGTCATTCTTCTGATGTATCTGGGCCGCGTCGGAAGCCTTTCCTTCGCTATGTCCTTTACGGACAAGAAGAAAATTGCCCATGTTATGCAGCCCTCGGAAAAAATAAATATCGGATAGCACAGAAAGGATACCGCTATGAAATCTATTTTAATGATCGGAATGGGTCACTTCGGTACGCATTTATGCATGAATCTGTCCCGCCTGGACAACGAAATCATGATTGTGGACAAATGCGAAGAACGCCTGGAGGATCTGCTTCCCTATGTTACCAGCGCCAAAATCGGCGACTGCACCAATGTCAAAGTATTGGAAAGCCTCGGCGTTTCCAACTTTGATTTATGTATCGTAAGCATTGGCAGTAATTTTCAGAGCAGCCTTGAGATTACAAGCCTGTTAAAGGATCTGGGCGCAAAGCATATTTTAAGCAAGGCAAACCGTGATATTCACGCCAAATTCCTGCAGCGCAACGGGGCGGACGAAGTTATTTTCCCGGATCGGGACGTTGCCGCCAAACTGGCGGTACGTTTAAGCGCAGACAATGTATTTGACTATATCAACCTCGCAGACGGCTATTCTATTTACGAAATTGCCCCGCGCCGGGAATGGGTTGGCAAAAGCGTGCTTGACCTTAATTTCCGCGCCAGATATCATTTAAGCATTATTGGGGTGAAATACGGCGACCATACGCGCATTCTGCCCGGAGCGGACTATACGTTTAAAGCGGATGAACACCTGATGATCATCGGTCTGCAAAAGGATATTGAAAAAATCCTGTGCCGGCGGTAGTGCACGCCGTTTTATCCGTTTCCCCGCCACGTCCGCACCTTGCGGACAGCGCCTTATCCGCCCGTTTTACGAAAGGATTGTAATATGAAACTTACCACACTCTGTTATATCGAACAAAAAGGATGCTATCTGATGCTCCACCGCATCAAAAAAGCGCATGACGTCAACCGCGACAAATGGATCGGCGTCGGCGGCAAATTCAAAGACGACGAAACGCCTGAAGAATGCCTGCTTCGGGAAGTCCGGGAAGAAACGGGGCTTACGCTTTTAAATTACCGTTTCCGGGGCATTTTAACATTTATTGCCGACGGATGGGAAAGCGAATATATCCATCTGTTTACGGCAGACAAATTCGAAGGAACGCTTACCGACTGCAGAGAGGGACATCTGGAATGGGTTCCAAAAGACCGCATAGAACAGCTTCCCATCTGGGAAGGGGATAAAATATTCCTCCGCCTGCTGCTAAAAGATTCCGGTTTTTTTTCGCTGAAACTGTCATACCAGGGGGATACGTTAACGAATTCCGTTTTGATCCAATATTAAACGCATTCCAAAAAAGCGGTTTCCAAAAGCATTTTTCAAACATGCTTTGGAAACCGCTTATCTTATCTATTTATTTCTTTTTGACCGTTACTTGCTTCACCGAACTTGCCGGACTGTAAAGCTTTCCTTTTTTCACAACTACCTTGTAAAAATTCTTACCCTTCTTTGCTTTCTTATCCACATAAGCAGTCTTCTTTGCAGATAATGTTTTTACCTTGGTATATTTGCCGTTTTTCTTTCGGGCACGCAAAATCGTATAATTCTTCGCCCCTTTTACCTGCTTGAAACTGATTTGCACGCCGTTATTTACAGCTTTTACTTTCAGCCCTGACACTGTTTTGGGAAGCGTAACGCCTGCTCCTGCGCTCTGCGCGCTGTTTGTGTAGGATGCATTTGCAGATACTGCCGTTACCGTATACGTCAGCTTCTTTGCGGCGGGCGCTTTTTCGTCTACGTAAGAAGTATTTGTAACAGATGCAATTTTACGTGCGGCCTTGTTTCCTTCTTTGCGGTAAATGTCATAAGAAGACGCGTTTAAAGATGCCTGGAACGTAATTTTTACTCCTGTCACCGTACTCTTTGCCGTTACGCCTGCCGGGGCGCTTAATGCGGTAACTACCGGCAGTTCTTCCTTATGATCCGGCGGCGTCGGAACCGGAGCCTGCCCCAAATCAACCGTAACGCTGCATGCAGCTGTTTTTGCCCCGTCCACAGACGTTGCGGTAATCACCGCGTTTCCATTTGCCACGCCTTTTACCAGGCCGTAGCTGTCTACCTGTGCAACCGCCGTATTGGAACTGGTAAACGCCACCTGCTTGTTTGCCGCGTTCACCGGCAGAACGGTTGCAACTAAAACATCATAATTCTTATCTTTAGTCAGTTTCATTTCCATTTTATTTAATTTGACGCTTTCTACTGCCACCGGTTTTGCGTCTGCATTTGTATTCTGGATTACAAACTTGTCAATGACAGGCCCGCCTTTGGAATCCGCGGCAAATACCAATTCCCCGTTTCCGGCAGCCGTTACGCGAACTGTAAAATCTACGGTATGGAACGTCGTCGCCCCTTCCTCTCCGTATACATCCACAGAGCCGCTTTCCACATTTGTGCCGCCCCAGTTAAATGCATTCGGATTACCGCTTTCCTGCGTCCTTCCGCTAAGATATGTCGCTGTAACCTTATACGTCCCTTCATTTGCAGCATAGAACGGAAGCCTGATTTTATTTCCGTTTTCAAACCAGTCGACCACCGTAGCGTCATTTTTCTTTGCAATCCGGACATATTGCTCCGGATTCACCACGCCGGATGCGTCCAGGATAAACTTTTCCGCCTCAATCTCTTTCCTTTGATTGTAGGAAACCGGCAGTTCATAAGGATCCTCCGCCGTATAGCCTTCCCTTGCCGACAGATTGTTTTTCGCCTTAAACGCCGCCATTGCCGCTGTTTTCAAAACCTGTTCGGAAGCGATGCCGCTGTTGATATATGCTTCGAGTTCCGCTACGGCAGTCTCAAAAGCTTCCCTGCCTTCTTTTGAATACTGATCCAGATCTATGTTTTTGCATTCATCCAGGATATCTTTCGGGTTGACGTTATAAAGAACGATATGCATAACAGAATCCACTCCGATAGAAGCCGTATCCGATGCTAATAATGTAAAATAAAAATCCTTTCCGTCCACAATCCTGTCATCGTGCTCAGGTATGCCGTTTTTGTCATAGGCTTTTAACGTGACTTTCTTCGACGTTTCTCCTTCTGCAAATTTTACGCTCCCCTGCACATGCTGGTAATTGACTCCCTGCTCGGCTCCGGATGACTCTGTAATATAAGAGATCTCCGCTTCTCCCATGGAACCGGCCTTACGGACGATTTCCACTTCCATCGTATCGCCATAAAACAGCGTACCGTCGGAAATCTTCATTTCAAAAATTCCCGTACCGTCCGCATAATTCGCCCCCGCAAGGCCAATCGCGTTCTGTGTACAGACAATTTCCACGGTATGGCTGCCGTACTCCAATTCCGGCGTAGTATACAGCAGCTGCCCCATCGCCCTGGTTGCAGAGTAAGTATTCGCGGAACCAACCTTTTCACCGTCAATTAAAATGTCCATTGTGCCATGGTTCGGATCTTTTGTACCCATAATCCATGCCTGTGTCCCGGTAAATGTAAAAGAAGCCCTTCCATTCTTCTCTGCGTTTGACCATGCGGACGCATTGTTATTTTCCATCGTCCAGGAACTGTCCAGTACAAAGTCTGCAACCGGTATAAGCGCCAGATTGCTCGGAAGCCTTACCGATGTGCCTGCCTCTTCTGTTTCAAAGCCTTCCGTTGCCTTAAACACGCCTATGTTATTAATCATAGGGGTAGAATATGCGGAAAGGATATTGATACGCACGGCACTCCCTTCTACCGGGCTTCTCCTGCACAAACGTTTTGCAGAAACCGTCTTACCTTCCCCAAACAGTTCCCATCTCCCGCTTGCGTCTTTATATTCCACTGAAAACGAAGAGATTGTCTGGCCTTTTTGTATGTATTCTTCAATTGAAACAACGTCAAACCTTTTGATTCCTCCCAGATTGATTTGGATGCTTCCCGTTGTTTCTCCCTCCTCGGGCGCCCAGTAGGTTTCGTCATAGACTTTATTCTCCGGAATCGTATCTACAACGTTATCCGGCGAAAACTCTTTTGCATTTTTCCATACGGAACTTGCGGATACCGTTACGCCTTCCGCTTTGGCCAAATCTTCATCAAACGTATTTCTGATATTTTCTCCCAATTCTAAAAACCGGTTCTTCTGCGCCTCGCTGATGGCGCCTGTTTTATTTGGAGAAAGATTTAACAGAAAGGTCGCTCCGCGCCCCACCGACTCAAAATACATCTTTGCCAGTCTTTCTTCGGATTTTAAAGTATTTTCATTTGCGCCGTCCGTCCAGAACCATCCGCTTAATATCCTTGCGTCCACTTCCGGGACAGACCACTGATCCCCGTCCGGTTTTCCTTCAATTGCTCCTTCCGGCCTTGGATACAACGTCTGATCTTCGTAACTCTTTCCTCTTATTAATTTTGCCCAGGTCGTATTCGACGCTTTTCCTTCCTCATTTCCAATCCAGTGGATTCCGCCTGTAGCGGCAAGCGCCTTGTCTTCCTCGCCGTTGATTCCGTTTACAGCCGCATGCGTCCCGAACACCTGGCAATTGGGATTATGCTCCCGAATCTCGGTTAAAATACCTTTCCAGTCAAACGTCTGCCTGTTTGATGCGCTGCCCTGGGCGCCGTCCATCCACCACTCAACAAAGCGGTCGGATCTCCTGTCCGGGTTATTATTCCCGTATTTATATTCTCCGTTTGGTTTTTTGGCCGTACAGATTTCTTTGATCTGATCAATATAAAGCTTGTTGTAATCTGTATACCCTTTTGAATTTGCCCTGTGATTATTGTCGCCAAAACAGCCGTATTTATCTTCGTGAATATCCCATGGGGACAAATAGCATCCCATATCCAGATTATACTTTGTACACGCGTCCGATAATTCTTCCAGAATATCTCCGTCGTAGCCTGCCGTAACCACATTGTATGTCGTAGTCGTCTCACTGTTCCAGAGGCATAGCCCGTCATGATGCTTCGCCGTTAAAATCAGACGGCTAAACCCCGCGTCTTTTACGCTTTTCACCAGCCCTTCCGCATCAAAGCCGGATTTTAAATGAAAAATCTCACTTGGCTCTTTTGTCCCGTAATTTTCACCCCATTCTACATTATTAAATGTATTTGGCCCAAAATGACAAAATGCAGCCAGACCGGCCTTCATATAATGAAGCTGTTCGTCATTGGGCAGGGCGCCCCAGCTGTCCGGCCCTTCTACCTGCCTGCCGCTTAACTGGCTGTCCGTTACCATAGTCCCGGCAGCTTTTACAGACTTATCCGGATTTCCCGCCATACCAAACGG
>CAJTLD010000023.1:0-9279 GCA_910577065.1 uncultured Lachnospiraceae bacterium | reverse complement strand
AACCATTGACGCAGATAATAAAAGCGCTGTCCATAATTTCCATTTTTTCATAAAATGCTTCTCTCCTTCCAGAAATACCATAGTTCTATTTGTGCATTCTGATTGCCTGTTTCATACTCTGACAATCACATTACATAACAAATTATATGGCTGTTACTAGAAAAAAGCAAGTTTTTTTGTGCAATTTGTATTATTTCTTGTAACAGTTCCGCATTCCGGCTTCACTGTTACGATTTCTTTCTCCGAATCCGGTGCAGCTGCGGCCTTAATGTAATATCCGTCACTACCGCCCCTTCCCGCATGCTTAACACAAACTCCACCGCCTGCGCCGCTTCCTCCGGCAAAAGATACGCTTCCTCCTCCTCCCCTTCCAGAAAATCCGCATTCCGGTACAGATTGGTCTTGGTCATATCCGGATAAATGGCAACTGCCTTTACCCCGTATTTCCTGGCCTCTTCAAACAGGCTGTGCGTAAAATTTGAAAGTCCCGCTTTCGTAGCCCCGTACGCGCACCCGTGCGGATTTGCAGCAGACGCCGTCACAGAAGCAATATTGATAATATACCCGGCGTTTTTTTTAAGCTGGCGCAAAAGCTGCTGCGTCAAAATCATCGGCGCTTCCAGATTTGTCCTGACCATCTGCTGTATTTTTTTGGGGTTTAATTCCTCATGCAGGCCGTAATACGCCGTGCCGGCATTGTTTACCAATACTCGGACTCTCTGATCCGCAGAAATCTGCTTTACGGCCTGCAAAAGCTTTTGGGTATCCGTTACGTCGCAGGCAACCGGATGAAAGGCCCGCTCTGTCAGCCCGGACGTAAGGAATACATCCGTGCCGAACTCCCGCCCAAAACCATAGACCTCATAGCCAAGCGTACAAAGCGTCCGGCTTACCGAAAGCCCGATACCACTAGACGCCCCCGTTACAATTGCCGTATCCATCTTTTACTCCCCCTTCCAAAAAAACAGCTTTTCGCCGGAAAGATACTCCGTCAGCCTTCCGGCCAAAAACCCTTCCATTTTATCCGAAAGTTCCTTCGGATACTGATATACGCCGCCGATATTCTGGTACGGAAACTGCGCCACGGCAGATTTTGGCTCCTGCCGTCGCATCTTTTTTAAATAATCCTGCGGCACGCGAAATGAACCGATGCTGGCGTCTTTGACGAGCCCTGCAGGAATCTGGTCAAAAATCTGCGTTACCATTTCACCATACTGCGCTTCCCATCCCGGCACATAAATCATCGGATCAAAGCACAGGCGAATGGAACATCCCCTTTGCGCCGCTTCTTTTACACAGGCAATCCGCTGCGCCAAAGACGGCGTCCCATGCTCATACGCGTCTATCACCGCCTGCGGCGATACGGTAAACGCAAAAATCACGCCAAAACCGGGGCTGATCTGTTTAAAATAGGCTCTATCTGCCGATTTTGTCCGTATTTCCATATAAAAATCCCGCTTACCTTCCGCAAAACGCACCCACTCCGACGCATACCCGGCGACGGGTTCAAGCGCCAGCAAGTCCGTATCGTACGACACGCAAAGATAAACGGGATGCCTGGCAAGCATCCTTTCGGTTTCCTCAAAAAAATCTTCAATATTTACAAATAAAACCACATTTCCAGACGGATACATCCCTTTGAGATAACAGTATTCGCACCCGTAAATACAGTTCATGATACATGACGTATAATAAAAATTCGCATTCCCAAAATCCTGACAGACAGGCGCGCCCGGATAAATCAAAGTTCCCTGCTTCTTTGCCAAAATCAGCTTCCGCGAACATCCCTGGCGTACCGCATCCTGTCCCTTACGGCAAAAAACATCCTTATAATGCGTTATTTCAATTATTTCCGCATCCATAAAACGCTTTAAAATCCGCTTTACGCGCGGATGATCCATAACCGCTTTTTCTACATAAATATGAGAAAAGAACGGATTATAATAATCGTGCCTGAAACTCTTCAAAACAGCGCTTCCCCTCTTTTTTTGTCCTGCAGGGCAGCTTTCCTTCCCGGTACAAATCCCGGACAGCCGCCCGATAATCTACTCCTGCCAGTTCACAATAACGGATATGCTGCTTTACCGCCAAGGCCATAGAAACCGAACAGTGCATATCGCCGCACAGCTTTTGGGCTTCCTCCTCGTCCCGGAATACGCCCGTATCCCCTTCCGTACGCCCTATCGCCAGGAGCCTTCCGGCAAAATCCGTAAAATCGCCCATATGCAAAGCGCAAAGTTCTTTTATACGCTTTGGCGTAACCGCGCCCGCGTCCCCGTTATCCGACACAATCTTTAAAAACGCCATCTTATGCGGCGCAAAAAAATAACTGCCCGCCTGGTAAACGGCGGACGCTTCCATATCGTATAAAAAGTCGCCGGCTCCCGCCGGCATACCTGACCGAAACGGCTTTGCCCCGGTCAAAAGCCCCGCTTCTTTTAAACCGTGCCGGTAGAGCATATCCGGATAAAACGTCCTTCCGGTCGCCGTTTCGGTAATTTTATGGCAGAGGAACAATTCCCCCATGCAGTCCTTCCCATCTAAAATCCCCGCGCATATCCCCACGTTTAGCAAAAAATCCTGTTTCCCCGGCGCAAAAGCCGTACAGACGCCGCTTACGGCCGCAGCCGCGCTTATCATGCCGCAACCGGTAACGGTAAGGCGGATAGACGCTTCTTCGCTGTAAAACACCTGAAACCGTAAAACCGCAGTATCTTTTTTTAAACGGTAATGTGAAATCCATGCGTCCGCCTCATAATACGTGGCGGTAAAAATATACAGCATACCACCGGCATCCTTTCTGAGCCGCCCGTTTTTGAAAGCATGTAAGCCTTATCCATCGAGCGCGCTTTTCGCTTCTTTTATCTTCTCTAAATCCGTACGGTAAACTTCAAATTCCGAAAGCCCCGGCAGGCCCATATGCACCTTATCGTTGCGGTAAACCATTTCGCTGCCAAGCGTTTTCTTGCCGGACATATGAAAACTCGCCGCATTTATTTCCTCCGAAAGCGCGCGGATTACCGCCGCGTCCACGCCTCCTCCGACTAAAATTTCAATCCGGCCGTCCGCTTTTAAAATCAAATCGTTTAAGAGCCCTTTCCCTTTTACGCAGGTTTCCGACTGCCCGGATGTTAAAATCGTATCCGCCCCCAGTAAAACCGCTTCTTCCAAAGCCCGAAACGGATCTTTGCATACGTCAAACGCCCGGTGCAGCGTCAGGCGCATCCCGGACGCTTCCTGCCTAAGCCGCTTCATCCGTTCCTTATCCAGGTTCCCGTCCGGCAAAAGGCATCCGGCCACAACCCCGTCCGCACCCAGACTGCGAAACAGGCCGATATCCTCCTCTATGGCCAAAAATTCCGCATCCGTATACAAAAAATCCCCAAACCGCGGCCGGATTAAAACGTGCAGCGCAATATCGCAGGCCTTCCGGATTTGCCGAAACATACTTACGCCCGGCGTCGTCCCTCCAATGACCAGATTCGAACATACCTCCAGGCGATCCGCGCCGCCCTTTGCCGCAATAACCGCAGATTCCACGGAATCCACGCAGACTTCTAATATACGCTTCATTCTGTCCTCCTCCTTTTTCTGATTTCATCGAAACGCCGTCTTAATATTCTTCTTCTATTTTCTCCTCAATATCCTCCACCGGCTTTTTTAACCCTTCTATTACAATTCCGTTTTTCTGTGCATAATCCCACAAAGCCGCATGGATGGCTTCTTCCGCAAGCAGCGAGCAGTGCGCCTTAACCGGCGGCAGGCCGTCTAACGCTTCCATAACCGCTTTATTCGTAACCGACAGCGCCTGTTTGACCGTTTTTCCCTTTACAAGCTCCGTCGCCATACTGCTTGTCGCCACGGCCGCCCCGCAGCCAAAGGTTTTAAACTTCGCGTCCCGTATGACGCCCTGATCGTCTATATCAAAATAAATCCGCATAATGTCGCCGCATTTTGCATTCCCGACTGTCCCGACCCCGCTCGGATTTTGAAGTTCGCCGACATTCCTGGGATTGTTAAAATGATCCATTACTTTTTCACTGTACATAGTTTACCTCTTTCTCCTGCATCCAGGCGTTTTTTTACTGGTTTTTTATAAAATCTTCATACAACGGGGACATGTCGCGCAGCCTGGCGATGATTTTCTTCAATTCATCCACCACATAGTCAATCTCTTCCTCCGTCGTATCCTCGGACAGTGTAAGCCGCAGGGAGCCGTGCGCAATCTCATGCGGCAGCCCGATTGCCAGCAGCACATGCGACGGATCCAGCGCGCCCGAGGTACAGGCCGATCCGCTCGAAGCGCATATCCCCAGCTGATCCAGCAAAATCAGCATAGATTCGCCTTCTATAAACCGGAAGCAGAAATTCGCATTGTTCGGAAGCCTGTCCGTCCTGCTGCCGTTTAACCTCGCGTACGGAATTTCCGCAAGCGTCCGCCGAATCAGATGATCCCGCAGCTTTTCCTGCGCCGCGGCTCTTTGCGCAAGCGTCTCCCGCGCAAGCTGCGCGGCTTTGCCAAACCCGACAATTCCGGGCACATTTAAGGTTCCGGCCCTCCGCCTGCGCTCCTGCGCGCCTCCATGGATAAAAGAACGGATTTTTACGCCTTTGCGGATATACAAAATACCGGTTCCCTTCGGCCCGTTTAACTTGTGCCCGCTTGCGGAAAGCATGTCGATATTCATTTCGTCCACATGAACCGGAATATGCCCGTATGCCTGTACGGCGTCGGTATGAAACAAAACGCCCGCGTCCCGTGCGATTTTCCCGATTTTTTCAACCGGCTGGACTGTACCGATTTCATTGTTGGCAGCCATTACGGATATCAGAATGGTATCCGGCCGGATAGCCGCTTTTAATTCTTCCAGGGAAACCCTGCCGTCTTCATCCACGCCAAGATAAGTCACTTCAAATCCCTGCTTCTGCAGATATTCGCAGGTATGCAAAACGGCATGGTGCTCGACCCGGCTGGTAATAATATGCTTCCCTTTCGACGCATAGGCTTGCGCCGCCGCCTTTATGGCCCAGTTATCGGACTCGCTCCCGCCGCCTGTAAAATAAATTTCCTCCGGCTTTGCGCCGATTAACGCCGCCGCCTGATCCCTGGCCTTGTCTACCGCGTCTGTCGCCTCGCCCGCAAAGCGGTACAGCGCCGAAGGATTTGCGTACGCCTCGCCAAAATACGGCAGCATCTCCTCTAATACGACTTTCTTTACCGGGGTTGTGGCGGCATTATCTAAATAAATCAATCTGTCCATTACAGTTCCTTTCCAAAATATAAAATCACGGATACAATCGGACTGTGAAATCCCATTTTATCCTATTGATATAGTAGGTTTTATGCAAATTTATTATAACGCCCTGCCCGGCCATTGTCAATAGTCTTTCCACTTTTTCATTGCAAATCCGCCTTTTTACATGTATACTGATATCGAATATCTTTCTATAGGAGGAACGCATCATGAAACACAAAATGACTCTTTCTTACATATCCGCCGTTTTGTTTCTGGTCTTATTCCTGGCCTGGCCTGACGCCGCTGGGGCAAAGCAGGCGGATAGCACGGTTATCTCGTCCGGCAAATGCGGCGCCCAGATGGAATATGTCCTTTATGAGAACGGGCTTTTTTCCATAAGCGGCACCGGTTCCATGTACGGTTACAATCCACCCGGGAACAGCTATTCCCCCTGGAATGCGCACCGCCAGAAAATCAAGCGCGTCGAAATCGGCGTCGGAGCGACAAGCATAGGCAGTTACGCATTCTGGGACTGCCACAACCTGACAGACGTTTCCATACCGCCAAGTGTGACGCGCATTGATTCCGGCGCTTTTTTATCCTGCCTAAATTTAACCGGCATTACGCTGCCAAAAGCTTTGGCGTCGATTGGGGACGAAGCCTTTTTGGACAGCGGCCTTTGCGAAATCACCATTCCGGACAGCGTTACCGCAATCGGGGAACAGGCTTTTGCCAGCTGCGACAACTTAAATGACATCCCCGGCGTTGATTCAAACCTAAAATGGACGATTTCCAAAGACACCGGCCTGTTTTTGATACGCGGAGAAGGAACTATGAAGTCCTGGAATCCGGAAACCAACCGGTACGCCCCATGGAACGGCTACAAATCCCTCGTTAAATCTATCCGGATAGAGCCGGGTATTACAAGCATCGGCGCCTACGCGTTCTGGTACATTCAGAACCTGGAAACCGTAACGCTTCCGGAAGGCATTACCAGTATCGGGACAGGCGCGTTTAATTCCAGCGCCATGAAAACGATACAAATTCCGTCTTCCGTAACTGCAATCGGGGACGAAGCCTTTTACTTCTCAGGCCTTACTTCCATTGATTTGCCCGGCGTGACCACAATCGGCAGAAAAGCTTTTTCAAAGTGCCCGCTCCAGTCGGTTTCATTTTCTCCGAACCTTTTAAAAATCGGCTCGCAGGCGTTTTATCAGTGCGGCAATTTAACGTCTCTTCGTATTCCGGATACCGTTACCGCAATCGACGATTCCGCGTTTGAAGGATGCGCGCGGCTGACTTCTGTCAATATCCCGGACGGCGTAACCCAAATTTCAGGCTCCCTGTTTAAGGACTGCACGAGCCTTACTTCCGTCAATATCCCAACCAACGTCGCCGCAATCGGAATCGGCGCGTTCCGAAACTGCAGCAGCCTGGTTTCCGTCAATATTCCGTCCCGCATCACACGGATTCCGGATCATGCGTTCCGCGGATGCAGTTCGCTGACGGGGATTTCTTTGCCGGACGCCGTTACCGCAATTGACAGCTATGCGTTTGCCGGATGCGGCAGCCTTTCTTCTGTCAGCCTTCCGGACGGCGTGGCCGCAATCGGAGCCAATGCGTTTTTTGAATGCGGCAGCCTTTCCTCCATCCGGATTCCGGCGTCCGTCGTTACGATTGATAACAATGCGTTCCGGGCATGTTCTCTTTTAACTTCCGCCGCGCTTTCGGCGAACACAACACGCCTGGGCGACTATGCCTTTTACGACTGTCCGGCCTTCCGGGAACTTACTATCCCGAACCCCGTCTGCCAAATCGGAACCGCGATAGTTTCCGTTGACAGCATTACCGTGTACGGCTGCAGCAAATCCACGGCTTATGATTATGCGGATTTGTACGGTTATACCTTTCACTCCATCGGAAAGCCTTCCATTTCTTACTGGACGCCGACCTTATCCTACAGGCGCGCTTCCTACACCGGAGAAGCGCTTTGCCCTGTCGTTACGGTCGGTTCTTTAAAAGAAAATACAGATTACACCGTCGCTTACGCAGATAACACAAACGCCGGGACAGCGCGTGTCATCATAACCGGAATCGGCGAATTTACGGGAACCCTGGAAGATTCGTTTACCATTCTTCCGATTTCCTTTGGATCCATCAACCCTGTGACGGAATACTCCTCTGCCGAATATACCGGAACGCCGCTTGAGCCTTCCGTTACAATGGGCAGCTTAAAACCCGGCACGGATTATACGGTTTCCTATAAAAACAACAACCGGACGGGAACCGCCACGGTCACCGTAACCGGGATCGGCAATTACACCGGGATAAAAACAACCACGTTTACCATTACCCCAAAAAATATTTCCGGCATGCAGGGCAGGCTGGAATATGAAACGGCTGAATATACCGGCTCCCCCCTGAATCCGGCGGTTACCATAGGAAGCCTGGTTTTTGGAACCGACTATTCCTGTAACTATGCCAACAATACGGTTCCCGGCACAGCCACCGTTACCGTAACCGGAAAGGGCAACTGCACCGGAACTATGACCCTTACCTTTACCATTACGCCGCAGTCCTTAGCGGGCAAAAAAGTTACGCTTCCGGATACTTTTAATTATACCTATAACGGAAGCGCAAAAGAGCCCTCTCCTTACATTTCGGGATTAAGAAAGGGCAGCGATTATACGGTTTCTTATGAGAATAATATCAATGCCGGCCAGGCGGCGGCCGTACTTACGGGAACCGGCAATTATACCGGAACCATACGGGTTTCGTTTACCATTCACCGCGCATATTTTTCTTCTGCCATGTTTTCGCTGCCAGACAGTGCGCAAACCTACGACGGCACGCCCAAAGAACCTGCCGTCCGGTCGGAGCTTACGGAAAATGTGGACTTTACCGTTTCCTATTCCAATAATACCGCAGTCGGAACGGCCACGGTAAACATAACCGGAATCGGCAACTATGACGGAACCGCATCCAAAACCTTCCGTATTTTGCCAAAATCTTTAAAAGGTATGGCGATTTCGCTTGCACAAACCGGCTTAACCTATGACGGCGCCCCCAAATGCCCGGCTGTTTCCATAGACGGGCTGGCCGAAGGAACGGATTTTCGCGTCGTTTATGCAGATAATACCAATGCCGGAACCGCGTCGGTTTCCGTGATCGGGCTTGGGAATTATACGGATACGGAAACAACTTCCTTCCCGATTGCACCGCAGCCCATCTCCGGAAAAACGGCTGTCCTTTCACAAAACTCCTATGTGTACAACGGGAAACCCAAATGCCCGGACGTCCATATAGACGGCATGGTTTTAAACCGCGATTTTACCGTAGCCTACCAGAACAATATCAACGCAGGAACCGCATCCGTTCTTGTTACCGGAATCAAGAACTACCAGGGCGTCCTGACGCTTACGTTTACCATTACCAAAAGCTCAGGCGGTTCGGACGATAAACCCAATCCGCCCCACACGCAGGATCCGCCTGTCAACAATAATCCGAAAGACCCCAAACCGTCCGACGGCGCAAGTCCTTCCGGACTGGCCCAAGGCCAGATCGTTACGATTTCCGGCGGCATTTATAAACTCAAATCCGACAACACGTTGGAATACCGCCAGGCCGCAGACAAAAAGGCGTCCTCCGTTTCGGTTCCCGACACCGTTACGTACCAGGGAATCCAGTACAAGATAACCTCCGTTGCGGCAAATGCCTTGAAAAACTATAAAAAAGTAAAAAGCATTACGCTTGGCAAGAATATCGTGCGCATTGAAAACAATGCGTTTAACGGCTGCAAAGCGCTTACATCATTTTCATGTATGTCCGCCAAACTCTCCTACATTGGCAAAGGCGCGTTTTCCGGCGACAAAAAGTTATCTTCCATACGGTTCAAAACGACAAAACTCAAAAAGAACAACGTAGGCGCAAACGCCTTTCGGAATATCAAAAAGAACTGCGTTTTCAGAGTTCCGGGAAAGAAACTCAGCGTTTATAAATCTATATTCAAAGCAAAAGGGGCTGGAAAAAACGCTAAATTCCA
>CAJTLD010000022.1 GCA_910577065.1 uncultured Lachnospiraceae bacterium | reverse complement strand
ATCCAAGCAGATTGAATCTGAATTGGAATATCCGGGACAGATTAAGATAAATGTAATCCGTGAATCCCGCGTCGTTGATTATGCAAAATAATCACAGTAAAATATGAAAATGAAAAAGTCCCAGAAACAGCGTGTTTTGGGGCTTTTTTATATTTGTTAAAAAAAGGAGGCAGTTATGGTTCAAAGACCGAAGCGGATCAAAAGGGAACTGGCAAGAGAAGGCGTTATTGTAGATATGTATACCGATTATATGCAGATGCCGGACGGAAAGGTGGCGGAATGGGACTTTATTTCGCACAGGAAAGGCGCCGCGGCGGTGCTGGCTGTGCGTGAGGACGGCAAAATCATTATGGTAAGGCAGTACCGGAACGCGTTGGAACGCGAGACGCTGGAAATTCCGGCCGGGGCAAGGGACAGCGTGACCGAAGATACGGCGGTCTGCGCAAAACGGGAACTGGAGGAGGAAACCGGATATGCCTGCGGCAGGCTGGAAAAACTCCTCTCCTTAAAATCTACGGTTGCATTTTGCGATGAATTCATTGACGTTTATCTGGCGACGGAACTTGTGCCGGGTAAGCAGCATCTGGATGAAGATGAGTTTATTGAGCTGGAGGCGTGCGATCTGGATGAATTATTAGAAAAGATTTATGCCGGCAAAATTCAGGATGCCAAAACGGTAGCGGCCATTTTAGCTTATGCGAACCGCCTGCGTTAGAGTATTTTTCAAACGCGATCTAAACATGTCAGGCAGGAATAAACGGACGGGGACGGACATATGTTAGAATGATAAAAAACAGGCGGAGGTAAAGTGAAAAAGACAACCTTTCTCTTTTTTTTGCTGTTCTTAGGCGGCGTAATCTGTGCAAATGTTTCCGGCGTTGTTTCCGGCAGGGAACTTGGCGCGATGAATGAATATTTTATGAACCGGTATATGTATGCGGATATTCAGGGAAGCGAATTATTTCCGTTTTTATTTTATGAAAGGGCGCCGGGATTTTTGCTGTTGGTATTATTAAGCGTCGGGATTTACGGTACGCTGGTTGCGGACGGGTATATTTCTTATCTGGCATTTTCCACGGGATTTCTTTCCGTAGTGGCGATTATGAATTATGGGATTAAGGGGATACTGCTGATGGTAGGGTTTTTCTTTCCCCAATGGCTGTTTTATGCGCCGGTGCTTTTATTCTGGTACTGCGGCCTGCGGTATTATAAAGGGCGGGAAAAGGATGCGGCTTCCGGGGAACTGAAACGGAAACGCCATATGAAACTGGCTGTGTTTGCTTTTCTGGCAGGTATTTTGTTTTTGTTTGGGCTGTTTGTGGAAAGCTACGTCAATCCGTTTTTTTTACAGAAGATTGTGCGTATTATCGAATAAAAAAGGATCGGGAACATGTGGTGTTCCGATCCTTTTTACTTGAATCCTGTCAGGCGTTCATTTCGGCAATATTATAAATCAGCCGTTTGGATTCTTCCCATCCAAGGCATGGGTCCGTAATGGATTTGCCGTAAATGCCTTCGCCGATTTTCTGGCTGCCCGGCTCGATATAGCTTTCGATCATTACGCCTTTTATCATGCGGTGGATATCCGGGGAAATCCGCCGGTTGTGCATGACTTCTTTTACAATACGGATTTGCTCGGCGTATTGTTTGTTGGAGTTGGAATGGTTGGCGTCAATAATGGCCGCCGGGTTGACAAGCTCCATTTTATCGTATTTTTCAATCAGACGCATAATGTCTTCGTAATGGTAATTCTGCACGCAGTTTCCGTGTTTGGAAACGGCTCCGCGCAGTACGACATGGGTGAGCGGGTTGCCGGTGGTTTCTACTTCATGGCTGCGGTATACGAAATGGTGCGGATGCTGCGCGGCATATACGGAGTTGAGCATAACAGTAAAATCGCCGCTGGTAGGATTTTTCATGCCGGAAGCGACGTCAAAACCGCTGACAGTCAGGCGGTGCTGCTGGTCTTCTACGGAACGGGCGCCAATGGCGACGTAGGAAAGCAGGTCTTCGACATACCCCCAGTTTTCCGGATAAAGCATTTCGTCCGCACAGGTTAAATTGCTTTCGGCAATGGCGCGGATATGCATTTGGCGCATTGCGATAAGGCCGGCGAGCATATCCGGTTTTTTCTCCGGATCGGGCTGCGAGGCAATTCCTTTATAGCCCTCTCCCGTAGTACGGGGCTTATTGGTATAAATTCTTGGGATAATAATAACTTTGTCTTTGACTTCTTCCGCAATGGGGGCAAGACGGTTTACATAATCGCATACCGCGTCCTCGTTGTCTGCGGAACACGGACCGATGATAACCAGAAAACGGTCGTCTTTTCCGGTAATGACGTCTGAAATCATCCGATCCCGCTCAGCCTTTAATGCGGCAAGCTTTTCAGGGATCGGGTACTGTTTTTTGATCTCAGACGGCTTTGGAAGTTCTTTTAAATAGGTAAAACTCATAATGCCATCTCCTGTCTGTATAATTTAATTTGCGGCACGGTTACGTACCTGCATAAAAAAGAAGGCCACGGAAACAATAAGCCCCGTAACCTTCCGTAAATGCAACCGGCGGGAATCGAACCCACATTGCAGGAGTCGGAGTCCTGTGTTCTATCCGTTAGACTACGGTTGCACAACAACAGTTATCATAATACATATCGACGAAAATGTCAACAAATTATTAAATTCTTTTAATTTTTTCATAAGCGGTTGACTTTTGTTTTACTGTTTGCTATTCTAAAAACTGTACGTTGTTCCAATTTTTTATTGGTTACAGTATATTATCGGTTTGAAATTTAAAGAAATTCTATATATAGATCAGAATACAGACAATTATTTGGAAATTTTTGGGAATCAGCATTTGGACAAGAACAGATACCGTTTTGAATCAGGAGGAAAATGAACATGGGAAATCAGAATAATAATATAAATGATACAAACAAATCAGACAACACACAGGAAGATAAATTCGGACAGGCAATTGATTTTTGTGTGAGGAACGTTCGGTATATAGCGGTAGCAGGCTTGTTTGTGGTACTTGTCATTGTACTTGCAAAAGGGCTAAAAGACAGAAACGGGGGCAATCAGGACAGGGACCTGCCGGTTGCGTCCACGGAATCTCTTATGGAAGAAACGGAAACGGCTGCAGAGGAGGCTTTTTTGCAGGACGCATATCCGGAAGTAAACGATCTGATCGGCAAATATTATAAGGCTTACGCCAAAGGAAACACAAAGAAGCTTTCTAAGCTGGCAAAGCCTCTTACAGATATGGAAAAAAGCTACATTTCCGTATTCAGCGAATATGTGGAAAGCTACCAGAATATATCCTGTTACACCAAGAGCGGAATGGAGGCAGGCTCATACATCGTATCCGTTTACCTTGAAACCAAATTTAAAGATGTGGAAACGGTTGCGCCGGGGCTCGAGACTTTTTATGTCAGGACGGATCCCGAAAGCGGAGCGTTATATATCGATACACTATACGGGCAGTTTAATGCCAAAATGAAAGAAAACGAAGTGGACGAAGCCGTTGCCGCTTTTTTAAGCGATTTCAACAAGCAGTCCGACGTAGTAGCGCTTGAAACCGACGTATGGCAGAAATACGAAAGCGCGCTGGCTGCCGATGAAAATTTAAAAACAATGGTAGATAACACCGTACCGGACGCAATGACCGTATGGGCGCACGACCAGGTGGCAGCAGCTAAGAAGGCGGAGGAAGAAGCGGCCGCAGAAGAAGAAGCGGCCAAGAAAGCCGCAGAGGAGGAAGCGGCCAAAAAAGCAGAAGAAGAAAAGAAAGCGGCGGATCAGGCGTCAGCCGTTACCGTATATGCGATAGATAAAGTCAATGTCCGTTCCCAGCCGAGCGAAACGGCCGATGTACTCGGGCAGTTAGAGCCGGGGTCACAGACAACCCGTTTTGAAGACAAGGACGGCTGGAGCCGGGTGGATTACAACAACGGGACGCAGGGATATGTAAAATCCGAATACCTTTCCACAGAGCAGCCTGCCGCTCCTGCGGATACGCCGGCCGAGGATACGCCTGCGGAAGAAAATACCGGAGCGAAAAAATACTATTCGGAAGGCGAAGTGATTACGCTGACCGAAACCGTCAATGTCCGTAAGTCCATGAGCGAGGACGCGGAGAAAGTGGCGACCGCATTTGCCGGGGAACAGGTTACGGTTATCTTAAGCTATGCGGAAGGCTGGACTAAGGTAAATTACGGGGATAAGACAGGCTTTATCAAAACAGAATTGCTTCGGTAACAGAAAAAACAGCAGTTACAGTGACGATTACGGAGACTTAAGGCGCGTCTGTAAGGATGGGCGCGCCTGGCGGCCGGTGCGTGCCCGCACGGCGGCAGGTCTCCGTATTTTAAGTTGTTTTGATGCTTTTTGTTTTATTTGAAAGGAGGAAGAAATGCCACAGGGAGTGCGGATCAATAAATTTTTAAGCGAAGCGGGCGTTTGTTCCAGACGGGAAGCAGACAGGCAGGCAGAGGCCGGGAACGTCTGTATAGACGGGGTACGGGCGACGGCAGGAAGCCGCGTTTTGCCAGGGCAGGAAGTGACTTATATGGGAAGGCCCGTACACAAAGAAGAAACTAAAATTTTAATTGCCGTCCATAAGCCGGTAGGTATTGTCTGTACGGCAGAAAAGAGGGAAGCAGATAATATTGTGGATTTTATCCATTACCCGAAGCGGATCTATCCGGTTGGCCGGCTCGACAAGGATTCTTCCGGCCTGATTTTAATGACAAACCAGGGAGAAATCGTCAACAAAATGCTGCGCGCCGGAAACGGGCACGAACGGGAATATATAGTTACGGTAAATAAGCCTCTGACCGATCCGTTTTTGCGCGGGCTTACAGGAGGCGTCCCGCTGGCGGAACTTGGCGTAACGACCAGGAAATGCGAGGTAGAACGCCTGGGCAAGCGTAAATTTAAAATTATACTGACGCAGGGGTATAACCGCCAGATCCGCAGGATGTGCGAATATTTCGGCTATCGGGTGGAAACATTATGCCGTGTGAGAATTATGAATATTTTATTAGGGGATTTAAAACCGGGGGCTTACCGGCACGTGACAAAACAGGAATACGACGGGCTGCTTCGTCTGATTTCCGATTCTAAAAACACGCCTGTCATTTATTCCCCGAAGGAGTAGGAACATGGATTTTAAGGCCAGAATAGAAGAATTAAAGACACAGATTTTATACCATAATAACCGTTATTACAATGAAGATAATCCGGAAATCACCGATTATGAATATGATATGCTTTTGCGTGAATTAAAACAGCTTGAACAAAAGCATCCCGAATATGTAACCCCGGATTCCCCTACGCAAAACGTAGGCGGAACAGCCAAACGGCAGGCAGGCGTTTTGGTTCGGCATAACGTGCCGATGTTAAGCTTGCAGGACGTTTTTTCCAAGGAGGAAGTGTTGCATTTTGTAGAGGAAATGAGGGAGCAGTTAGAAGATCCCGAATTTGTGGTAGAGTACAAAATTGACGGGCTTTCCATGTCGCTGCGCTACGAGTATGGAGAATTAAAACTGGCGGAAACCAGGGGGGACGGCGTTTCATTTGGGGAAGACGTAACGGAAAATGCCAAAGTAATCAGCGACGTGAAAAAGAAACTGAAAGATACGCCGGAATATTTGGAAATCCGTGGCGAGGTTTATATGAAGAATGCGGATTTTGACGCAGTAAACGGGATGCAGGAGCTTATGGGCAAAAAAGCGTTTGCCAATCCCAGAAACTGTGCGGCAGGGACGCTGCGCCAGCTGGATCCTTCCATTACGAAGGAACGGAAGCTGTCGATGTTTGTATTTAATATCCAGCAGTCCAGAGGGATTACATTTGAAACGCATACGCAGGGGTATGATTTCCTGAAAAAACAGAACGTGCCGGTAATTGACGATTACCGTATCTGTAAGACGGGGGAGGAAGTATGGGAGGCAATTGAAGCCATCAGCGAAAGCAGGGGCGCGCTTCCTTACGATATAGACGGGGCGGTTGTCAAAGTAAACCGTTTCAGCGACAGGGAGCGCTTAGGAGCCACTTCAAAAGTGCCGCGCTGGGCGGTCGCCTACAAATATCCGCCGGAGGAAAAAGAATCCGTTATAAAAGAAATCGAACTGTCCGTAGGGCGCACCGGGCGTATTACGCCGACCGCCATATTCGACGCGGTACGGCTTTGCGGCACGTCTGTTTCCCGCGCGACGCTTCACAACCAGGATTTTATAGACGAATTGGAAATCGGAATCGGGGATGCTGTTTTGGTGTATAAATCCGGTGAAATTATCCCGAAGATCAAACAGGTGATAAAAGAAAAGCGTCCGGCAGGCTGGAAGAAATTTCAAATTCCGGACGTCTGCCCGGTCTGCGGGGAAAAAACGGCCAGGGATAAGGATACGGCGGATATCAAATGCACAAATGCAAATTGTCCGGCGCAGCTTACGAGAGGCCTTATCAATTTCGTCGGCAGGGACGCTATGGATATCAAGGGATTTGGAACGGTCTATATCGAAGAACTTGTCCGCAGGAAGTATATTGCAAGCGTATCGGATATTTACCGCCTGAAAGAACACAGGGAAGAGATGATTGAAGAGGGCATTATCGGGAAAGAAAAAAATACCGACAAGCTTTTGGAAGCCATCGAAAAATCCAAAGCAAACGATGCGTACCGCCTGCTGACAGGACTGGGGATACCAAACGTCGGCAAAGCGGCGGCAAAGGCGATTATGCGGAAATTAAAAACAATGGACGCATTGATGGAGGCTTCCATGGAAGAACTGCAGGAAGTGGACGATATCGGGGAAGTTTCGGCCGCTTGTATCCGTGAGTTTTTTGACAGACAGGAAAACCGAAGAACCATGGAGCGGTTAAAACAGGCCGGCTTAAATATGGAATGCTTAGAACAGATAAATGAGGAACAGCATTTTGCGGGGCTTACGTTTGTTATTACAGGAACGCTTGCCGGGATGGACAGGAAAGAGGCGCAGGCGCTGATTGAACGGCTCGGAGGAAAGGTATCCGGTTCCGTGTCCCGGAAGACAAATTATCTTCTGGCAGGTGAAAATGCGGGAAGCAAGCTTACGAAAGCGAATGAACTTAACATTCCGGTGATTTCAGAAGAAGAACTGCGCCGGATGGCAGAAGGAGGAAACGGGGATGCCGATACGGACACAGAGTGATTTGCCGGCAAAAGAGATTTTGGAAAAAGAGAATATTTTTGTTATGGACGAAAACCGCGCCATGCACCAGGATATCAGGCCGGTCAGCATTGCGATTTTAAATCTGATGCCATTAAAAGAAGATGCGGAACTGCAGCTGCTGCGGTCGTTGTCCAATACGCCGCTGCAGGTAGATATTACATTTCTGACCGTAACAAGCCATGAGTCCAAGCACACGTCCGTCAGCCATTTAAATAAGTTTTACCAGACGTTTCCCGATGTAAAAAACCAGCGTTTTGACGGCTTAATTATAACGGGCGCCCCGGTGGAACTTCTGGAGTTTGAAGAAGTGGATTATTGGGAAGAACTGTGTAGATTCATGGACTGGAGCAAGACGCATGCGACTTCCACACTGCATGTATGCTGGGGCGCGCAGGCCGGGCTTTACTACCATTACGGGATAAAAAAATACGTCCTGCCGGAAAAAATGTCCGGCATTTTCTGGCACCGCGTGCAAAACCGCAAGGTTCCGCTGGTGCGCGGCTTTGATGATTATTTTGTGGCTCCGCATTCGAGGAATACCGAAAACCGTCCGGAGGATATTAAGGCTGTGAAGGACTTAACTATCCTGGCGCAGTCGGAAGAAGCAGGGGTGTTTCTGGCAATTGCGGACGAAGGGCGAAAGGTATTTATGCTGGGGCATCCGGAGTATGACAGGATTACGCTGGATAAGGAATATAAACGCGATATCGGAAAGGGGCAGCCGATCGCAATGCCGAAAAATTATTATCCAAACGACGATCCCCTGCAAAGGCCGCGTCTGCAGTGGCGGGCGCATGGGAATGCGGTATATTCCAATTGGTTAAATTATTACGTGTATCAGCAGACGCCGTATGATTTTATCGATACGGCGGGGATTGTGAAGAAGTAGCTTGAATTGAAAGGGTTTGGGTGATTCTTTTATAAAATTGCTGTTGTATCGGACTATCGTAAAATATTGCAGATTTATGCCTGTTCGTGTGAAAATGGGGTATGAATGGGGTACAGAAAGAGACTTATATAACGAAAGTTAATGTGTATAAATGATTGAATTTTAAAAATACAAAATGGAATCCCCGGACATTACCATAAGTCCATAACTGACTGGTTTATAGTCGATTCCCAGTCGGTTGTGGACTTATTTTAATGCCTGAAATCAGCATTATAAAAATCATCAAGTTGAAAATAATCATTGCCCATACATATCTAAAGTGTTCATATGAGCCGTACAGCGCATTATAAGTGTATTACACCGGACAGCTACAGGAGGTCGGAATCGTTCTTCCGGTCAGCAGTGAAGGCTGCCAAGTGGGCGAATATAGAGTTGCGCAGCGGAATGTCTATATCGAACGAATTTTAACATTTCTATCTCTCGTTTTGTATGATTTTATTGAGTTTATGGCTAAAATTGCATATAATAAAAATGGCTCAAATAAAAGGAGGATTCGTCATGGTTGTTACTGCAGCAGAATTTAAAGCTAATTTCGGAAAGTATCTTGAATTAATTACCAAGGAAGATATCTTTATTACTCGTAATGGAAAAACGGTCGCTAAAGTAGTAAATCCACAAGTTTCCGCCGTAGATACCCTGCGTGGGATGCTTGGCGGTATTTCTTCTGGTATTGATATGGATTCCTTACGAGAGGAGCGTTTGTTAAAATATGAAAATAATGTGTGATACCAACGTAATCATTGATGTATTATTGGAAAGAGAACCTTTTGTAGAGGATTCTTACCAGATTCTGAAGCTTTGTGAAGAACATAAAATAGACGGTTTTGTTTCAGCATCTTCAGTTACCGGTTAGCTTCTATACTTCCTTATCACCGTAAAATGCTGCAAACCAAATTGATTGACATATAAAGGAATAGAACTTTGCCAGTAATTTTTCTGTCTGAATGGGGATACTATTCTGATATAGGGACATCTGCTTTTTTCGATAAAATAATACGGAAATCAGTATGAAAAGGAGTTATAAATTGCGGTATGAATGACAGAACTTATATTGCGATTGATCTCAAATCATTTTACGCGTCGGTCGAATGCATGGAACGCGGGTTAAATCCAATGGAGACAAATCTTGTTGTGGCGGATAAAAGCCGTACGGAAAAAACAATCTGCCTTGCGGTTTCACCGTCTTTAAAAGCCTGCGGTATTCCGGGGCGGCCAAGGCTGTTTGAGGTCGTGCAAAAAGTAAAGGAGATTAATACCGAAAGAAAACGTAAGGCGCCGGGAGGGGTACTTTGCGGAACATCGTGTTTTGCTCCCGAGTTAAAAGCAAACCCAAAACTTGCGCTCGATTATGTGGTTGCGCCGCCGCGCATGGAACACTATATGAAATGCAGCACGGATATTTACCGGATTTATCTGGAGTATATTGCGCCGGAAGATATCCATGTGTATTCGATTGACGAGGTCTTTTTGGATGTAACGGAATATCTGGGGACGTATGGCCTTTCGGCGCGTGAACTGGCCGCAACAATTATGCAGAAGGTATTCACAGAAACCGGAATTACCGCAACGGCCGGGATTGGCCCCAATTTGTACTTGTGCAAGGTGGCGATGGATATCTGGTCAAAGCATATCCCGGCGGACAAAAACGGCGTGCGGATCGCTTCACTGGATGAAATGAGTTACCGCCGCCTGCTCTGGAGTTATAAGCCCCTGACCGATTTCTGGCGCATCGGCCGCGGTTATGCCGAAAAGTTAAATGCGTGCGGGCTGTATACAATGGGCGATATCGCGAAGTGTTCGCTTGGCGGGCCGAACGATTATTATAATGAAGATCTTTTGTATAAGATGTTTGGCGTTAATGCGGAACTGCTGATTGACCATGCCTGGGGATATGAGCCATGTACTTTAGCGGATGTAAAAGCCTATAAACCGGATTCAAGCAGCAAAGGGATGGGACAGGTGCTCAAATGCCCGTATGAATACGATAAGGCAAAGATTGTGGTGCGGGAGATGGCGGAACTTCTGGCGCTTGATTTGGCGGAACGGGGACTTGTAACCGATCAGATCGTTTTAACGATCGGGTATGACAGGGAAAATTTAAAAGACATGGACAGAAAAAAGAATTACCGTGGTGAAGTTACTGCAGACCGTTATGGACGCCCGACGCCAAAGCATGCGCACGGTACGGAACATATCGGCCGCCATACTTTTTCCGCCAGACTGATCTGGGAGGCCGCAGAGCGCCTGTTAAACCGGATTGCAGATAAAAACCTGCTGGTCAGGCGGATTTGCCTTACGGCGGATCATGTGATAAAAGAAACGGAAGCGCAGAAAGAAGAGGCGTTTTTGCAGCTGGATTTGTTTACGGATTACAAGACGCTCCGCGAACATGAACAACGGGAAGAGGAGTCGTTAAAACGGGAAAGAAACCTGCAGCTGGCAATGTTAGAAATCCGTAAAAAATATGGAAAAAATGCAATATTAAAAGGGTTAAACTTATGGGAGGGAGCGACTGCCATAGAGAGAAACAACCAGATTGGAGGGCACAGAAAATAGAGGAGGGAAAAGCTTTGGCTGATATGGAAAAACTGCACAAGTACGACGATATCATTCATTTGCCGCGCCACGTATCCAAAAAGCATCCGCATATGCCCATTTCAGACAGGGCGGCGCAGTTTTCCCCGTTTGCCGCGCTTTCAGGCTATGACGACGCCATAAAAGAAACGGCAAGGCGGACGGAAATGAAACGGGAATTAAGCGACGACGAAACGGAAGCTTTGGATGCAAAGCTTAAAAAGCTAAAAGATCGGTTAAGAGAACTACCGGAGGCGGAAATTACTTATTTTTTACCGGACGCCCAAAAAGAAGGCGGCTCTTACCGGGTATTGTGCGGGCGTGTCAGGAACATTGATTTGTACCGGCGGGAAATCGTGTTTGAGGATGGAACCAAAATACCGGCGGATGATATCGTAAAGCTTAACGCCCGGCCGTAAAATAAGGCGGTAAAAAAGCCTGCCGCGCAGCTTTCAGCCCATGATGCAAAATAGCCAAAAATGCCCGTATTCTTGACAATTTCTTAACAATGTGGTAATTTTTTGTAAGAAAATGAATAGATTTATTCTGTCCATAAAAAATTTATCACAAAGGAGAGGAAAAAGTATGATCGATTTAATTTCAGGCATCAACGGCAAAATTAACGGCTTTGTCTGGGGGCTTCCCATGCTGGTGCTGCTTGTAGGTACGGGGATTTTAATGACGCTTTTGACAAAAGTGTTCCAGATTACGCACATTGGCTACTGGATGAAACACACATTGGGAAGTATTTTTACCGACAAACATATTACAAAGCATACGGGAAAGGACGACCAGTCTATTTCGCAGTTCCAGTCGCTGTGTACGGCGCTCGCCGCTACAATTGGCACCGGAAATATTGTAGGGGTTGCGACCGCGCTGATTTCCGGAGGGCCGGGAGCTATTTTCTGGATGTGGATTGTGGCGTTTTTTGGAATGATGACAAACTATTCGGAAAATGTACTGGGGATTTATTACCGGAGGAAAAACGACAAGGGAGAGTGGAGCGGAGGCGCTATGTATTACCTGCGCGACGGTTTGGGCGGCAAGCCGGGCATGAAGCGGGTTGGGGCGGTTCTTGCGGCTCTGTTTGCGGTGTTCTGCCTGTTCGCTTCCTTTGGGATTGGAAATATGAGCCAGATTAATTCTATTGCGGGCAATATGAAAGCGGCGTTTGACGTGCCCCATGCAGTGACGGGAACGGTTTTAATGATTTTAGCCGCCCTGGTGATTTTAGGGGGAATCAAGCGGATTGCCAGCGTGACCGAAAAACTGGTCCCGTTTATGGCAATTCTATACATAGTAGGCGCTTTGTCTATCTGTATAATCAATATCGACCAGTTTGGCGCGGTATTTGGCGCTATTTTCAAAGGCGCTTTTGCCATGAAGGCTGTGGGCGGCGGTATTGTGGGTTCCGGCGTTAAGCTGGCGGTTACCTGGGGAATGAAGCGAGGCGTTTTTTCCAATGAGGCGGGGCTTGGATCTTCTGTTATGGTTCATTCCAGTTCCAATGTCAAAGAGCCGGTCCGTCAGGGGATGTGGGGAATATTTGAAGTGTTTGCAGATACGATCGTAGTTTGTACCCTGACGGCATTTTCCGTACTTTCTTCCGGCCTGGTGGATTTAAATACCGGGGAAGTAATCAGCAGTTCGCCGGATTCGGCGCTGGTAGGGGAAGCGTTTTCTACGGTATTTGGCCCGGCTGGCCCGGCGTTTATCGCCATTGCGATTTTACTGTTTGCTTTTTCCACGGTGCTTGGCTGGAGCCATTACGGTTCAAAGGCGTTTGAATACCTGTTCGGCTCAAAAGCGACGTCTGTTTACCGTATCGTGTTTATTGTGTTTATCCTGGGAGGCGCGACTATGAGTTTGGAACTGGCATGGGATTTGTCGGATACCTTTAACGGCCTGATGGCGATTCCGAACTTAATCGGCGTCCTTACGCTCTCGCCTGTAGTGGCCCGTATTACCAAAAATTATGTGAACCGCAGGATAAAAGGCAGGCAGGAAGAGCCGATGCTTTCCGCATTTCCGGAGATACAGAGGATGCAGGAGGGAGAACTTCATGAAAGCGACTGATATCCGCTGATATTGACATCCTCCTGCGGATTCATTATAATAATGCTCAAATGCCAGAAGTTTGGGGGGATTTGCTGTGGATAAGGAGATTTCTCAGGCAGTCATACGCAGGATGCCGAGGTATTACAGATATTTGGGGGAATTGATTGACGCGGGCGTGGAACGTATTTCGTCCGGCGATCTTAGTTCCCGTATGAATGTGACCGCTTCGCAGATCCGCCAGGATCTTAATAATTTCGGCGGGTTTGGCCAGCAGGGATACGGTTACAATGTCAAATATTTATATGATGAAATCGGCAAAATTCTGGGGCTTGGAGAGAAGCATTCCATCATTATCATAGGCGCCGGGAATTTAGGGCAGGCGCTGGCCAACTACGTAGAGTTCGAAAAATTCGGCTTTGCCATAACGGCGTTGTTTGATATTAACCCTGCTTTAAAAGGCAGGCAGGTAAGGGGGATTGCCATCCATATGATAGAGGAACTGGAAGCGTTTACAAAAGAGCATCCGGTGGATATTGCCGCGCTGACGCTGCCCAAATCAAAGGCGGAAGCCATGGCCAGCCAGCTGGCGGGGCTTGGCATAACGGCTATCTGGAATTTTGCGCATGTGGATCTGGATCTGGCAGGCCAGAACGTATTAGTTGAAAACGTACATCTTTCGGACAGCCTGATGCAGCTGTCCTACAATATAGCGAAAGACAAACCGCGGCATGCTGCGCCGCAGTAATTTTAAGGCCTGTGTATATCGTATATGCACGGCCTTTTGTCATGAAAAAAAGGAGTGAAAAAATGGCTTATCTGGTAAACAGCCGGGAAATCAAGCGGTGTGATCAGAATACGATAAAACATTACGGCGTGCCTTCCGCCGTCCTTATGGAACGCGCTGCGCTGGCGGTATTTTATGAAATTACGGCCCGTTTTTCAAAAGAAGACGGCAAAATACTTATCGTGTGCGGCGCAGGCAATAATGGCGGGGATGGGTTCGCATTGGCGCGCCTGCTGTATTTAAAAGGGTACCATACGGAATATCTGTTCGCAATGGACGAGACAAAAATGACGCCGGAAACAAAAGCGCAGTATGAGTCTGTAAAAAAATACGGCGTTTCACAAAGCGCCGGGTGGGAAGACGGCAGCTATGCGGTAATTGCGGACGCATTGTTCGGCATTGGGCTTGCGCGCCATATCGAAGGGAAGCTTGCAAAACTTCTTGAAAAGCTGAACCGGAAAGACGCGTTTAAAATTGCCGTAGATATTTCGTCCGGCATTTCCGCGGATAACGGGCATGTTTTGGGGACGGCGTTTTGTGCGGATTTGACTGTAACGTTTGGTTTTGCCAAAACCGGCCATTTGCTGTATCCGGGCGCGCAGTATACGGGAGAGCTTATTACGGCGGATATCGGGATTGACGCATACGGCTTTCTGGGGCAGACGCCGCCTGGGCGGTACCTGAAAAGAGAAGATGCAAGAAAACTTCTGCCAAAGAGGACGCCTTATTCCAACAAAGGCACTTATGGCAAAGCGCTGATTATCGCAGGTTCCCCAGATATGGCGGGCGCGGCTTATTTTGCGGCGAAAGCGGCTTATTACGGCGGATGCGGCCTGGTGCGGATTTTAACGCCGTACGAAAACCGTGATATTCTCCTTACGCGCCTTCCCGAAGCAATCCTTACGGTTTATGACGCGCAGGCCGAGGATTTGGCCGGGCTTTTAGGCGTATTGGCAGAATGCATGGAATGGGCCGACGCCGTTTTGGCAGGGCCGGGTCTTGGATGTACGCCGGCCGCAAAGCTGCTTGTCGCAAAAACGCTGCAGTATGCGGGAAAAAAAGCGGTATTTGACGCGGACGCCTTAAATATTTTGTCGTCAAACCGGGTTCTGTTAAAAGAAGCGGCCGGCTCTTATATCGTAACGCCGCATCTGGGGGAGATGGCGCGCCTGACAGGACAAGATATTGATACGGTTAAAGAAACGCTTTTGACGTCTGCACTGGATTTTGCAGAAGAATACAATGCGGTCTGCGTGTTAAAGGATGCAAGAACTGTCGTTGGCATGCCGGACGGGACGTACGTCGTGAACGCTACCGGGAACTGCGGGATGGCGACCGCAGGCAGCGGCGATGTTTTGGCCGGATTTCTGACAGGCCTTTTGGCGCAGGGAATGGACTGCGAAAACGCGGCTGCGCTTGCCGTTTATCTGCATGGCGCGGCCGGGGACATTGCGGCCGAGAGGAAAGGGACCTGTTCTATGATAGCTTCCGATCTCTTGGAAAATCTTTGGCAGGCCGTAAAGAGAACAGAAGAAGGAGAGTTTTAAATGGAAAACTATGACAGGATTTATGCCAGGATTGACCTTGACGCCGTCTCCGGCAATTTAAAAGCCATTGCAAAAAAGCTTTCGCCGCATACGGAAATCATAGCCGTCATAAAAGCGGATGCATACGGCCATGGCGCCGTTGAAATCGCAAAAGAAACGGAAGCGTTTCCAAAACTGTTCGGCTTTGCGGTTGCAACGGGCCAGGAGGCGCTTTGGCTCCGGAAAAACGGGATTAAAAAACCGATAATGGTTCTGGGGTATACGTTTGGGGCGGAGTACGGGGAACTTATCAAAAACGGGATACGCCCTACGGTTTTTACGTATGAAATGGCGCAGGCATATGCAAGGGCGGCTGTTTTGACCGGGACAAAAGCGTATATCCATATCAAAATCGATACGGGCATGAGCCGGCTGGGATATCAGGTGACAAAAGACGCCGCGGATGAAATTGCCCGGATTGCGGCTTTGCCGGGAATTGAAATAGAAGGGCTTTTTACCCATTTTGCCCGGGCGGACGAAGCGGATAAAAGCGTGGCCAAAGCGCAGCTGGACGCGTACAAGGATATGGTCCGTATGTTAGAAAAACGCCATGTCAGTTTTGCGTACCGGCACGTTTCCAACAGCGCCGCAATCGCAGAACTGCCCGAGGCAAACCTGGATCTGGTGCGCGCGGGGATTATTTTGTACGGGCTGTGGCCTTCCGACGAGGTGAAACGGGATTCCGTACCTATAAAGCCGGTGATGCAGATTAAGAGTAAGATTGTACATATTAAGCGGCTTGAGGCCGGGAGGCGTATCAGCTACGGCGGCACGTACTGCTTAAATGAGCCGCGCATGGTTGCAACCATTCCGGCAGGCTATGCGGACGGTTACCCAAGGAGCCTTTCGAATAAGGGGTACGTGCTGATTCATGGAAAGAAGGCGCCTATCCTTGGAAGGATATGCATGGATCAGTTTATGGTGGATGTAACTGATATTCCCGATGCGCGTTTACTGGATACGGTGACGCTGCTTGGGGAGGACGGGGGCAGCGTGTTAAGCATGGAAACGCTCGCCTCTTTGTCGGGCCGGTTTAATTATGAGTTTGCCTGTGATATCACCAAACGCGTACCGCGCCTTTTTTATAAAAATAACAGATTGGTATCTGCAAACAATAATTTTTTGGACGGATGAATAGAAAAATAAAAACCGGAAATACTCTTCATATCAGGAAAATAAAATGATATGGAGTGAGTAGTATGGCGATTCACAGAGGAGACATTTATTATGCGGATCTGCGTCCGGTTGTGGGATCGGAGCAGGGCGGCGTGCGGCCGGTCCTGATCATCCAAAACGACGTCGGGAACCGTCATTCCCCGACGGTTATCTGCGCGGCGATTACGTCGCAGATGCACAAGGCAAAGCTGCCGACGCACGTGGAGTTAAACAGCGATAAGTACGATATGGTAAAGGATTCGGTTATTTTGCTGGAACAGCTTCGGACGATAGATAAAAAGAGACTGAAAGACAAAGTATGCCATCTCGACAGCAGCATGCTGTTTAAAGTGGATAAAGCGCTCGAGGTAAGCCTGGAATTGCTTACATAACGGAAACCTTGACGAAACCGCCGGATAATGGTATATTTCAGATGTTTGCAACAGTTTCTGCAATATGGGTAAAGGCAAAGGAGAGTTGAAATGGAGGATGGCGCGGCCCAAGAAACGGGGCTAATCGTATTGCTGGTATTTTTGATACTGCACGTTTTATGTTATGGGTTTGATTCGGCCCTGCAAAACAGTAATGCAGGCAGCCTAGAGAAACCGGAAATGGAAGGGGATAAACGGGTAACCGTGCTTCGGCTGTTTTTGAAAAATCCGGCCCGAAGCGTACATAGTTTACAGTTTTTTGCAGCCGGTATGCAGCTTGCGGCAGGAACGTATGCCATTGCGTCTTATACGGGAACGAAACGGATCCTGATTTTGGTTTCATACTGGATGCTGCTTTTAGCGGCCGGCATGTATGCGCCGGCAAAAATTGCGGGCAGGAAAGCGAAGGCATGGAGCGTTGGCCTTTGCAGGCTTATGCTTTTGCCTGCTGCGATCGGGTATCCGTTTGTACGGTTGCTTGAGTTTGCATCGGATTTGCTGGTGCGTCTTTTTGGCGTAGATCCAAACGAAGATCCGGATGATTTGACCGAAGAAGAAATTATTTCCATGGTAAACGACGGGCACAAGCAGGGCGTTTTATTGGCCAGTGAAGCGGAAATGATCCACAATATTTTTGAATTTGGCGACAAAGAAGCTAAGGATATTATGACGCACCGCAAAAATATCGTGGCGTTAGACGGAACCAAGACGTTTGCAGAAGCGATGGATTTTCTGAATGAAAACGGCTATTCCCGCTTTCCGGTGTACTTAGACGATATCGACAATATTATCGGGGTGCTGCATATCAAGGAAGCGCTGCGGGTTAGCGCCGGGCAGAAATATTATGAAAAGCAGATAAAAGATATCCGCGATTTGGTGCGGAAGATAGATTTTATTCCGGAGACAAGGAATATCAACACGCTGTTTAAGGAAATGCAGTCGGAAAAAACGCATATGGTGATCGTAGTGGATGAATACGGGCAGACGGCGGGGATTGTAGCCATGGAGGACATCTTAGAAGAAATCGTCGGCAATATTTTAGACGAGCACGACGAGGACGACGGGATGATCCGCAGGCAGTCAGACGGCAGCTATCTGATGCAGGGTATGGCGCAGTTTGAAGACGTAACAAAAGAACTTTCGATTGAAGTGCCGGAAGAACAGATGCATGAAACGCTGAACGGTTTTCTGGTTTCTAAAATTGATAAAATACCCGACGACAACGACAGGATGGAAGTCCATGCAAACGGCTGGTGCTTTAAAATCCTTGCCGTAGGCGATAAAACCATAAAAAAAGTATCTGTTTCGAAGATCACGGAACACCAGGATGATGCCGGGGAGGATAGTTCTTGTCAGAAACCGGAAATAATGGTAGAATAAAGAAAAGAGAATTTTTAGAAAAGAGGAATTGCTATGTCAGGACATTCCAAATTTGCCAATATCAAACATAAAAAAGAAAAAAACGACAGGGCAAAAGGAAAAATATTTACAATTATCGGAAGGGAAATTGCGATTGCGGTGAAGGAGGGAGGCTCCGATCCGGCGAATAACAGCAAGCTGCGGGACGTTATCGCCAAAGCCAAATCGAACAATATGCCAAACGATACGATTGAACGCGGCATAAAAAAAGCGGCCGGGGATACGGGTAATGTCAATTATGAACGGGTTACATACGAAGGATACGGCCCCTGCGGAACCGCAATTATCGTAAAAGCCCTGACGGACAACAAAAACCGTACGGCTGCAAACGTGCGCAATGCGTTTACAAAAGGAAACGGCAGCATCGGGACGCAGGGCTGCGTGTCGTATATGTTCGACGAAAAGGGACAGATAATCGTTGCAAAAGAAGACTGCGGGATGGAAGCGGACGATCTGATGATGCTTGCGCTTGACGCCGGGGCGGATGATTTTGCCGAGGAAGAAGACAGTTTTGAAATTTTAACTTCGCCCGACAGTTTTTCAGAAGTGCGCGAGGCTCTTGAAAAAGAAGGCGTCTCTATGGCAAATGCAGAAGTCACGATGCTTCCGCAGACGTATGTTACCCTGACGGAAGAAGCCGATTTGAACAGTATCCAGCGGATTTTGGATTTGCTTGACGAGGACGACGACGTGCAGGAAGTATTCCACAACTGGGATGAATAAAAGGAGAAAAATATGGGAATAAACCGAAAACCGGAAACGGTGTGCGTCCAGGCGGGATGGAAGCCCAAAAAGGGAGAACCAAGGGTGCTTCCGATATACCAGAGCACGACGTTTAAATATGACGACAGCGATCAGATGGGAAGGCTTTTTGATTTGGAAGAAGCCGGATATTTTTATACCAGGCTGCAAAACCCGACCAACGACGCGGTGGCGGCCAAGATTACCGAGTTGGAAGGCGGTATCGCCGGGATGCTGACTTCATCCGGGCAGGCGGCGAATTATTACGCCGTGTTTAATATCTGCGAGGCGGGCGACCACTTTGTCTGTTCCACCGCGCTTTACGGAGGGACGTTTAATCTGTTTGGCACGACGATGAAAAAACAGGGCGTTTCCTGTACGTTTGTCGATCCGGACGCGTCCGACGAAGAAATCGAAGCGGCTTTTCTGCCGAATACCAAGGCGCTGTTTGCGGAGACGATTTCCAATCCTTCCCTTGTGGTGCTGGATGTGGAACGGTTTGCAGCCATTGCGCACAGGCGCGGCGTGCCTTTAATTGTGGACAATACGTTTCCCACGCCGATCAATTGCAGGCCGTTTGAGTGGGGAGCGGATATTATAACCCATTCGACGACGAAATATATGGACGGGCATGCAATGAGCGTAGGCGGCGCGATTATTGATTCCGGAAATTTTGACTGGGCGGCGCACAAAGACAAATATCCGGGTCTTACGATGCCGGATGAATCTTACCACGGCATTGTCTATACTGAGAAATTCGGCAAGCTCGCGTACATCCAGAAGGCGACCGCGCAGCTGATGCGCGATCTGGGTTCCATCCAGTCGCCGCAGAATGCGTTTCTTTTGAACGTCGGGCTTGAAACGCTGCACCTGCGTATGCCGCGCCATTGTGAAAACGCGGCCAGGGTGGCCGGATATTTATCAAAACACGAGAAGGTTGCCTGGGTTAATTTTGCAGGCTTAAAAGACAATAAATATTATACGCTGGCACAGAAATATATGCCAAACGGAACCTGCGGCGTCATTTCTTTCGGGTTAAAGGGCGGAAGGGACGCTTCCATCTGGTTTATGGACCGGTTAAAGCTGGCGGCCATAGTAACCCACGTCGCAGACGCAAGAACCTGCGTGCTGCATCCGGCAAGCCATACGCACCGCCAGATGACAGACGCCCAGCTGATTGAAGCGGGCGTAAAACCGGATCTTATCCGTTTTTCCGTGGGCATTGAAAATGCGGAAGATATTATTGCAGATTTAGAGCAGGCTTTGGCAGACCTATCGTAAAAGAAGGAGGGGTTTTACATGAAAAAAATACTTTTTGCAGCATCAGAATGTGTCCCGTTTATCAAAACAGGAGGGCTCGCTGATGTTTGCGGCGCGTTACCAAAGGAATTTTCCAAGGAAGAATGGGACGTACGGGTTGTGCTTCCCAATTACAGCTGCATTCCGGATCACTTCCGGAGCCAGTTTGAGTATGTGACGCATTTTTATATGGATGCGGGCAGTTACATTCGAAACAAATATGTCGGCGTGCTCAAATATGAACTGGACGGCATTACCTATTACTTTATTGACAATGAAGAATATTTTAACTGTTTCCAGCCTTACGGAAATATCCGCAATGACATCGAGAAATTCTGTTTCTTTGACAAGGCGGTTTTATCCATCCTGCCGCAGATTAATTTCAGGCCGGATCTGATTCACTGCCACGACTGGGAAACCGGATTTATCCCGGTATATTTAAAGAACGAGTTCAGCGCGGACGGGTTTTTCTGGGGCATCAAGACGATTATGACGATCCACAACCTGAAATTCCAGGGCGTATGGGATATACAGACGATGCGCGGCATTACAGGTTTTGCCAACGGCTTGTTTGCGCCGGATAAGTTAGAGTACAAAAAGGACGCGAACATGTTAAAAGGCGGCCTCGTATATGCGGACTATATTACGACTGTCAGCGATACATATGCGAATGAAATCCAGACGCCGGAATACGGGGAGGGCTTAGAGGGCTTACTTTCCGCAAGGCATTTTGATATGCAGGGGATTGTAAACGGCATTGACTATGGCGTGTACAATCCGCAGACCGATCCGAAAATATATTCCAATTACAACAAAGACAATTTCCGTCAGAAAAAAGCGGTCAATAAAACCAGACTGCAGAAGGAACTGGGCCTTGTCGAAGACAAGAAGAAGTATATGATTGGCCTGATTTCCCGTCTGACGGACCAAAAGGGACTTGATTTGATCAACTATATGATGGATTATATTGCAGACGATTTTACGCAGTTTGTCATTATCGGTACCGGGGATCTGCGCTATGAAAATATGTTCCGCCATTATGCATGGAAGTATCCGGATCGTATTTCGGCAAATATCTGTTATTCGGATGATTTGGCGCACAAGCTGTATGCGGCGGCCGACGCGTTTTTGATGCCGTCCCGGTTTGAGCCGTGCGGGCTGACGCAGTTGATTTCGTTCCGATACGGGACGGTTCCGATTGTCCGTGAGACAGGCGGCTTAAAGGATACGGTAGCTCCGTTTAACGAATACGACAATACGGGCGAAGGTTTCTCGTTTACCAACTACAACGCCGATGAGATGATGGGAATTATCAATTACTCCAAGCATATCTTTTTCGATAAAAAACGCCAGTGGAACCAGATGGTGGAGCGCGGTATGGATAAAGACTACTCCTGGACTTCTTCCAGGGAAAAATACCAAAATCTCTATAACTATCTGCTCGGATACTAATAAAAACAAAATATCCGGATATACTAAACAAAAAGGAGGGTCAGACGGCCCTCTGTTTTTGTGAGGTAAAAAGATGGGCGATACAAACAGCAAAGAAACAAACCAAAACGAAATGGATATGGATTCCATCAAAGAGTACGGGCAGGCGGTTTTAAACAATCCCAAAACCAACCACAATATTCATCTGTTAAATATTATCGGAGAGATTGAGGGGCATGAATGCCTGCCGACAACGACGAAAACGACAAAGTATGAACATGTGCTGCCGCAGCTTGCGGTTATTGAGGACAGCGAAAAGGTGGACGGCCTGCTTTTGATTTTAAACACGGTGGGCGGCGATGTGGAGAGCGGGCTTGCGATAGCGGAAATGGTAGCTTCACTGGATAAGCCTTCTGTGTCGCTGGTGCTTGGCGGATCGCATTCCATTGGGGTGCCGCTGGCCGTGTCCACAGATTATTCGTATATCGTGCCGAGCGGGACGATGGTTATCCATCCGGTGCGCATGAGCGGCACGGTAATCGGAGCAAAACAGACGTATGATTATTTTAAGCAGATGCAGGATCGGATCCTGGGATTTATCACAACGCATTCCGGTGCAAAGAAAGAGCGGATGGAAGAACTGATGATGAATACGGATATGATGTCAAAAGACCTTGGGACGATCCTGGTCGGGGCGGATGCCGTGCAGGAGGGCCTGATCAATGAAGTGGGCGGTATCCACGAGGCAGTCAGCAAGCTGCATGCGCTGATTGACGGAAAAAAATAAAAAGCGGTTGACATCACCGTAAACCTGTGCTAGACTGTATGCAGTTTAAAATTATGTAAAGTCGAAGATCAAAGAGAGTACCATAAATAAGTTCCTCACAGAGAGTCATCGGTTGGTGGAAGATGACAGGGATGTTTTATGGGAATGGGTTTGTGAGACGCAAAGCGAATTAGAGTAGCGGATGCCGTGTCCCTCACGTTACAGGGGTGAGATATCGAAGAGATTCTGTATCAACAAGAGACTGTGCGATAGGTGGCGAGCATTTTCCGAATCCGGGAAATGCTCTTTTTGCGTATATGGACTTCCATAGAAAGATGCTGTCTGTCTCATAGTAAATACTGGGTGGCACCACGAGAATATCGTCCCGGACGTTTTGGCGTATCAGCTGAACCGTACGGGATTTTTTGTATGGAAGTGATCCTCCGTTTTCATCCGGATGTTGTGGATGTCGGCAGCGGTGTGGAAGGGCGTGGTTTAAAATGCAGAAAAAAATAAATGATTTTATTTGGAAAGGTGAGGGAAAATGAGCGGTAAATATGTTGGGCCAAACGGCCGGAAGGGGTACTATGGAGCATTTGGAGGGCAGTTTGTGCCGGAGTCGCTGATGGGTACGTTAGAAGAACTGGAACGCACGTTTTTGGAAGCGCTTGAGGATACGGCGTTCTTAGACGAATACCGGTACTATATGAAGCAGTATGTCGGCAGGGAAACGCCGTTGTATTATGCAGAACGCTTAAGCCGGGCATACGGGACAAATATCTATTTAAAGCGTGAGGATTTAAACCATACCGGGGCGCACAAAATTAACAACGTTATCGGGCAGATTTTGCTGGCAAAGCGTATGGGTAAAAAGAAGGTAATTGCCGAAACCGGGGCAGGGCAGCACGGCGTGGCGACGGCAACCGGGGCGGCTCTGTTTGATATGGAATGTACCGTATATATGGGCGAGGAGGATATGAAACGGCAGGCGTTAAATGTGATGCGTATGGAAATGCTTGGGGCAAAGGTTGTCTGTGTCCGTTCCGGCAGCAATACGCTAAAGGATGCAACCAACGAAGCAATCCGTACGTGGGCTAAAACAGCGGAAGATACGTTTTATGTTATTGGCTCTGCCGTCGGGCCGCATCCTTATCCCAGAATCGTAAAAGAGTTTCAAAGCGTAATCAGCCGGGAAGCCAAACGGCAGTTTCTGGCGTTAAAGAACGGGCTGCCGGATGTGGTGGTGGCATGCGTCGGGGGAGGTTCTAATTCAATAGGCATGTTTGCTGATTTTATCGAAGAAAAAGGCGTGGAACTTATTGGCGTTGAAGCGGCGGGCAGGGGGATTGCAACCGGTGAACACGCCGCGGCCATGGCGGAGGGAAAGCCCGGGACGCTGCACGGCATGTATTCGTATCTTTTGCAGAACGGGGACGGCAATATCAGGCTTGCGTATTCTATTTCCGCAGGGCTTGATTATCCGGGCGTAGGGCCGGAGCACGCGTATTTAAAAGACAGTAACCGTGCGCAGTATGTTTCGGTCACAGATACGGAAGCGATGGAAGCGCTGCTTTTATTATGCAGGACGGAGGGGATTATTCCGGCAATTGAGAGCGCGCACGCAATTGCCTATGCAATCAAAAAAGCCGGGGAAATGACGATGGAACAAAGTATGATCGTTTGTTTGTCGGGCCGGGGAGACAAGGATGTGCAGACAATTGCAGAGTATTTAAAAAGCAAAGGCGCAGAAAGCGGCGGCGTATTCCCCGTTTGATTAAAAAAGAAGAGAGGTAAAAGCTATGAACCGAATCGAACAGAAAATGTCACAGTTAAAGCAGAAAAATGAAAAGGCATTTATGACATATATGATGGCGGGCCTGCCGGATATGGAAGGCACAAAAAGACTGATCCGGGCGCAGGAGGCGTCGGGGGTGGACGTTTTGGAACTGGGAATCCCGTTTTCCGATCCGGTTGCCGACGGCCCTGTGGTACAGAAGGCGTCGTATCAATCCATCTGTCTGGGAACAAATTTAAAAAAGGCGTTTTGTATGATGGAAGAAATCCGGTCGGAGGGCGTAACGATCCCGGTGATTTTTAGGATGTACTATAATACCATTCTAAGCTGCGGAATCGGGGCGTTTGCAGAAAAATGCAGAAATGCCGGAGTAGACGGCGTAGTTGTGCCGGATCTTCCGTTGGAAGAGCAAGAGGCGCTGCAGAAGGCGCTCGATAAAGAAGAAGGGGCGATTTTAATTCAGCTGGCGTCCCCGGCGTCCAGCGCGCGTATTCCGGTAATTACAGAACATGCCAGGGGGTTTTTGTACTGTATATCTTCTATGAGCGATACCAGGCAGGATAAAGCCTTCGGCAAAAATACGGCGCAGTATTTCAGGGAAGTAAAAGCTGTTTCTAAAATTCCGGTTGTAATGGGATTTGGAGACGGTACGCCGGAAGATATTGCCCCTATGCAGGAATACATAGACGGCGTGGCGTCCGGCAGCCGTCTGATACAGCTTTTGGACGCGTCCGGCTACAGCATAGAGGCGGTGAAAGAATACTGCGGCCGGTATACGCGGAGTTTGAAGCGGGAGCTTTGACAGAAGGGATTTAAAAGGCAAAAACGGCGTGTTATGCCTTTTTGCGTTATTGGGAACCGGTTCCGTCCGAGGCGTCCTGATTGGATTTTCTGCGCTGCTCCATATAACGGTACATCGCCAGGTAAATCCAGAGCAGGACAGGGATAAGGATGGTAAATCCGACAGAAATTTTAAAAAGCGTAAAGGTTTTCGGGTTGTCGGTCAGAGCCAGAAACAGAGTAATCAAATACATTCCAACTAAGATTACAACGCCTGCAAAGGCAAAAATGCGTTTTGTGTTTTTCATAGATTATCCTTTCTTTTTTGCGTAGTTGTTTTCTATCATACAAAGGATTTTGGGAAACGTCAAGGCGGATGTTAAAATCTTTATTGACAAATCGATACCGTATGATAAAATTTTAGGGGAAATATTATGAAACAACGCGATCAATATAAATCGTCTTCTTTAGGAGGAAACAGTATGGCAACACCTTACAACCACAGAGCCATTGAACAGAAATGGCGCAAAAACTGGGCGGAGAGCCCAATCAATGTCAACGACGGCAAGAAAGAAAAATATTACTGCCTGGATATGTTCCCGTATCCGTCCGGAAACGGGCTGCATGTCGGACACTGGCGCGGATATGTGATTTCCGACGTATGGAGCCGCTACAAGCTGATGCAGGATTATTACGTCATCCATCCGATGGGCTGGGACGCGTTCGGGCTGCCGGCGGAGAACTACGCAATCAAGATGGGCATCCATCCCGCGAAATCAACGGCGGATAACGTAGCCAAGATTAAGGAACAGATTCAGGAAATCTCGGCTATTTATGATTGGGATATGGAAGTCAATACGACGGATCCGGCGTTTTATAAATGGACGCAGTGGATTTTTGTGCAGATGTTTAAACGCGGCTTAGCGTATGAGAAAGAAATGCCGATCAACTGGTGCCCGTCTTGTAAGACCGGACTTGCCAACGAAGAGGTGGTAAACGGCACATGCGAACGGTGCGGCGCGGATGTGACGAAGAAAAATTTAAAGCAGTGGATGTTAAAAATCACCGCCTATGCGGAGCGTCTTTTATCGGATCTGGACAAACTGGACTGGCCGGAAAAGGTAAAGAAAATGCAGACCGACTGGATCGGCAAAAGCCACGGCGCGGAGGTCGATTTTGTGGTGGACGGAAAGGAAGAGAGCATTACCGTTTATACAACGCGCCCGGATACGCTGTACGGGGCGACGTTTATGGTGCTTGCGCCAGAACATGCGCTTGCAAAGGGACTTGCCACGGACGAGACAAGGGAAGCGGTGGAAGACTATATCTATAAGGCTTCCTTAAAATCTTCCGTGGACCGCCTGCAGGATAAGGAAAAGACGGGCGTGTTTACCGGAAGCTATGCCGTTAACCCGTTAAACGGCGCGAAGGTTCCGATCTGGCTTTCCGATTACGTATTGGCGGATTACGGTACGGGGGCGATTATGTGCGTGCCTGCGCACGACGACCGCGACTTTGAATTTGCGAAAAAATTCGACCTTCCGATTGTACAGGTAATCGCCAAAGACGGCAAGGAAATTTTGGATATGACGGAGGCGTATACGGAAGCGTCCGGTACGATGATCAATTCCGGCGACTGGAACGGCATGGAGTCCGCCGAATTAAAAGAAAAGGCGCCGGAACTGATCGAAGCGCGCGGCCTGGGCAAAAAAACAACCAATTACAAGCTGCGCGACTGGGTATTTTCCCGTCAGCGTTACTGGGGCGAGCCGATCCCGATTGTGCACTGCCCGGACTGCGGCGCCGTTCCCGTACCGGAAGAAGAGCTTCCGCTGTTGCTTCCGGACGTAACGAGTTATCAGCCGACCGGAACCGGGGAATCCCCGCTTGCGGATATTGCGGATTGGGTCAACACTTCCTGCCCGAAATGCGGGAAGCCCGCAAAACGCGAAACGAATACAATGCCGCAGTGGGCCGGGTCTTCCTGGTATTTCCTGCGGTATGTGGACAGCAAAAACGAGAGCGAACTGGTCAGCCGCGAAAAAGCGGACAAATACCTTCCGGTGGATATGTACATCGGCGGCGTGGAGCATGCGGTGCTGCATCTGTTGTATTCGAGATTTTATACCAAATTTTTAAACGATATCGGCGCGCTGGATTTTGACGAGCCGTTTCAGAAGCTGTTTAACCAGGGTATGATTACCGGCAAAAACGGCATTAAGATGAGCAAATCCAAAGGAAACGTCGTTTCCCCGGACGATCTGGTACGGGATTACGGCTGCGATTCCCTGCGGTTATATGAACTGTTTGTAGGCCCGCCGGAGCTTGACAGCGAGTGGGACGACAGGGGGATTGACGGGGTTTACCGTTTTATTACGAGATTTTATCACCTTGTGATGGACAATAAGGATAAAAATGCCCCGGAGACGAAAGAGCTTGTCAAGCTGCGCAACAGGATGGTTTACGATATTACGACGCGTCTGGAAGGGTTCAGCTTAAATACGGTGGTCTCCGGCTTTATGGAGTACAATAATAAATTTATGGAACTGGCAAGGAACGGCGGTGTGGACAAGGAGACGCTGGAAACCTTTATACGGCTTCTGGCGCCGTTTGCGCCGCATATCAGCGAGGAGCTCTGGCAGGAGACGGGGCATACCGGTTCGGTATTCCACTGCGGCTGGCCGTCTTATGACAAAAAGGCAATGGAAGACGACGAGGTCGAGCTTGCGGTGCAGATAAACGGCAAGACGAAGACGACGGTGACGCTGCCGAAGGATTGCGCGAAGGAAGAGGCGATTGCGCAGGGGAAGGCCGCGCTTGGCGATAAGCTTACGGGCAATGTGATCCGCGAGATTTACGTGCCGGGCAGGATCATTAATATTGTGGCAAAATAAAGGTTTGAAAGAAGGAGCGGAGAAGACAGGGTAAGGAACCGGGGAGGTGCGGGGTATGGATCAGGATGAAAAACTGGATTTGATCATGGCGAAACTGGATGCGTTTGACAGCAGGCTGGACGAACTGGAAGCTAAGTTTGATATGACAGACAGCAGGCTGGAAGCGTTAGACTCCAGGTTTGATATGGCGGACAGCAGGTTTGAAGCGCTGGACGCAAGGCTGGACGCTTTGGACGGCCTGGACAGCAGGTTTGACGCAATTGATGCGGGGCTTACGGGTTTAGAAGGCGTGGAAGAAAGGTTTGAAACGCTGGAAGCGCTTGGCAGCAGACTGGAGGAGTTGAAAGCCAGGTTTGCCAGCCTGGACGGACTGGAACAGGACATTTCGGATCTAAAGATGACGATTGAAAACGAAACGAATAAAAATATCGTGCGCATAGCCAAAAGCCATCTGGATTTGATCTGTAAGCTTGACGATACATTAAAGGCGGAAAGTGAAACGGAAATGCTGGCCATCCATGTTAATATCCTGGAAAATGAACTGAGAAAAGTAAAAGAGAAATTGAAGCAAACGGGATTGTCAGGTTAGATGGGTAAATGTGTGCAAAGGAAATTGTTTTTACATAAGTAAAAAGGCGGCAGGGAGAAATCTCTGCCGCAAATTTTTGGAAAAAGGTCTTGCTTGTGACGCAGCGTAATGATGTATAATCCTATCATAGGAGGCAGGCAATTATGGCAAAACACAGAGCGATACCGTTTGGGTTTATGACGGTTGGAGAGGCTGCAAAGAAAATAGGAGTTACTGTCCGTACATTGCAATATTATGACAAAGAAGGCTTGTTATCCCCTTCGGCAGAAAGCGAAGGCGGGCGAAGACTTTATACTGATAAAGATTTGGTTATACTTCATCAAATTATATCTTTAAAATCATTGGGCTTTTCTTTGGATGATATAAAGCATCGCTTAATTTCTTTAGAAACCCCGACGGACGTGGCAGCCGCCCTTACCAAACAGGCGGATAGCATACGGGAGAACATAGATCAGCTGACAGCTTCTTTGACAGCGCTTGAACAGTTAAAGGAAGAAGTGTTACAAATGCAGACCGTCAATTTTAAGAAGTATGCAGATATTATTGTCAATCTGCAAATGAAAAACGACTCGTACCATCTCATTAAGCGCTTTGACGACGATACGCTTGACCATATCCGTAATCGGTTCGATAAGGAAAGCGGTTTGAATTTTATGGATAGATTTAATCGGTTGAGCGATGAAATAATAGAACTTCAAAGGGCAGGCGCGTCCCCTGAAAGTGAGAAATGCCAACAAATTGTAAAAGAGTATTGGGGATTGATTACGGAATTTACGAACGGCGATATGAGTATGCTTCCGAAATTGATGGAGGTCGGCAATATTGATACCGCTGCAAATGCTTGGGAAGAAAGACAAAAAATGGTAAACGGCTATTTAGAGCCGGCTTTGCAAATCTACTTTTCAAGACTGGGAGAAAATCCGTTTGAGGGGGTGGAATGATGAATTGTGCAATACAAGTTTGTGGTTTAAAGAAATGCTATGGCAGCAACATTGTTCTTGGCGGACTTGATTTTGAAATTGAAAAGGGAGAAA
>CAJTLD010000021.1:28942-29499 GCA_910577065.1 uncultured Lachnospiraceae bacterium | reverse complement strand
GCCGCCGCCATTTGGAAAATATTTTTCATACAATGCTCTCTGCATAGGATCGGAAGAAACAGAAGGGTGGTGTACCGCTTCTACCATCGGATGATTTTTTAAAAACCCAACGGCCTGCATTGCATTTTCCACATGGCGCTCCACACGCAAAGACAGCGTTTCCAGGCCCTGCAGAAATAAAAATGCATGGAACGGGGAAAGCGCAGCCCCCATATCCCGCAGCAAGATAGCGCGGATTTTCGTCACAAACGCCGCTTCCTTCGCCGCTTCCGTAAAACTGACGCCATGGTAGCTTGGATTTGGTTTTGTAAGTGACGGAAATTTGCCGCTTGCTTCCCAGTCAAATTTACCGCTGTCCACAATAACGCCCCCAATTGCAGCGCCGTGGCCGCCGATAAATTTTGTCGCGGAATGTACGACAATATCTGCGCCGTATGAAATCGGGCGAACCAGGTACGGCGTGGCAAACGTATTGTCTATGACGAGCGGGATCCGGTGACGGTGCGCGACTTCAGCAATTGCCTCAATATCCGCAACATCGGAATTGGGATTTCCCA
>CAJTLD010000021.1:11876-28918 GCA_910577065.1 uncultured Lachnospiraceae bacterium | reverse complement strand
TTTTGTATTTTCCTGTACCGCATCTTCCAAAGCCTGCGGCTGGGGATCTGCAAACGAAGCGGTAATACCGTATTCCGGCAGCGTATGCGCCAGCAGGTTGTATGTCCCGCCATAAATATTTTTCGCCGCCACAATATGATCCCCGTTCTGCGCCAGGTTCTGAAACGTATACGTAATCGCCGCCGCGCCGGAAGCCACCGCCAGAGCCGCCGCGCCGCCTTCTAACGCCGCCATCCTCTGTTCCAGTATATCCTGCGTCGGATTTGTCAGCCTGCCGTAAATATTGCCTGCATCCGTCAGGTTAAACCTGGCCGCGGCATGGTCGCAGTTATGAAATACATACGAAGAAGTCTGATAAATCGGAACCGCCCTCGCATCGGTAGCCGGATCCGGATGTTCCTGCCCCGCATGCAGCTGTAACGTTTCAAATTTTAAGTCTCTGTCCGCTCTGTTTGTTTTGTTGCCCATAACAAATCCTCCTTAAATTACATAGTTGTCTCCCGACGCTTCCTGCCATCCTGTCAGATCTTCTAACGTATATTTATCCAACACCCCGCGTATCGCCTGATCCAGTTCTTTCCAAATCCGAAGCGTAACGCATTCTCCCTGCCTTTTACAATCCATACTGCCCTCTTCCAAACAGGCCACAGGTACCATGCTTCCCTCCACCTGGCGCAAAATCATGCCAACCGTATAGTCGGCAGGAGTTTTTGCAAGGCGGTATCCTCCCTGCGGGCCGCGTATGCTTTTCACAAACCCGGCACGGACAAGCGAAGAAATAATCTGTTCTAAATATTTGACTGAAATAGCCTGCCGTTCGGCAGCGTCCTTTAGAGGAACGGGAGCCGCCGCGCCGTTTATGGCAATATCGAGCATCAGACGGAGCGCATAACGTCCTTTGGTTGAAATTTTCATGGTTCTCCACACTCCCTTTGAAAACGGAATTTTGTTTGTCTGATCTATCATACCCTTGTTTACCTAGTATGTCAATATGAAATATTCCAAATTACAATTCGTGCAAATCAAACGTACTCTGGCGCACTTCTGTTCTGTGTGATAAAATAAACACAGCAAAAACAGAACCGATATTTAAATTTCAAAAAGGGGGTTTTCTATGGCAGGCTATATTATGGCGCTTGACGCCGGGACGACCAGCAGCCGCTGCATCCTGTTTAACCAAAAAGGAGAAATGTGCAGTATGGCGCAGAAAGAATTTACACAGTACTTCCCGAGACCGGGATGGGTGGAACACGACGCGGAAGAAATCTGGTCAACGCAGTTAGAAACCGCGCAGGCGGCAATGGCAAACATCAGCGCCACGGCGGCGGATATCCATGCCATCGGCATTACCAACCAGCGCGAAACGGCGATTGTCTGGGACAAGCATACCGGCGCGCCCGTATACCATGCAATCGTCTGGCAGTGCCGCCGGACTTCCGGTTACTGTGATTTACTGAAAGAAAAAGGGCTGACCGAACTGTTCCGCCAAAAAACGGGCCTGGTCATCGACGCTTATTTTTCCGCTACCAAAATCAAATGGATCCTGGAACATGTAAACGGCGCAAGAGAAAAAGCCGAACGCGGCGATCTGTTATTCGGGACGGTAGAAACATGGCTGATCTGGAAGCTGACGCAGGGACGGGCGCACGTTACCGACTACTCCAACGCTTCCCGCACTATGCTGTTTAACATCCATACATTGACATGGGACGATGAAATTTTAGCCGAACTGGACATTCCGAAATCCATGCTGCCGGCGCCCAAACCGTCCGGCTTCCTCTATGGCGAAACAAACCCCGCTTTCTTTGGAGGCCCAATCCCCATCGGCGGCGCGGCCGGAGATCAGCAGGCAGCGCTGTTTGGACAGGCATGCTTTTCACCGGGCGAAGCCAAGAATACGTATGGGACAGGCTGCTTTCTGCTGATGAATACCGGGCAAAAGCCTGTGTTTTCCAAAAACGGTCTGGTTACTACCATTGCCTGGGGGCTGGACGGAACGGTTACCTATGCCCTGGAAGGCTCCATTTTTATTGCAGGCGCATTGATCCAGTGGCTGCGGGATGAACTGGGATTTTTGGAATCCTCCGCGGATTCCGAATATATGGCAGCAAAAGTTCCCGATACGGGCGGATGCTATGTCGTGCCCGCATTTACCGGGCTAGGCGCGCCATACTGGGATCAATACGCCAGAGGGACAATTGTAGGGCTTACGCGCGGCATTAACAAGCACCACATCATACGGGCCGCATTGGAATCCATCGCATTCCAGGCAAACGACGTCCTGCGCGCCATGGAAGCGGATTCCGGTATCCATCTTTCGTGCCTAAAAGCAGACGGCGGCGCAAGCGCCAATAACCTGTTAATGCAGATACAGGCAGATTTTTGTATGGCTCCGGTCAACCGCCCGGTCTGCGTAGAAACAACCGCTATGGGCGCGGCGTACCTCGCCGGGCTTTCCGTCGGATATTGGAAAAGTAAAGAAGACGTCAAAAAGAACTGGGCGTCGGATCGTATTTTTATACCGGAATTAAAAGAAGAAACGAGAATTGAAAAAATCCGTATGTGGAAAAAAGCAGTCCAATGCGCCTTGGGCTGGGAGATTTGTACCCAAAAGGTATGATATGCCGAATAAGGAAGGCGCAGCGGGCTGCGTTGACCAAATCCTTGCAGATTGAACCGTCCAAAAAAGTCCCGGAGCAAAATCTGATTTTGCCTTCCGGGACTGTTAAACGAACGCTTCTTTATTGGCCGGGGACACTCTTTCTTACCAGAATATTCACCCAGGGCTTTTTCTTATAATCTTCCCTCACGTCCTCTGTTTCAAAGCACTCGATCAGTTCAAACTTCCCGTCCTTAAGAAATACCCGCGTCAGCTCTTCCATACTGTAATCACTGAAAAACCGCCCCAGACGCTCCTCCTCGTTCCGCCCGTATTTGACGGACGCATACAAAATCCCGCCCGGCTTTAACGCCCGGCACAAAACGGCAAGCACGCCCGGCAGTTTGCTTTTTTTCAGATGAAGCAAAGACGCGCATGCCCAGACGCCGTCATAAACGCACTCCCCGCCCAGTTCGTCAAACCGCATACAGTCTACCGGCTGTCCAAGGTATGCCTGCGCCGTCCGGCACATTTCTGCCGAAGCGTCCATGGCGCGCACCAAAAATCCCTGTTCCAGAAAACACCTGCTGTCCCTTCCGCTGCCGCAGCCCGCGTCCAGTATATACGCCCCGGCCGGCAGCAGCCCGGTAAACTTGTTCCGGCAAAAGCTCATATCTGCGCCAATCGTGCGGCTTACAAATTCTTCTGTGTGATTTTCATAATAAGAAATCGTTTTCTGATCAACCACTTAAACCTCTTTCTTAGCGTCCGCCTTCTTCTGGAATTTCTCCGCCTGGATGATAAACCGCTCATGCGTGCCTTCGCCGACCCTGCCCGCTTCGTCTTCTACCGTTACGTCAAACAAAAGCCTTCTGCCGTCGACTTCCTTCAGCCGTGTTTTACAGGTCACCCGCATCCCGACCGGAGTCGCCGAAAGATGCTTGATCTGTAAGCTTGTGCCTACGGTTGCACAGCCTTCTTCCAGTTCCTCTGCCACGCTTTTCCATGCGGTTTCTTCAATTAGTTCAATCATGGCGGGCGTTGCAAACACATCCAGCGTCCCGCTTGCGCGCGCCTTTGCGGTATGGCATTCCGCCACCGTAACCGTTCCTGTTCCTTCGATTCCTGCTGCTAACATATCTTCCTCCTATTCCGGATATTGCAAACGTTCTTCACTGATGGATGAAAGCACCTCGTCATAAAATTTCTTCGCCAGGTAATTTGCCATCGGAAGGTTCATATCCAAATAATTGCCGCAGTCGCGCGCGCATGCCCCCGGCACCTCGTCTTTAAAATCACGCATAAACGCAAACAGTTCCTTTAACAAATCCACAATGTCGCGGGACTCATAATCCCCGGCAAGAATCAGATAAAACCCTGTCCTGCAGCCCATCGGCCCGAAATATACGGTTTTCTCCCCGTACTCGCTGTGGTTGCGCAGAAATGTCGCTCCCAGATGCTCGATTGTATGTACCTCCGCCGTATTCATCACCGGCTCAAAATTCGGGCGCGTCATGCGGATATCAAACGTTGTCAGCGTTTCGCCGCCCGCGTGATCCTTACGGGATACGTATACGCCCGGTAACAGTGTTAAATGGTTTACGGTAAAACTGTCTATTTTTTTCATACGAACCTCCCTGCCAAATCCGTAATCAAACGTACGGAATGCTCAATTGCCTTTGCTTCAAACGTGGGATAATCCACCTCGGCGCTGTCGTCCGCCTTGTCGGAAATCGCGCGCACAATCAGAAACGGGACCTGATTCAAATACGCCACATGCGCAATCGCCGCGCCCTCCATTTCCGTACAATACCCGTCGAACGTCCGGATCAGCCACTCCTTTTTCTCTTTGCCCGAAATAAACTGATCGCCGCTTACCACGCGCCCTTCGTGGACATGGATGTCGGGATTTACTTCGATGCAGCTTTCCTTTGCCGCCTGCCTGAGTTTTTCGTCCGCGGCAAACGCATCCGTATCCAGCCCCGGCACCTGCCCCGGCGCATAGCCAAATACCGCCACGTCCATATCGTGTTCTATCGCGTCCGTCGCCAGCACAATATCCCCGATATCAATTTCCGCCCGAAGCGACCCGGCAATTCCGGTATTAATCACGCAGCTTACCGGAAACCGATCAATCATTACCTGCGTACAGCAGGCCGCATTGACCTTACCGATCCCGGCGCGCACGACCACCGCTTCCCTGCCGTTTAGCTTCCCTTTGTAAAACTCCATGGAGGACGCCTCCACAACCTCCACTTCGGTCATAAGTTCTTTTAATTTTGCCACTTCCGTATCCATGGCGCCGATAATTCCTATCATAACGTTTCCCTTCCTGTAAAAAATATCATTCATCCGCACCTGCTTTTTTCACCAGGGCCAGAATCAGTTCTCCTTTGCGGTTCTTAATTACAAGCGTATCTCCCGAGGATTCATACATATAATTTGTGCGTCCCGCATGATCCGCCAATACCAAACTGCCGTCTTTTTGGGCGTTGTAATATTCTTTGACCTGCAAAACGGCGGAGCCGTCCTCTTTAAAAATATACTGGTAACTGTCCCCGTCCTCCCCGATTTGATAGGTTCCGTCAAACCGCTTTCCCGAAAGCAGCCCGTCTTCTCCTTGTAATGGAGTAAGCTTCATCGGATTCGTATCTAAGCTAAATTCCTCCGATGTAAAAGTCAGTATAATATGCCCGTCTTCCCTTCGGGCCGTATACTCGGTAAAGTTGTAATCCTCCGGCAGTTCCCTGCTGATATCGTCTAAGCAAATCCGCACCACCGCCTCCCCTCCGCCGTCTTTTTCAAGTTCATAAATCCCTTTTTGCGAAACGGTCAGCGTACTGTCTGCACGAAAATCAAATTCCATATTTTCCATGCCTTCAAAATAATATACATCTTCGAAGATCACCTCCGAAGGCGGATAACTGTACCTGCCGCAGCCGGGCAGGAATAATGCGGTCATTATCAGCGCCGCGCCTGCTGCTTTGTTCATGTATTTACCTCACTTTTACCCGAAGATTTTGAAGACGTTTTCATTATAGCATATCTTTTTGTTTTTTCAACCAATTTTAAAACAGTCCTCTTTCGCAGTACGGCCTTTTAAATCAGGTATATTTTCCTGTGTTTTGGGAAGACTAAAAGAAAAACCCGGAGGTTTTCCTATGATAAACAATGATACAATCCAACTGCTCAAGGAGTGCGATTCCGGCTCAAAAATGGCCGTCTCCTCCCTGGATGAAATTTTAGGGGAAGTCCGCGATTCGGGCTTAAAACAGCTTTTATCCGAAAGCAGGGAACACCATAAGGCATTAGGCGACGAACTCCATTCCATGCTCCTGCAGTGCGGCAGCGAAGAAAAGGAACCCTCGGCAATAGCAAAAGGCATGTCGTGGATGAAAACAAATATGAAAATGGGTATGGAACACAACGACGCCACTGCAGCCGATATTATTACAGACGGCTGCAACATGGGAGTTAAAACCCTGCATAAATTTTTAAACCAGTACGACGCCGCAGCCGAATCCTCCCGCGATATCTGCAAACGCCTGATTTCTATTGAAGACACGTTGTGCCGGGAACTGCGCTCCTACCTGTAAAACCGGGGGATGCATGGTTGAAAAAAGCTTACCGGGACACGCCTGCCCGGTAAGCTTTTTTACTGAATTTTCAATTCCCTTTCCCCAATCGCATCCGAAAGCAGCCCTCCTATCAGCGCTTTTGTCTGATCTTCGGCGGCTTCTAAAAGGCTGTCCAGATCCGCCTTTTCGGATACGTCCTGCTTTGCAGCCGATACGGTATCAATGATATCTTCTTTTTCCGTCCAGTTAAATAAAGCCAAATGCTCGTCATAAAACTCGATGGAATCCGGATCGATATCAATAGACTGCACCTCGCACTCCGGCAGCGTAATGACGACTTCATCCCCGGACACCGCAATCTGCGCCTTTGAAATATCAATCCCGGCGCGCACGTTCGCCGTATACATCATAGAAAAGCTGTTTTGTGTCAAAAACGGGATTTTGCCCTCCGAATAACGGATCAATCCCGTATAATTCAACTCAGATACCGTCAAATCGCTGACCGCTTCCAGCTTGCCGTTTACAAAAGAAGTTGTCAGTTCCGGCTCTTTGGGACCAAAAAACCGGATATATGCAAATATGCCGGCCGAAGCCGCCACGGCAATGACAACAAACAGCCTCACACATTTCAGCGCCTCAATGGCAAACCGCTTTTCTTCTTTTTTGGATTCTCTTTTGTCCTCTTTCATATTTTATCCGGCTCCTTTTTCAAACACACTTTAGAAGTATGTTCATTTTATCCCAGCATAAATTCTGTGTCAATCCGCTTTCTTCTGGAAAAACAAAAAAACCCTGGTCTCCCAAGGTTTTTAAAAAGCTGGCAACGGGAATCGGACCCGTGACCTCCGCACTACCAATGCGACGCTCTACCGACTGAGCCATGCCAGCATCTGTTGATTTTTTCAACAGGAATATAATACTATAGCATGGACTTCTTGTCAATATAAAATTTTATTTTTCTTCCCCAATTACTCCGGAAACTGAAAATAGTTTACCGCATTTCGGTAGCAGATCCCTTTTATCATCTCTTCCAACGCCTTTTCGTCAAAAGGATATTCCCCGTTTTCGACCCAGCCGCCAATCAGGCCGCATAAAATACGCCTGAAATATTCGTGCCTGGTATACGACAAAAAACTCCTCGAATCCGTAAGCATACCTACAAAATGAGCCAGCATACCCAAATTTGCAAGCGACGTCATCTGCCGGCGCATCCCGTCCTTATGATCGTTAAACCACCATGCGGCCCCCTGCTGTATCTTGCCTGCCGCAGACCCGTCCTGAAAGCATCCCAACAGCGTTCCAACCGCCGCATTGTCATTGGGATTTAAAGAATAAAGGATTGTCTTCGGCAGCTCTCCTTCGCCCGCTAAGCCGTCCAAAAAACCTGCCAGCTGGCTTACCGGCGCATAATCCCCGATACAGTCAAACCCGGTATCCGGTCCTAATGCCGCAAGCATGGCTTTATTGTTGTTGCGCCTGCATCCGTAATGAAGCTGCATCACCCAGCCCCTGCGGCTGTATTCCCTGCCCAAAAAATGCAGAAGCGCCGTCTTATACCCGGCGCATTCCGTGCTGCCCAGACATTTTCCTTCCAATGCGTTTTGAAAAACGGCTTCCGTTTTTTCTTCCGGCAGCGGAGTATGCGTCACATAATCGAGGCCATGATCGGACACGCGGCAGCCCATATTGTGAAAATAATCCATCCGGACGGACAGCGCGTCCTTTAAATCCGCAAAACTTCGGATAGAAACGCCGCACGTTTCCTCCAGCTTACGGATATATAAAAAAAATCCTTCCGCTTCTATCTGCATTGCCTTATCCGGACGCCATGCGGGTAAAACCCGCACCCGAAACCCCTTATCTTCTTTTATCTTTTTATGCCATTCCAAAGAATCCGCCGGATCGTCCGTCGTACAAATCAGGCTGACGCCGGACTGCCGGATCAGGCCCTTTGCGCTCATCTGCGGTTCCCTTAGTTTTTCATTACAAAGCTGCCAGACTTTTTCCGCGGTTTCGCCGTTTAAACAGCCGTCGTAGCCAAAATAGCGTTTTAGTTCCAGATGCGACCAGTGATACAGCGGATTCCCGATTAACCTTCCCAGCGTTTCGGCCCATTTTTGGAATTTCTCCCGATCCGGCGCCGCGCCTGTAATATAATATTCTTCCACGCCGTTTGAGCGCATTTGCCGCCACTTATAATGATCGCCTCCCAGCCAGAGTTTTGTTATATTCCCAAACTTTTTATCCTGCGCAATTTCTTTGGGATCGATATGGCAGTGGTAGTCCAGAATCGGCGTCCCTTCGGCATACCTGTGGTATAAATATCTGGCGCATTCCGTATCCAGCAAAAAATCTTCATCCATAAACGCTTTCATCACAAACATTCCTTTCCGTTTCTTTTTTCAATCCGGCTGCGGGTTTCACCGTGCCATATAAAACAGTGTGCCCGTTTTTGCCGCGCCGCATTCCAATACAAAAAATTTCCCGCATCGGGCGTATAAGAATCCGAAAAAAGAACGAAAATAAATTAAATTACAGTGAACGCCGGGAATGGAAACGGTTCCCGGATGCAAGGAGGAATGCACTATGAACCTGAACTTAAAACCCAGGGAAGAATGTAAATACGACGCCGTATCGCTTGGCGAAGTGATGCTTCGCTTCGATCCGGGAGAAGGCCGGATACGCACGGCAAGAAATTTCCGCGTCTGGGAAGGCGGGGGCGAATACAACGTCGCGCGCGGGCTGCGCCGGTGTTTCGGTATGCGCACGGCAATTATTACGGCATTTGCAGACAACGAAACCGGGCTGCTGCTAGAAGATCTGATTTTACAGGGCGGCGTCGATACGTCCCTGATCCGGTGGATGAAAACCGACGGGATCGGCCGCGTTTGCCGGAACGGGCTGAATTTTACGGAACGGGGATTTGGCATACGCGGGGCAAAAGGATGCTCCGACCGCGCCAATACCGCCATTTCCAAAGCTTCCCCAAAAGACTTCGATTTTGAATCTGTGTTCGGTAAGATGGGCGTACGCTGGCTGCACACCGGAGGCATTTACGCGGCTCTCTCCGAACAGTCCTGTGAAACGGTTCTTTCCGCAATTAAAACCGCAAAAAAATACGGAACCGTCGTTTCTTATGATTTAAATTACCGCCCTTCTATGTGGGACGCCATCGGCGGGCAAAAAAAAGCGCGGCAGGTCAACCGAGAAATTGCGTCATATGTTGACGTTATGATTGGAAACGAAGAAGATTTCACCGCCTGCCTCGGATTAGAAGTTGAAGGAAATGATGCAAATTTAAAAGAATTAAACAGAAACGGCTACCAGGACATGATTAACCGCGCGGCAGAAACCTATCCGAATTTCAAAGCCATAGCCACGACGCTGCGCACGGTAAGAACGGCAACCGTAAACGACTGGAGCGCCATCTGCTGGGCAGACGGACGCGTATACCAGTCAAAAGATTACAGCGGGCTTGAAATTATGGATCGCGTCGGCGGCGGGGATTCGTTTGCATCGGGGCTTATTTACGGACTGATGGAAACAGGAGATCCGCAGGCGGCAGTCGATTACGGCGCGGCGCACGGCGCGCTTGCAATGACGACGCCCGGAGATACCACCATGGCAGGCAAAAAAGAAGTGGAAGCGCTGCTGGACGGCAAAGGCGCCCGCGTACAAAGATAAAAGCCTGTTTTACAGGCCGAAAACCTCTTGTTTTTTCTGTGCAATATGCTACAATAGTTCCCAGAAAATTTTAGGAGGTTTATTATGGCACAAAATCCAATTATTACAATCGAAATGGAAAACGGAGGCGTTATGAAAGCCGAACTTTACCCGGATATCGCCCCAAACACAGTAAACAACTTCATCAGCCTTGTAAACAATAACTTTTACGACGGCCTGATTTTCCACCGTGTCATCGAAGGTTTTATGATCCAGGGCGGCGATCCGGAAGGAAGCGGCATGGGAGGCCCCGGTTACGGCATCAAAGGGGAATTTTCCCAAAACGGTTTTGCAAACGATTTAAAACACTCCGCAGGAGTTCTCTCTATGGCGCGTTCCATGATGCCCGATTCCGCCGGAAGCCAGTTTTTCATTATGCACAAAAACGCCCCTCACTTAGACGGCGCATATGCTGCGTTTGGCAAAATTACAGAAGGCATGGACATTGTTGACGCGATCGCCTGCACGCCGGTCGATGGCAGCGACCGCCCCAGGCAGGAGCAGAAAATCAAAAAAATGACGGCGGAAACTTTTGGCGTCGCTTACCCGGATCCGGAAAAATGCTAAAGATTATCCCAAAGGAGTGAGTTTATGAACCAAAACACCGAACCAATCCGCGACGCAAAATCCCTTGGCGTTCCAAAAATGCTGCTTCTAGGTCTGCAGCATATGTTTGCCATGTTTGGCGCGACTATTTTAGTGCCTATTTTAGTAAACAATTATTTTAACGGCGAAGGGTTGTCCATTCAGGTTACGTTAATCTGCGCCGGAGTGGGAACTATATTCTTCCATTTATGTTCCAAATTAAAAGTACCGGCCTTTCTCGGATCCTCGTTCGCTTTCCTGGGCGGCTTTTCCACCGTGGCAGGCCTAGACACCGGCATTTTTGCAGATATGTCTATGGGGGAAAAGCTGCCCTATGCCTGCGGAGGCATCGTCGTTGCCGGACTGCTGTACCTGGCTTTAGCGCTTGTCATCAAGCTGGTGGGCATTCACAAAGTAATGCGTTACCTGCCCCCTGTGGTAACCGGGCCGATTATCATCTGCATCGGGCTTGGCCTTGCGCCGTCCGCGGTGGCAAACGCCTCGACCAACTGGATTCTGGCGCTGATTGCACTATCGGTCATTATTGTATTTAATATCTGGGGAAAAGGCATGTTCCGTATTATTCCGATCCTGCTTGGCGTAGTCATTTCGTATACCGCGGCTCTTATCATGAATGCCTGCGGGATAACGAACCCGGACGGATCCGCTATTTTAAATTTTACCAACGTCGCAGCGGCTTCCTGGGTAGGGCTCCCGCCTTTTATGTGGTGTAAATTCGATATGACGGCTATTTTGGTCATGGCTCCGATTGCCCTTGCAACCATGATGGAGCATATCGGCGATATGTCCGCTATCTCCGCAACTGTGGGTGAAAACTTCATTGAAAACCCGGGCCTGCACCGTACGCTGGCCGGGGACGGGCTTGCCACTTCGATTTCCGCGCTCTTCGGCGGCCCCGCCAACACTACGTACGGGGAAAACACCGGCGTTTTGGAACTGAGCAAAGTTTACGACCCAAAGGTCATCCGTTTAGCGGCCTGTTATGCAATCGTACTCAGTTTCCTGCCTAAGTTCTCGGAACTTATCAGTTCCCTTCCTTCCGCCATTATCGGCGGCGTCAGCTTTATGCTGTATGGGATGATTTCCGCCATCGGCGTACGTAATGTAGTTGAAAACCATGTGGACTTCACGAAATCCAGGAACTTAATCATTGCCGCTGTTATTCTGGTATCCGGCCTCGGCTTCTCAAGCGGCCTTACCTTTATGGCAGGGACAACCTCTGTCACGCTGACCGGGCTTGCTATCGCCGCGCTTGCCGGCATTTTCTTAAACGCCGTGCTGCCCGGCAAAGATTATCAGTTCGGTGAAAACCCAAATGCAGACGCAAGCCGGGGAGTGGATATGAAGCCGATGAATAAAAAATAGGCCAAAACGATCCGGATCTTTATAACATCTAAAGGGAGACAGAAACATATAAATGTTTCTGTCTCCCTTGTTTAGTCCTGCCTGATTTCAGACAGTCCTTTTTATTTTAGCCGGCTATTTTACTTTTGCCTGTTTCCTTGCGCTTGTCCTGGAATAAATTTCTTTGCCGTCTACCTTCTGGTATGCCCGGATGCGGAAGAAATATTTCTTTCCGCTCTTAAGCTTACCAATCGTTTTGCTGGCGGCTTTTGCAGATACCTTTACAGACTTGGAATTCCTGAAATCCCAGTTCTGAGAATATACAATCTTATATCCGTCGGCGTCTTTTACTTTCTTCCAAGTGACTTTTACTTTTCCTTTCTTGGTGCTCTTAGCGGATTTTAACGACGGGCTTCCTGCCGCAAACTTCGTCTGTTCCATTGACGCTTCCGCCCTAAGCTGCGCTTCCTGTGCATACTTCCTTGCATCCTCTGCAGCTTTCCGAAGTTCTTCTGCCTGCGCTGCCAGACGGTCAAGTTCCGCCTTCTGAGCCGCCGCCTGTTTCTGAGCCGCTTCGAGTTCCTGCTGTGCCTTCTTCGCCGCTGCCTCAGCCTCTTCCGCTTTCTTCTTAGCATCTGCCGCTTCTTTTTCCAAAGCCTCTTTTACCGTATTCAATTCTGCCTGCGCAGCTTTTTGGGCATCTTCGAGGGCTTTCCTTAAATTCCCGACTTCTGTGCTAAAATCTCCCTCAAGTTGGGAAACCAGATTTCCCAAAGTGGTTATTCTATCATTTGCCGTCTGAAGAGCCTCTTCCAAATCCGATGTGTCCACATCTACTTTCAGGCCTGCAGCGGCTGCCTGCCATAACATCAGCAATCGCCGCTTCAAATGCTTCCGGTTCTGCGCCCTGCATATCCCTTACATTCTTAGCATCCTGTAAAGCTTTTTCAAAAGCGGCTTTGCTGTCCGCCGTATAGCCTTCCAGATTCATCTTAGAATATGCGTCAATTACAATCATCAACATTCCTGCCGATGTAATAGGCTCGCTCTTTGTAAGAGCCTCGTCCGCACTGTACAACGCGGCCACAGCCTGTGAAACTTCTGCCTGTGTCGGCGCTTCTGCTGTCAGGATTTCATTTGCTTTCGCAAGCGCTTCTTCAAATACCCTCCAGCTTCTTGCCGTATAGTCTTCTTTCTTACGATCTTTTACTTCATTGATTGCACTGCGCAGAGCGGTCAAATCCACCAGAGCGCGCGCCGCCTGATTCAACTTATCCAATGCGCTTTTTACCTGTGCTTTGGTTGCTGCGCTGTTTGCAATTACTGCGTTCGCTTCTGTTACCGCACTATTATACGCTTCTTTGCTTTTTTCCGTACAGCCTGCCAGGTCTGCTTCTGTCACAGACTGTATTGCCGTACGCAGTGCACCGATATTTGCAAGGTTATTTTTCGCTGTTTCGAGCGCCTGTGCCGCTGTTTTCTTCTGATCTTCCGTTGCATTCTCCGGAAGGTTTGCCGCCGTCTCAGCCGCCTCCTGATATGCTGCGAAGCTGTCTGCCGCATAATCGTCTGCATTGGCCTGTTCTGCCGCCTTAACTGCATCTGACAGCCTGTCGTCCGTTGATTTTGTTACCAGGCCATTGATTGCTGCATCTAACTGGTTGTATGCTGTAGCACACTCTTCCGGTGTGCTGTTTGCATCTGCTGCAACCTTCTGCGCTGCTTCTAATGCGCCTGCCAGAACATTCCAGGTCATATCTGTGTACTCGTCTTCTTTACATTCTTCTGCTTCAGCAATTTTAGACTCCAGCTGTGTCTTATCAAAGGAAAATGGTTTGTGCAGATTCAACTCGGCAATAGTCGCATGTTTCTTTCGTCCACCCTCTCCATCTCCTTGAGAATCATGAACCTGTATTTTTACACTCTTTGCTTCGATCGGCTCAAATTCTGCCGTCTTTCTGTTATTATTTGCAGGCCACGTTCCATGATCTACCACTGTCTCTGTTGAACCGTCCGCTTTTTCAACTTCAATACTGTACTCATAAATCATGCCGTTTCTGCTGTCCTGTCTTGGAAGATAGGTTAAAGCATTAATTACAGTCGGAGTTTCTAATGTAACTTTAAACCAGTGATGCCCATTTTCAAGAGATATATCGCTGCCCCAGTTACTATGCCAAAACGTATTTTCATTTCCATCCAAGGCAAATCTCGCCGGGCCTTCATTTCCAGCTGTAGGCGCTTCAGAACATGCAGACGCTGTTAATTCACTCTGCGGAACGGCCTCGCCCTGCATACTCATTTCGGTCGCAACAGATACAAATTCAATTTGTCCTTTAAAACTGTTTGTTGCACTTCCGATACGTCCCATCGGAACCATCATGGTTGCAACTTTTGCAGTTCCGCGTTGTGCGATAGTTGCAGTCAATTCTGTTTCCGGATGATTTGCATAATAAATCGCCGGATTCTTATCCACTAATTTACCATTTACATATAAGGCTACTTCCTGCTGTCCGCTTTGGAATGTTAAAGTCACCCATTCATTTTCCGGTAAAGTGTAATCGAACGAATAATCATAACCTTCTCTTGAGAAGCCGACCTTGCCCGTATTCTTCTGAACTGCCTTAAATGCATATGTGCCATACGTCCCAAATGCGTCTTTGGATTCGCAAAGAATCTGCTCTCCTTCTGTGCCTACATCACGTTTTACTTTCATTGTCAAAAGCGCGCCGTTGCCAACAAAATCTAACGGAGTTGTAACATAGCTTTCTTTGCCCATCAGTCTGAGCGCCGTACCTTCATCACTATTTACTGTCCTGACATTTTCACTTCCAGTTAAATCATAATTGTTTATGCTGGAATCTTTTTCCAGTGCTCCTTCAAAATCCCACTCCGCTATTGTACTGGATGCAAATTCAATGTTAGCATACATATTGGTATTCGGAGCTGTACCTGTTTCTGTAATCAATTCCTTCACATCACTGTAATTTCTGTCTTCTGCTTCGCCCCAGAGCTTAGCGCTCAAAAAAGGAAGCGCATCAAAGAAACGGTCAAACGAATCATATTGGGAAATACCGTTTGCACGGGTATCAATGTTGTCATGCCATACTGCAAAGCATGCGCCCAGCATCTGATCCGAGCCTGCGGGAACCGTATAGGAACCAAACGTGTTTGCTTTCCAGTTATTATACAAGTTCTGCGTATTCAGATAATCGCCATATCCTCCCCGGCTGCCTGTCCCGCTTGGAACTACATAAAGAGAGCCGTCCAGCGTGTTAATCATATCGTATCCAAGATTATACATATCCCCTGGAACAGAATAACTTGTATTCCAAACATTCAACTGAACATCCTCAGAAGGAACCGGCGTTGTGCCCGCTTTATTGGAAAGACTGCCCCACATACGCACTGTCCTTCCGCTTTCCTGTACAAAGTTAATCATGTCTGCGGAAAACTGACGGAACTGCTCTCTTCCTTCCTGTCCTTCCGTTCCATGATATTCATCCGTACCAATATGTATAACGGTTTCCTCATCAAACACCGGGTTGCTGCCTGTAAAATAGTCTTCCCAAAGGCTCTTTGCAAATTCTGTTGTTTCCGGATTACTTAAATCCAGTTCATCAATCAGATAGCTATGGCTTCCGCCTGTTTCTCTCTTTGTGCGGTACTCCGGAAACGCCCTGGTAAACGGCAACGCATGCGCCGGCATATCCAGCTCTGGTACAATACCTACGCCTATTGCCCTGCTGTCCTGAATAAATTTACGAAATTCATTTTTGGTATAAAATACATCTTCGGATGTCGCCGATTTCCCTTCGCTGTTTAATACGCCGGACTCCAGACGATATCCTGCATATGTCTGTGCTTTCGCATCTTCAAGCGTACTGTAATCTTCCATAAAAATCAGGTTATCACTTAAATGCACCTGAAAATTATTCATTTTATACCAGGACATATTCTTTGCAAATTCATAAAGAGTATCCAAATCAAACGGTTTCCGTCCTACATCAAGACTGAATCCACGCACTTCAAACTTCGGGTAATCCTTTACAAGTCCTTTCGGGATGCTGCCGTTTGTCTGCTTTAAGATCTGAAGAATACTTCTGGTGGCATAATATGCGCCAACTGACTGCTCTGCTTCTACAAATATTGCATCTGCAATTTCCATTGCATAGCCTTCTTTGTCCAATCCCTTATCCTCTGTAGTAACCTCAAGGTAAATATCTCCCCGTTTGGCATCTGCTCTTGTGCCATTGATTACCTGAATAACAGATCCCGTAATATCTTCATAATCCTTGGCAAATTCAGCCGCTGTATCCGAAAGTTCACTGCTTCCTACAATAATACGGCTGGCTGAAGAGGCCTGGAAATTACCAGATGTACCATGCCATTCCTGAAGTTCCGGAATGACTGCCGGCTTTGCATTAGAAGATGCATCATCCGTATACTTTCCAGGAACAGCAACCGTATACTCCTGCGATTTTGCAGAAGATTCACCAGCAATAACTTCATAAAAACCTTTTACTGTCCTTGCTTCTAATGGCTGGTAAATTGTTCCATCTTCTCCAATAATCTGCTCATAATCCGCGCAAAACCGAATCCTTGCATTATCCGGCACTTCCGGCATATCAATATGAGTATCTCCATCCCCTATAACTGGGGCTGTCAAATTCAAAGACTCCATTATCTTTTCTGCTTCCGTCCTCATATCAGGCTTTTCATCCGCATAGACCTCAAGTTCATATATAGAACAGGCCTTCCATTGCATATCACTTCCCTCTTCCTGCAAATTTATTTCCCTTATATTAAGACGAAGATATTTTGCCGTTACAGCCTCAGTCAGTTTAATTTCAACAGTATTTTCTGTTGGAACTTCCTGTGTGGACCAAATTTCTTCCCATGTCTCTCCATCATTAGAAATAGCAAGATTATAAGATTTTATATTTTTTCTCTGCCATGTCACATAAAACGTTTTCATCGTCTGCGGTGTTTCCCAAGCAAGCTGAACCCACGGAGTATAATTTACCTTATGCGACCATCTTGTACTAAGATCTCCATCATTAATTTTGGAAATCACAAACCCAGCCCCTGCTTCTGTCGCATCGTACCCATTCGGATCTTCTGTTGCCGTTGCCTTGAGCGCAAGATTGGCGTCTGTAGCCGCTGCATTTCCCGCAGCCTGAACCGGCATCTGT
>CAJTLD010000021.1:11638-11851 GCA_910577065.1 uncultured Lachnospiraceae bacterium | reverse complement strand
TTTAGCCGTTAAAATCCATGCACCGATTTGTTTGAATCGTTTTTTAATCATAGTCTCCTCCTGATTTCATAAAATTTTTGCAATTTTAACAGGGATTTGCATTCCCTTTTTGTCCCTATCCTCCCTTTTTTATACATTATAGTAATAATAATCTTATTATACTAAACTTCCCCTGTCTGCGTCAAGAAATATCTGAATAGATCGGAAGAGCGT
>CAJTLD010000021.1:0-11609 GCA_910577065.1 uncultured Lachnospiraceae bacterium | reverse complement strand
TTGCAAAAATAATATCAGAATAAGGATATTTTTATCATTTTCTGACTTTAAGGAACATAAAAATCAATTGTTGCTTTTCCTGTCAAATCGTTGTCTCCATCTGATTTTATACTGCTTAAATCTACCGTATAATACTGCCCTCTTGGATAACCATCCGACGGCGCCCAGATAAACACCTGTTTTCTTTCCTTATCATGGGTAATGACTGCATCCTTATATAATTGTCCATTTCTCTGTATCCGGATACCGGAATCAATCGCTGCCTTTTGAATAGGATAATTAAATTTCAGAGTCAGTTTTTTACTGCTGTCTATGATTCCCGGAACAACGGTAGCTTTCAGCCTTACTTCTTTTTTTGATCCGTCTACCTGCAGCCCTGCATTTGGTACCGTTGTTATTTTATCATTTATCCTGTCAATAATCCTGACCGCCCCCAGGGAACTTCCATATCCATCCTTTACTTTATCTTCCACCTGGATATAAATTTCAATTTCATTGTTATCTGAAAATTGATACTGTGTTCCACAGTAACCCACAACTGTATCCGTCAGATCAAAAACAAATTTCGCTTCTTTTTGGTTTGTTTCGTTTCCATAAAAATCATAATTTACTTTTACAGGCGCATTATTCTGATAATTTTTAAAGGTAAATATAACCCTGTTTTCATTGTAATCATGATCTGGTTTATCAAACAAAAACCTATAATTCTGATCCGACGTGCCAATTCGGACAGCAAGCTGTCTCCTGCTTTCTGTTTTAAGCGTTAATTCCAATAGCATTAATGGCTTATATGAAATTTTCGGTTTCAGATGAGTCACACGATTGTTATAAATCGCTTTTTGCCTGCCGGCATTTACACTTAATACTGCGCTTTCCGGCAAAATGGCGTCATACGCCAGCCAAAAACATCCGTTATCATTATTCCAGGCGCCCCCAGTTCCCCATGAATTAACAATTTTTAACGCCCCGTATGAATCAATTGTGCCATTCCCGTCAACATCAATTGCCAATGTATCATCCCAGCCCACAATCGTCATTTCATGCGAACCGGAATTGGAAGTTGATTGATTCGCCGTCAATATGGCATCGTTTTGGTTTTTGTCCGGAAATTTTATCCTGTTCCTATAGATTAAACGTTCATCAAACATACAGCCGAATGATACTACGTCTCCATTCAGTAATGTCCTTTTTAAATTGTTTAAATTCAACTGTTCTGTTACAGTGTCATAAACATTTATCACTTCCCATTCATCTATCCGGTTTTCCAAAGCCTTTTCCCAAACAAAAGCATCCGGATTCCAGCTTTTATAGTTTTCCGCAGTCGTTGTCCCCGGAAAATCACTCCAATATGGAGCGCCCTGTTTTAACAGCAACGCACAAACATCGTATTCACTTGTTCCATAATCTTCATACTCTCTATTCTTAGCCAGATTATGAATCCATGCAGGCGAAATCCGATATTTTACATTATGCTTCGCATCCAGATTCCTGGCGTTTGCAATATTATTGGTCAATTGATAATAACCCATTGACCATGACGTACAGGAACCTGAATTTCCCTGACTCCCAATTGGAGGAAAATGATCCGATTGGCTTCCGTCATAGGATTTTATTTGATTAATAAACGCATCTTCCACTCTTATCTGGGCATTTCTCTCATTACTAAATAATGTGATATCCTGATCCGTTGTAAATTCCGCTCCTCTTCCGGCAACAGAAACTCCACTTAAATCCTGTTCTGTTATATCCGATCCATAGTTCAGAATATTTTCAATCGCCTGTTCATTGAGTTTTACATCAATCACTTCCGGCACGTTTTCCAATAATTTAACATCATCCAGTATAAGCCCTTTTTTATATTTTTTTACCTCGGTAGCCTGTATATCCGCGCACAAAGCAAGCATACTTATGAAACATACGAGCCACGCCAAATATCTTCTGCTTTTTTCCATAATTCTCCTCCTATTCAATCGTAACCGTCAGCGGCGTTTCCACATAAACCTGATATGCTCCCAGACTGGATATCAGATTGTCCTTATTATAAATCATCAGGTAATGCTTCTCACCCGCATTCATGTTAGTTTCCACCACTACATGATTCCCCCGGTACTCCAAAGGAAGGCCTGTTGTATTGGACTGATTGTCTATCTTAAATGAAACCCCTCCCAATAGCGTATTGCCCATCGTGGATATAATGTATGTTCCGCTTTTTTTCGGGATAAACACAAATGCATCCGTATCCCCAAAATAATCCACGCTTCCCTCTGTCATATAGCTTCCTGAAATATCATGAGCAGATGATATTACGCCGCCATAATCATCCTTGTGGTAGATTTTAAACGTATAGTCTCCTGTTGCCAGAGGGGAAGACGCTTTTACCGCAATATAATATGTTGTGTTTTTTATCAACGCATATTTGATACAGAAATCCCGGCTGTTTGTGCTTTCCCCGTTCTGGCTGCCGTCGTCGTTAAATGCGATTTGTTCGCCGGACGCATTGTATAGGATACCATATGTATCGAAATTGCTGATGGATTCCATCGTATAGTAAGCAGTCTCGTCCGGTATAAACCGAAACATATCTATATCCCCTGCATAGTCAATCCTGCCCTCTTTACCTGTCCCAACCTGAACCAAGGTTGCATGCTCCTTGTCGTTTAGATAATCGTCTTTATATGAGATTTTTAACGTGTACTCCTCATTTATCTGCAACGGCTTATATCTCCCGCCCTCTACACTGACATAATATACCTGGCCCTCCGTTAGTTTATGAAATATATAAAAATCCAGTATATTATGGCTTTCACCTACATCAGGATCTTTTCCCGAACTTACAGCGATTGACTGTCCGGCAGAGTTCATCAAAGTCCCGACTAAGCCATGGCCGCTAACCGACTGCATTTCATAATATCCCGTTTTTTCCGGAATAAAACGGTATACATCTATATCTTCCAAATAATCTATAATCCCTTTCGTACTTTCTTGTTCAATGAGTTTTGCATGCTGTATATCATTCCCACAGTCGTCTACATATTTCGCCTTAACCGCATACGCTCCTGCGGAACTGCTGTTTGAGGAACGAACGGAAAGATAATATATTTGTCCGCCAGTCAGTTCATATTGCATATAAAAATCCTTATTATTTGAACTTTCACCCAGACCTTCCCCGTCATCATTTGACTGTATACATACTTTTTGCTGGGAATATAAATCGCCGCACGTGTCAAAATCGGATATGGATTCAAAACTGTATATGGCTGTTTTGGGCGGGATAAACGAATAATACCGACGCTCATCGTTTTTCAGCAGTTCGCCGCACATGGCTTCGTCCTGTCTTATCGGTTTTGCAGTATGAAACGATGTATTATCATCAAAGACTACTTCTGTGGGATAATAGCATATTCCTATGTCCCCATTTTGAGCGCACTGGCCATAAGAGTTATCTCCTGCCATTACGATTGTTCCGTCTTTTTTTAACATCATGGAAAATTCCATACCTGTAGCAACTGCCTGAATACCAGAATAAATCTGAATTGCCAAAGATACCTGATTCGTATTTCCATTTCCTAACTCAGCATTCGAGTTTATCCCCCATCCCAAAACAATTCCATCCTCACGTAAAGCCAGTGTGCTATGCATGCCAATTGCGATTTGCTGTATATTCTTCACCATATCGTCCCGTGGATTTTTTAGTAATTGTGGCGTTTGTATTATAAATCCATTTGCCAGACATTCTTTTCCCCATCCTAAGATTAATCCTTCTGCATTTTCTATCAACGCACTATTCCACCCACATCCTATAGATACATTTTTGATTTCATAATAAGAACTGAAATCTATTCTTCTTGCAATTGTACAACGTGTTTCATCTCCAACATGCCCTGGCACATCTTTTCCCCATACCCAAACCTTACCATTTTCGTCTAACGCCATACTGCTATTGTTTCCTGCTGAAATTTCAACTATATTGCTCAAGCCTTGAACTTCCACCGGAACCAAACGATTTACCTCTGTACCGTCCCCTAACTCACCATATACATTTGAGCCCCATGCCAATACTTTTCCTTCTTCTGTCAACGCCAGATTATGTTCCAAGCCACATGAAATCTTTTTAACTTTTCCATATTCAGATGGAACTACAACCCGAACAGGCATATTACTACCTGTCCTTGTTCCATTCCCAAGCTGTCCGCTTCCATTATCTCCCCACGTATAAATTGTTCCGTCTTTGCTTAATGCCATGCTAAATGTCCAACCTGCCGAAATAGATGCAATCCGGTCTGCTAATACGGTTCTGACCGGCTGTCTGCTTGCTTCCGTTGAACCATTCCCTAGCTGTCCCATCGCATTATATCCCCAGGCCCATACAGCCCCGTCTTCTTTCAACGCCAAAGCGTGCCTTGCTCCCGCCCCAATTGCCGTATTACGTCCGGAATCAAACAATTCCCACTTCTCCTCCGGCGACAACAACTCATACGTTTCATCAAAATCCTCTTCTGGCATAACCTCTGTCACGCCTGTTTTCACTGCGCCTGAAACAGTCCCGGAAAAACTCACCTTATTTCCCCGTGCAATTTTTTCTTCCAGACAGGAAAGTTTATCCGCGCCGTCTGACAGGCGTTTCTTTAAATCTTTTGTACCGAACGCCGCCGCTGACAGGGCCTCCGCTGCGGATACATAGCCTGCCGCTATGCTTGTCCCATCCAGAAAACCATAGGATCCTTCCGGGAAACAGCTGTATACGTCCCTCCCCCAGGCTGCTATATCCACGTTCTCCCCATAGTTCGACATATAAGCCATTCCCAGATCCTGGTTTAACGCTCCCACGCTTACGCTGTTTTCCAGAGAAAACGCAGCCGGATATACGGGTGTTTCACTCAGATCCCTGCGATGGTTTCCGGCGGCACAAACAAAAAACATACCGGATTCCTCCATGGCTTTTTGCAAAGCCGGATTGCCGTCCGCGCTGCCAAAACTCATATTTACAATATCTGCCCCCTGCTCTTTCGCATATGCAACCGCTTCCAGAATGTCGCTTGTATATGCGCTGCCGTTTTCAAATACTTTTAGCGGCAGTATTTTCGCTTCCGGAGCGCTTTTTGCCAGAATGCCTGCAATGTGCGTTCCATGCGCCTGCTCCATGCCAAGTCCGGCGTCATATACGCTTTCCCTCCCGTTCACAAAATCGTAGCCCGAAAGCATATGGCCGTCCAAATCCGGGTGGGACACGTCCACTCCGGTATCTATCAGTGCAATGACGATGCCGGATCCTCGGGAAATCTTCCATGCCTCTTTTAAATCCGCTTCCCGATCCAGAATACTTTCCTGCACTTGGGCTGCCGGATTCTGCCCTGGCTCCTGCGCGTCCCATCCGCCTTCTTCCCATACCGCATTTCCGTTCTGTATTTGTTCTGACGGCATGCTTAGCTCCATGCTTTTACCCGCGCCTTCTCCCTTTGGCTCTTCCACCAGTTCAGACGCCAGATGGAACGCATAATCCGGCTGTATAGACGCAACTTCTTCGCCCGATTCCTTCAAAAACGTTTCCATAAACGCTTCCGGGGCAACTTTTTCCGGAAGCCGTATCATATCATATTCCCCTGTAGTTTCTACAAATTCCGGCTGTTCCGGGCCCATCTTCCGCTCCTGTGCCGTCATCTGTGAAAATTCTTTTTGCTCCTCCGCATCTTTTATCTTAGTCTTTACTGCTTATCTGCGCGTATTTTTTTGCTCTTTCGCCCCGGTATACGCCTGCTTTGCGCAAACCTCTCTCTCCGCTGCCTTCTTTGCCTGTGTGTCTGCATATTTCACAAGAAACCTGTCGCTGTAATGCTCTTCTTCATCCAAAAGCCGTTGTTTTTCTTCTTCCAACGTTCTTTTCTCCAGAATTTTTTCCGCCTTTTTCTCCCGTGCCTCTGCCAGGGCTTTCTGTTCTTCCTCTTTTATCTGCCGGGCAGAATTTTCGCTGTTTTTTTGCAGCCCTGTGCCGGACACCTGGGACATCTGTGCAACAGCCATGGATAAGATCAGAATACACGCTATTACTTTTTTCTTCATTTGCTTCTTCCCCCTTTGTTTGTTTTTTTATCGTTTCCTTATAAAATTTCGCACTTTTAATATATAACTTATTTAAATATGTGTCAATTTAAAATCTTAAATTGTTAATTTAAATATAATTTATATTTATCGTTTTTCTACAGAAAAACAAATAACTTTACTTAACTGAATGGTTTACTACAAATATTTCTTATTTTTCACTCTGCCAACGCATATCCGAACAATACATTTCTCTTGAGAATTTGAAACCCCTGTGTCATACAGGCAAAGACCTTAATTAAGATGCAAAACCGCGCCTTTATCTCTATCGTGTGTTCGAAAAATGCTTTCTGGCAGATATGTTCCGCACTTAACGGGAGATTTGCACCACATGAGGGCGCCGCAGCGGGCCACGTTGACCAAATCCGGTGTAAATATCACGCGAATTTGGATGTGATTGAAAATATTTCGATTGTATGGCAGGTATGAAGATACAAAAATGGAAGGGAAAGCAAGTGGGTAGATTTACGGTAACAGAACAGATATACCAGAACCATCAGAAAGATTTACAGAGGTTAAGAGGCTTTCGCCTACTTGATGATGATTTCTTGAGGAGTGTAAAATAAAGTGTGTGAGTTAGAAATGCAGGATGCTGTCAAAGACGTCTTTGGACCGATGTTTGAGGCTATGTATGCTCCAGGGAGAGATGGATTCCCATCTGGGATATGGGCGTAAAGTGCGCGGGGAAAAAGAACCGGCAAACAGGCGTAATGGTTATTCTCATAAGTCTGTCAATTCTGCTTATGGAAAGCCGGATGATGCCGTTCCAAGGGATCGGGACGGCAGCTTTGAACCGAAAGCAATCCCAAAACGTTTAAAAACTGCCGGTAAGGAAATTTTATAAACTTACACACTTTACTTGACAAACCCGATACGGCAAGCCGCAACAGTTTGCTTTTCAGCATTTCAAAACTGTTGCGGCCATACATGATTCGCTTGATTACTTTTAGTTTATTGATTTTTCCGGATTTTTGCGTACTTTTATTTAGACTGCTGATTTTATAGGCTGTTATGCTTCCACACCATAAGATTGTATTTTCCAGTTATTATCCTGTTTCACCAGCCCAACAGTTAAATACAAAAACATATCTTCGTAGTCGCTGTCCCTAAATTCCAGGAAAACAACATATGTTCCGTTATCTATTTTTTTGTCGTCCGTATCAGACAATCCTTTCACAGTGAAATCACTGACAAAACCTGTGCCTTCATATCGGTCAATCTTGCCGGCATAGGTACTTGAGAGAAATTTCTGCATGACGTCAACGTTGCCGCTAAAGTATGCCGCTGCGAACTCATCCACAATCGTTCTGATTTCCTGGCAATCTTCATCTGCCAGATATTCGCTTGCCATATCAGGGCTATCGCTTTTTATGCCGTCTGCTCCTGCTAAAAGAGCAAAAGTATCCGCAATTACAGGCAGTTCCCGTCCCCAGCCTTCTTCAAATTCCGCCGGATAAGAATAGAATATTGCCCATACGTCATGTTCGGATCCTTTCAGACTGGCATGATATACCAAATCCCCTTCCCGATAGCCTTCCTCTGCAGTATAACCATATTCTTCCAGATTCCGGGTAACCGAATCAAGCGAACCGTCCTCAAAATGCGTTACCCAAAGCTGAACCTGCTCATTGACTGCCGCCGTCCATGTACTTGGAGCGGACTGCCGCCATTCGTTATCAGGCAGATAGATGGAATATCCGTCACCAACCGCAAGTGTAGCTTGCTTTTGCTCCGTTTCTCCCTCTTTGGAAAAGGTAAGCATAGTTGTATTTTGGGGCGTATCATCCCCAACTACAGAATCCTCGTCCGGCGTCTGTTCCGTTTGAACTGCTTTCTTCTCCCCCTGGCCAGATTCATTTTGTATCTCGTTGTTTCCTGTACTTGCTTTTTCCATATCCTGTTCTGCAGCAGAACAGCCTACCAGCATCCCAAAACTGATTGTTAAAATAACGGAACAGATGAATATACAAATCCCGTTTTTCTTTCCTTTTTTTATTAAAATATTTTTAAAACGTTTTTTCATAATTTTTTTCCCTCCATAAAATTGCGTTGTGAATGCAGTTTTTCTGACGCATCGCTTATGAAGCATAGACAGCAATGTTTCCGTATATGCTTTCCGCACGGCATAACCCGAGTCTTTTGTAACTCTTTCATCACAGGAGAGTTCCATGTCAATCATGGCCTCCTTCTGCATCATCCAGATCAGCGGATTAAACCAGTGAACGGCGTTTGCTGCCACAAAAAGCAGTTTAAGATATACGTCTCCCCGCTTTAAATGAACCAGTTCGTGTTTTAAAATAAAAAACAGTTCTTCGGGGCTGTAGTGTTCGTCCGGTAAAACTAAAACCGGTTTCAAAAAACCTATTATCATAGGGCTTTCCGCTTCGTAATATTCCATCACGCGTACTGTGCGGCGGATATGTAATTCACGTTTCAGTTTTTCTGCCTGGCTTATAACGGATACATCCTCTGTGATTCTGCCCTTTTTCAGCAATTGCCGCTTATAGTAAAAATAACTGATAAAATGTACGGATAGTACAATCAAACTGCCCATGATCCAGATATAAACCACGATATCAAGCATGCTGATACCAGTATGGTTGTGTTCGGCCTGTGTCTGAATGGGTGCGGTCATCTGCGCCGGTATCTCAACTAAAATCCGCCGATAGGGTATTGTTGCGCCAGCCGGATTGTCCGTATCGTTTTCTTTTTGTCTTGATACCGTTTGATTTTGCTCCTGCGGCGCCTTCCGGACAAGCTGCCCGCTTGCTCCGCTAAAAGGAATCAGCAGCCTGACTGCAAGAAAAATCCATATCAGGTACTTCCACTTTGCAGCATATCTTTTATTCAAAAAAGGTGTGAATGAAATCAATACGAGAACGATCAGTCCGACAGATACCGAAATTTCCAAAATGTATAGAAATATATTTGCCATCATTCATCCTCCAATTCATCCAAAAAATCTCTGAGTTCTTCAATATCAGAATTTTTTATTTCTCTGTTGTTATATAATGTAGCGATCATATTCTGTATAGAATTATTGTAGAGTTTCTCTAAAAAATGTTTACTTGCCCCAGACTTATATTCATTTTCCGAAATAACCGACGTATACAGATTACTTCCTGTTGAACGGTCACAATTGATAAATCCCTTGTCAGCCAGCCTGGCTAATGATGTCATTAACGTAGAAAGCTGCCACCTCCTTCGTCCCTGTAATTCCTTTAAAATATAATTAGAAGTTACAGGATTTTCACTGTCCCAGACCACCTGCATAATTTCCAATTCCGCTTCCCCCAATTTTTTTAAAAAAGTTCCCATTTATGATTACCTCCTTATACGTTTGTATAATTCATTATACGAAAGTATAACGACATTGTCAATGGAAAGTTTCATTTTTTTCACATCATTTTTACATCCGCAGGCACATTCCACACTTAGCGCCCAAAGGGTATGATATGGGAGATTTGTGCCAGCGCTAGCTACAGCGAACAATATACCTATCAATCATTCCGGTATAACGCCGACAAAAAAAGCTGTTGCAAAATGACAGCTATATACAAAATATGGCATTCTGAACGCAAGGTTCTCTTCCATATATTATATAATAGCTGCATTTTGCAACAGCTCCTCTTTCCTTTTATACAATCAGTTACTTTAAAGCTTCAACGGCTGCTGCTATATAAGGATTTTCCGTTTCATGAAATCTGCCTTCGTCCGCTGCTTTTGCAATCTCAGGATCTACCGGAATTTTCCCGAATACCGGAACCGAAAATTCCGCTGCAGCTTCGTCAACATGGCTTTCCCCGAAAATGCGCATTTCTTTCCCACAGTCCTGACACTTGACATAACTGAAATTTTCCACCACGCCAAGTACCGGAATATGCATCATCTCCGCCATATTGTAGGCTTTTTTTACAATCAGCTGTACAAGTTCCTGCGGGGAAGTCACAATAATAATCCCATCTACCGGAAGCGACTGAAAGACTGTAAGCGGTACGTCGCCTGTACCGGGCGGCATGTCCACAAACAGGTAATCCAAATCTCCCCAAATTACATCTGTCCAGAATTGCTTGACCGCCCCGCCAATAACAGGCCCGCGCCAAATCACAGGCGCTTCCTCATCGTCCATCAGAAGGTTAATCGACATTACCTTAATCCCGTTTTCGGCAGGCATAGCGTACATACCTTCATCTGTGCCGTATGCCGGGCCGTGCAGTCCGAACATTTTGGGAATGGAAGGACCCGTGATGTCCGCATCCATAATTCCAACTTCAAAACCCGCTTTTTTCATTGCAACGGCAAGGGACGCCGTTACAAAAGATTTGCCAACGCCGCCTTTGCCGCTGACAATACCGATTACTTTCTTGACAGAGGATAATGGGTTAATCGGTTCCGTCGTAATTTGGGATGTGTTTTTACTCGCACAGCCTTCACAGCTTTCTTTGGTGCAGGTAGAAGCGCTGCTGCATGTACTGTTTTCTGGCATAACTGATTCCTCTTTTCTTTTTATTTTTTTCTATTATAATTTACACAGGAGGATTGTGCAAGCGTATTGCAGGCCAAACAGTATCCTTATTTCAATTTCTTCATCTTACCATACGCTCCTTAAACCATTCCATCGTCAGCCTGGATATATACGCACGCTTTTGCAAAATATTTTTAGCCTCGCTGTTGCCAACTCAGTACAATTCGCATAAAAACTTCCCAAAGCCAGGGCTATTCCCGCAAAACCCAGGAATCCTCGACAGGACACCCGTAGATTGAACTACTAATGTCCAATCTAATAATCCAAATATCACGCTAAACGGAGGATGTAGATTTCCGAAATGATTTTTCAAACAAGCTTGAGTAAATACTTTTAAAGAACACTGAAAAATATAGAATCGGGTAGGAGGTAGCTAATGATATTGTCAATATTGGTTTACACTTTTTTCACAAGGATATAAATGTCTAAGCTGCAATGTCCAGAGATTCATAATATCTCTGCCGCTTTACCATAGGAGGAAGTCCTTCATTGGAGGAGCATATCCTCCTGTTATTCCAATAAATGATAAAATATCTAAAGATGAGGTCTTCACTTCCTCCACTGTCATTTTCTTTGTATGACGCCTCCCATAAAGGAGTTCCTCTTTCATTCGCGCCCACATGCTTTCGCATCGTGCGTTGTCATGGCGGCGTCCCCCGGCGCTGTTCATGCTTTGAAGAATGCCGCATTTTGCAGCCGCCCTGCGATAGGTTGCGCTGGTGTACTGAGTTCCGCGGTCAGAGTGGATAACGGCTCCTCTAAGCGCTGGATAGGCGCGGACGGCGTTGTCAAGCGTCCGCTCACATAATGCCGCTTTCATGTTGATATCCATTGCCAGTCCCAGGACTGCAACGTCAAAACAGTCAAATATGGCGGATACATACAGCTTTCCGTCTTTTGCGCTGATTTCAGTTATATCTGTAACGCATTTTTTTAACGGCTCTTTGGATGAAAAATCCCGTTTCAGCAGATCGTCGGATTTTTGCGC
>CAJTLD010000020.1:29027-29712 GCA_910577065.1 uncultured Lachnospiraceae bacterium | reverse complement strand
CATTACTTCATTTGATAGCAAATAAAACTTTTTCATAAACTCTCCCCTTAGGAATGCAGCCGGATGGCTGCATTCTTTTTTGTACAGTGAAGTTTTATGCAATTCGATGAACTTTTTTCAAATCGGCTAAATCAGGCTCAAGGCCCACTGCCTGAGCCGTTTCAGTATCCCGTTTATTTCTTCGGGCGCTATATGTCCCATACAGCAAAATACCCGCTCCTCTTCCAAAAGGGCGCAAACCGTCTCTTGGTCTTCCTGGTTTACGGCGGTCAGTACAATCAGCCCTGCGTCTAACAGGGCGCGCAGCAGCTGCAGCTGCGTTTTGCCGTCTTCTTTTACCGCGGCTTTTATTGTATGAAAACCCATGCGCAGAAGATACCGTTCCGCATAGTGCATTGTTTCGGGGCAAACGGCTGCACGGTCAAATAAAATAAGGCCTGCTTTCTGTCCCAGGCAGGACTCGCGCTCAGCAGAAGTTACGTCGCGCCCGTCCCGCTTTAGGGCTTCTTCCGAAACGGTATGTACAATGTTTGCGTACGCCGCTAACACGCCCGTTTCCCGGTCGAACAGGCGAAGCGTCCCCAGCGCGCGGTTATCTTTTTCACACGATACCGAAAGCTGGCCCTGGAAATATAATTCACAGCGTGCAAGTTCATTTTTCGTGACGTATTCGGCGTATCGGTGT
>CAJTLD010000020.1:24857-29017 GCA_910577065.1 uncultured Lachnospiraceae bacterium | reverse complement strand
GACGTCCATCAGATAGCAGATCTTAGTCACTGCCGCTGTTTTCGTGCATGTCCCTGCCTGTACCGCATAGCGTTTCCCCTGGGTCAGGCGGTTATCAAGCGTCCAGAGCAGATCCGCTTCTACCCGATCGGTCAGGTTTAACACATCCTCCCCCGCCAGAATACATCCCCTTGCCACATCCAGTTCCCGATCCAGTTCCAGCCCAACCGGATCGCCCGCCTGTATCGTATCTGTTTTCTGATCCAGGCAAAACAGGGTGGAAACTCTCGCCCGCTTAAGCGCAGGATACACTAAAATTTCCTCGCCCTGCCGTATGCTGCCTGATACCGCTTCTCCCTGGATAACCCTCTTTTTTACAACGGCTCCCTTCATCTGGCTGGACTTGCAAATTCGCTGCACCGGCATCAAAAATACGCCTTTTGTATCCGGGGAAGCAATCGGCTGCTGCAAAGCGCCCAGAAGCGTATTTCCGGTATACCATGGCATTTCTGCAGATAATGCCGTTATATTTTTGCCGCCCTTTGCGGCTACGGGAATAATCTGGCACGTACAGCCCGCATATTCCTCCATCATCTGCGCGATTTCTTCTGAAATCTGATCAAACGCCTGCTTTTTGTAGGAGATCATATCCATTTTGTTGACTGCAAATATCATTGTCCGGATTCCCATAAAATAGCAAATCCGGGTATGGCGCCTTGTCTGCGCTACAATTCCTTTGTTTGCCGCCGTCATAATAACGGCCGTCTCCGCCCCCGCGGCAGCATACGCCATATGGTGCGTATATTCCTCGTGTCCCGGTACGTCCGCCATCAAAAAACCGCTTCCACCGTCATAAAATGTACTGTAAGACACCTGTACGGTAATCCCCTGGCGTGCTTCCTCTTCCGTAGCCGCGGCCAAAAGCGCAAAATCCACGCTTCCGTCGTCTCTTAAATAAACTGGGTTGCTCCGGACGGCTTCTTGCGCTCCCTCCGTCATAGTATCATATAAAATCCTCCCGATCAGCGTAGATTTCCCGTCGTCCACGCCGCCGCAGGTAAGCAGCCTGCGCACCGGCATTCCCGGCGCAAACTGTCCTGCAAATTTCAGGATTTCCAGTTCCTTTGGCAGTTCTTCCTCAAATGACAAAAGCGGCTTTTCCGGATACAAAGCCATATCAGCCAGTCTTGTATAGGAGACATTGCCTTTGTCTGCCGCGCCAAAGGCCAGTTTTCTGTCTTGTGAACACAGTTCCCGGATCCGGTAAACCGCTTCCCGCCTGATTCCATTGATGCCTTCTGGTTGTGCTGCCATATGCACTCCCCCTTATCTTCCCGCATGTTCTTCTTCAATATTCACGTTTGCCTCTGAAATAATACATTCTACCTGTCCGCCGCCTTTTTTTACCAGGCCCATCAAAAGCATCCACAGCGCATGTACCTGTGAAAGCAGTACGGCGTCTGCTTTCACGCTGTGCTCTAACAGGGTGTGAAGAGAAAAAAGCCGTACGCCAAGAGGCGGCAGAAATATATAGTTTATGGTACGTGTCTGACCCTCCGCATGCTTGATCATTTCATAGGAAATCATGCAAAACTCTTTTCCGGCATAATGGCAGACATAAGAAACATAACATTCGTCCACCGTCCATACCAGACCGTCTTCTTCCATAGTATATTTTTTTTCATTTCCTTCCGTCGTCTGTATTTCCATACGCCACTTTAAATTTCCTGCTTCCGTGTCTTTCTGCATTTTTATCAGTGTCTGTGTCAGTTCTTCCGGTTTCATCTTTCTTTTCCTCCCATTCTCTTTCCGTGGACGACAAACCGCTTCCCTGCCGAAGAGCAGGTGGAAAGCGTGATTATTTTGTCCTCCATTCCCACGGTCGTTAACGTATCCGTATTCCCCCGTTTTAAAAGCTGTTCCGCAAATGATGTAAACGTTTTGTCCGCCGCAAAACCTGCCTGGTACACGATATCGTCCTCCGCCGTTTCGTACCAGGCAAAAATCTCATATCGGAAATATCCGTCCGGCGTGTAAACCGTAAAAAATCGGTTTTTTTCATAATAAGACGGGTCTGCGGCGTATAATTTCAGTTTTCCAAACATCGTGCCGTCCTTGCGGTTATGCCCGTATAAAATCGTGTGCGGATCTTCAAAATCCGGCGCGCACAGCGAGTCCATAAAAATACTGCCGGCATCGTTTTGCGTTTTATCCGCGAGCGTATACAGATATTTGCGGTTATCCGTTCCCTGTAAAACAGGATACGAAATCCCGTTCCCATCAAACATTAGCCAGCCAATGATATCTTCATTGATTCCCTTTAAACAGGAAAAATCTATTTGTACACTGCGGTAATCAACCGTTCCGTCATCTGCACCCGTTGACGCGTCTGCGCTTTCGCTTTCGTTCTGAGCCGGTTTTTCGTCTTCTGTTTTAGGGACAGCCCCGCCTGCGCTGTCTGTTCCTCCGGGTATCCTACGGACCTTCGCATCCGTTACAAAAGAACGGCGCAGACTGCGGTATACCGCGGGCCCCTCAAAATACTCCGTGCCAATGACCAGCAGGCGGCAGGCGGCAGACGCCGCAAGCAAAATCCCGATTATGCCGGCAAGCTTTCTTCGCTTAAAATTTACGGATCCGGATTTCTTCATCATCTACCTGTTTTCCAATGGATTTGATTACAACATAGTAGCCGTACCCTTCGTTGACCTGCACTTTCACCCGATCGCCCGCTTTGTGCCCAAAGACGGCCTTCCCAATCGGCGATTCGGTGCTGATAAGCCCTTTTAAGGAATTTCCGCGGACAGTGGTGACAATTGTAAACGTTTCCGTTTCGTCTTCTTCTTCGAAATAAACTTCGACTGTATTATTGATCCCGACTTCATCCTCATTGGACTCGTCGGATATTACCTTGGCTGTTTTGATCATCCGTTCCAGATACCGGATGCGGCTTTCATTCTGGTTTTTATCCTTCTTGGCAGCATGGTACTCAAAGTTTTCGCTTAAATCCCCGTGAGCCCTGGCTTCTTTTACCGCCTCTAGCGCTTCTTTTCGCACTACAAGCCTGCGGTACTCGATTTCCTCCTGCATTTTTTGAATGTCCTTCTGCGTCAGTTCATCATACATCCTGCTTATCTTCCTTTCCTGCACAGCCCCTGCGGCGATTCTAAATTATAAGCTTTTGGCGTCTTCTAAAATCCTCTTCCACTGTTCCTTAAGCCGGTTCAGCGAAAACGACGCATTTGCCGGGCTTGTAGACGGCAGCCCCGCCGCTTTTATCCCGGTTACAGGCTCAAGGTATTTCCGGTAGAGGCTTTCCGCCTTTCTGCCATTTGCATAAACGGCCTGTATCTTCGTTTCACGCAAAATCCTGCCGACGTCGTTTATCGCAACCCGTTCAATACTGCTGTCGCTCGACCCGGCAATCTCGCAGCTTTCAATCACATCCCAAAGCGCAATCCGGTTCCGCTTTAAAAAAGCTTTCTTCTGCGCAATATCTCCGGGCGTCTCTTCCTCATAAAGCAATGCCAGCAATTTCCAGAACCGGTTCATCGGATGCCCGTAATAAAACCCTTCCTCTCTGGATTTAACCGACGGAAAACTTCCCAAAATCAAAATTTTAGAATCCGCGTCATAACACGGGCCGAATTCATGGGTCTGCCGCGCCTTATTCATTGACTTTTCCCACCTCAAATACCATCACCGACCGCTCTCGGATCCGGATCTCTTCTTCCGGTTTTACCGCCCTGCGGGCAACGCTTTCCTCTTCAAACGTATCCACCGCCTGATACCAGCAGGCGCCGAGCGGCAGCTTCGGCAGGCGGATTGTAAGCGGCTCCCAGTACGTATTGACTGCCAGATAAACGCAGTCGTCCTCCCCGTCCGTGCGCCCGGCGTACATAATTCCGGTATAATGTGCGTCCGCCGCAAAATTCGTCTCCCACGGAATCACGTCATGGGCGCTCAGTTCCGGGAACCCGTAGCTGCAGGAAGCCGTGTGCATCCGTACCGGCGCATGCTGTTTGCGGAATGCAATCATATATTTAAAAAAATCAAACAGGCCTTTATTCTTCTTAAGAAGCCCCCAGTCCAGCCAGGAAATAATATTGTCCTGGCAGTACGGGTTATTATTCCCAAACTGCGTGTTGCCAAATTCATCCCCCGCCAAAAACATCGGGATC
>CAJTLD010000020.1:24588-24806 GCA_910577065.1 uncultured Lachnospiraceae bacterium | reverse complement strand
AAGTTTCAGACGCAGGGCATTGATCTGGGGATCGTCTGTCTTTCCTTCTACGCCGCAGTTCCAGCTTACGTTGTCATTCGAGCCGTCCGTATTGTCCCAGCCGTTTGCTTCGTTGTGCTTCTCATTATAAGCATACAGATCATACAGCGTAAACCCGTCGTGGCAGGTAATAAAATTCACGGAAGCCTTGCAGCCGACCCGTTCGTCATACAAATCCT
>CAJTLD010000020.1:10486-24578 GCA_910577065.1 uncultured Lachnospiraceae bacterium | reverse complement strand
CCGAACCGAAAATCCGGGTTACCGCCAGTCCTGCCTTGCCGTTGTCCCCTTTTAAGAAGGAACGCATATCGTCACGGTATCTTCCGTTCCATTCCACCCAGCGGTTCCAGGACGGGAAATCACCCACCTGGTAAAGCCCGCCGGCGTCCCACGCCTCGGCAATCAGCTTGACATTCCCTAAGATCGGGTCAAATGCCAGCGACTGTAAAAGCGGCGGCTTGCTCATCGGGGAACCGTCCTCATTGCGCCCTAAAATACTGGCAAGGTCGAACCGGAACCCGTCAATCCGGTAGGTAATCACCCAGTAGCGCAGGCATTCCAAAATCATCTGCTGCACAATCGGATGGTTGCAGTTTAAGGTATTGCCGCAGCCGCTGAAATTATAATAGTAGCCGTCCGGCGTTAAAATATAATAAATCTGGTTGTCAAGCCCCTTATACGAAATAACCGGCCCGTTTTCATTGCCTTCCGCCGTGTGGTTAAATACCACGTCCAGATAAATTTCCAGCCCGTTCTCATGCAGCTTTTTGATCAGATGCTTTAACTCGTTGCCCTCCTGGTTGTACTCCACTTTCGACGCATAGCTGGTATTCGGCGCAAAAAAGCTGACCGTATTATAGCCCCAGTAATCCAAAAGCTGCCTGCCGTCATGCTCCCTGAAATCCTTCATTTCGTCAAATTCAAAAATCGGCATCAGCTCCACCGCCGTTACGCCAAGTTCTAAAAGATACGGGATTTTCTCAATAATGCCTTCAAACGTCCCCGGGTTTCGCACGCCGGAAGACGCGTCCTTTGTAAACCCGCGCACATGCATTTCATAAATCACCGTATCCTCCAACGGCGTCAGAAGCGGCTTGGCATCTTCCCAGTCGAAGTCGTCCCTTACCACCCTTGCATGATACGGGTTCTTTGCGGACGCTATACGCCGCCCCCAGACGCTTTGCCCGGTCACCGCCTTTGCATACGGATCCAACAGCACGTTTTCCCTGTTAAAAATCAGTCCGTTTTTGGGATCGAGCGGCCCGTCTACGCGGTATGCATACTCAAACTCCTCGATCTGAAGCCCGAACACAATCATCGAATACACATTCCCGACACGGTAATTTTCCGGGAACGGGATCACCGCGTAGGGCTCATGCTCCGTTCTGTGGTATAAAAGCAGCTCGCAGCACGTCGCCTGGTTGGAGTGAATGGTAAAATTCACCCCGCCCGGGATAGCCGTCGCCCCGTTGATTTCAAAAATGCCTGGCCTGACCTTGTACCCGCCGATCTCGTCAAGCGGTATCAGATGATACCTTGATTCCGATAATATTGGTTTCATATGTCCACCTTATCCTCTCCATGTAAAATATAAAAGCACCAATGCCCCCAGCACAATCCGGTACCAGCCGAATACCTTAAAATCGTGCTTTTTGATATACCCCATCAAAAACCGGATGACAACCAGCGATACCAAAAAAGCCGTCGCCATTCCGATCAGCAGAATCAAAAATTCCGCGGAAGTAAACGTAAGCCCGAATTTTAACAGCTTCATCAGGCTTGCGCCAAACATCACCGGGATTGCCAGAAAAAACGTAAATTCGGCCGCAATCCCTCTGGAAACGCCAAGCAAAATCCCGCCTAAAATCGTAGCGCCCGAACGGCTCGTGCCCGGGAATACCGCCGCAATCACCTGGAACATGCCGATCCAAAACGCCGTCATCCAGGTAATCTCTGCAATGGACTGCATCTTCGGGCTTTTTGTTTTATTCCGGTTCTCGATCCAAATAAATGCCACGCCAAATACAATCAGCGCAAGCGCGATTACCAGATAATTGTAAAACAGTTCTTCAATCACGTCTCCAAACCCCAGTTCCACCACGGCTGCCGGGATGCACGCCACCACGATTTTAAACCACATAACAAAGGTATCCTGCCGGATATAATACTTCTCTTTTGCGGAAAACGGCCAGATTTCTTTCCAGAACAACACGACGACAGCAAAAATCGCACCAAGCTGGATCACGACTTCAAACATACTGAAAAACTCCTCCGACACGTCTAACCGGATAAATTCATTCAGCAAAATCAGATGCCCGGTGCTGCTGATGGGAAGCCATTCCGTAATGCCCTCCACAATTCCGAAAAACACTGCTTTTAATAATTCCAACATAGTAACCTCCATTGTTTTTTATAGTTTATCCTATCGCGCGTTTTGGTATAATATAACCTCATTAGATGGGGAAAACCATTAAAACTATTGTAACGAAAAATCTGTTTAAAATCAATGTGCAATTGGGCATAAAAAAAGCAGATATCACAAATCCCCTGCAATATCTGCCTTTTGTCCAAAATACCGGATAAACGCCCGGTATAAATCAGCCGAGAACGGCAAGCGCTTCATACGGCTTGAGCAAAATTTCCCCTTGCACCCTCTCTTCTCTTCCATAATTTCCAACCAGCACGCGCCCTCCGCAAAACTCCTGCGGGATCGTATATGGCGTTTCCTGCGCGCTGAAATTACAGATTACAAGCAGCTTCTCACCGTTTAGCGAACGCGTATAAACATAAAGCGTGTCATGATCGGCCTCCAGCAATTCGTATTCCCCGTAAACAATGATTTTCATCTGCTTCCGCAGCGCAATCAGTTTCTTGTAGTAAGAAAAAACGGAATCCGGATCTTTTATCTGCGCAGCCGCATTGATTTCAGTATAATTCGGGTTTACCATAATCCACGGTTTTCCCTGCGTAAACCCGGCATTTTTTGTTTTATCCCACTGCATAGGCGTCCTGGCGTTATCCCGCCCGCGCAAACGGATAAAGCGCATCATTTCCTCTTTGGAAAACGTCCCTGCTTCTGTCAGTTCTCGGTATGCGTTCAGGCTTTCAATATCCCGCACGTCTTCAATACTTTTAAACGGGCAGTTTGTCATGCCAAGTTCTTCTCCCTGGTACACATAAGGCGTCCCCTGCATCATATGCAGGCATGTTGCAAGCATTTTGGCACATGCCGTGCGGTAGTCCTTATGGTCTGTCCCAAACCGGGAGAGCGAGCGAGGCTGATCGTGGTTCCCAAAATAAAGGCTGTTCCATGCCTTGCCGGAAAGTTCTGTCTGCCACCGGCTGAGCGTCTGCTTTAAGGCCTTTAAATCCGTACGCCGATCGGTCCATTTGCCGTGGATATCGTCGTCTAACCCCACATGCTCAAACTGGAATACCATATTCAGTTCCCTTCCGTCCAAAGAAGCGTATCTTTTTGCCTCTTCCACCGTAACCCCGGCGCATTCGCCTACTGTCATCATATCATAGCGGGACAGTACTTTGCGGTTCATTTCCTGCAGATATGCATGGACATTCGGGCCGTTTGCACAGCCGCAGTCCGCATAAAAAGCGCCGGACGGCGCAATGCCGTCCGGCAGCCCGGGTTTTTTGGAAATCAAACTTATGACATCCATGCGGAAGCCGTCGATTCCTTTCCGGAGCCACCAGTCCATCATAGAAAACACTTCCGTACGTACCTTTGGGTTATCCCAGTTTAAGTCCGGCTGCTTCTTTGAAAAAAGATGCAGGTAATACATTTCTGTCGGAGCGTCGTACTGCCAGGCCGATCCGGAAAAAAAACTGCCCCAGTTATTCGGCGGGCCGCCGTTTGTCCCTTTTCTCCAGATATAATAGTCACGGTACGGGTTATCCCTTGATTTGCGGCTTTCCTGAAACCATGCATGTTCATCCGACGTATGGTTGACGACCAGATCCATTACCAGCTTCATACCGCGTTTATGGATACCGGAGAGCATTTCGTCAAAATCGCCCATCGTCCCAAACTCTTCCATAATGGCACAGTAGTCGCTGATATCATAACCGTTGTCGTCATTTGGCGACCGGTAAACGGGGGAAAGCCAAATGACATCCACGCCCAGTTCTTTCAGATAATCCAGCTTGGATGTAATTCCCTTTAAATCACCGATGCCGTCGCCGTTGCCGTCCATAAAGCTTCTTGGATAAATCTGGTAAACTACCGCTTCTTTCCACCATGTTTTTTCCATTGTTTTAACCCCTGTTTATTGGTTTAAAAAGTTCTCTATCTCTTCCTTAGAAGGCATTACGCGCAAAGCCCCTTTGCGGGTGGTGACGATAGAGGCCGCTGCATTTGCAAAAGTAAGCATTTCTTTTAATTCCGTTTCATTGTAGTCATGCCAGCCATGGGACAGCACATAGTGAAGGGCGCATGCGCCAAAGGTATCCCCCGCGCCGGTCGTTTCAACCGTATGCTCCTGTATAAACGCCGCCTGTTCCGTCCGGCAGCCGTTTTTCGTGTAAGCGCGGCTGCCGTCCTTTCCCATGGACAGTAAAATAAGCGGAATCTGATATTCCTTTTGCAGCGCCAAAACCCCTTCGTCAAAATCCTCACATCCGGTAAACCAGCGGATTTCGTTATCTGAAATCTTTAAAATGTCACAATGGCGCATCCCGTAGGAAATCTGTTCCCGTGCGCTTTCAAGCGAATGCCACAGCGGTTCCCTCAGATTGGGATCAAACGAACGCAAAACATGAGCGGCTTCGGCAAGCTGAACGGCTTTTTTGGTTGCGCTCCTGCAGGGTTCGTCTGTCATAGACAGCGATCCGTAGTGGAATATGGTACAGTTTTGAATCAGATCTTCTTCCAAATCGTCAATGGAAAGCATCCTATCCGCCCCGGGATTTCGGTAGAAGGAAAATTCCCGGTCGCCGTCCGCTAACGTATGCACAAATGCAAGCGTGGTATGCGTCTGATTGTCTTTTTTGAGTCCCGACGTATCGATTCCGGTTTCTGTTAACGCCTGTTCTAACTGGTTCCCAAACATATCTTTGCCGATTTTACCAATAAACGCCGTTTTTGCCCCAAGCCTGCAAAGCATGGCAAGCACATTGCAGGGCGCGCCGCCCGGATTTGCTTCTAAGAGCGGGTTGCCCTGGGCGCTTACGCCGTTTTCCGTAAAATCAATCAGTAATTCTCCCAAAGCGGTCACATCATAAAATCCCATCGCAGCCTCCGCTTAGTCTAATTCACGGATGCGTTTCCTGACCTTAAGCACCATAGACGGGGAAACGGATAATTCGTCTAAGCCCATCTTTACAAATTCCTCGGTCAGTTCCAGATCTGCGCCAAGCTCGCCGCAGATACCGGCCCATTTGCCGTATTTGTGAGCGTTGTCCGTTACCATCTTTATCATTTTTAAAATCGCTTTATGATGCGGGTTATAAAAATCGTCAAGCTTCGCGTTCTGCCTGTCAATCGCCAGCGTATACTGGGTCAAATCATTCGTACCGATACTAAAGAAGTCCACAATCTGCGCCAGTTCATCTGAAATAAGCGCCGCTGCAGGCGTTTCGATCATAATGCCCTGTTCCGGCATCGTATACGGGATTTCTTTTTCCATCAGTTCTTTTTCGACTTCTTTTACGATTTCATAAATCCGCTCTACTTCGCCGACTGAAGTAATCATCGGGTACATAATAGCAAGGTTGCCGTAAACCGAAGCGCGCAAAAGGGCGCGAAGCTGTGTTTTAAAGATGTCGGGCTGCTTTAGGCAGATACGGATCGCGCGGTAGCCAAGCGCAGGGTTGTCCTCTTTGCCGAGGTTAAAATAATCCGCCTGCTTGTCCGCCCCGATATCCAATGTGCGGATAATGACTTTCTTCTCCGCCATGGTCTGCAGAACCTGCTTATATGCCTGGAACTGCTCTTCTTCTGTCGGGAAATCATCTTTTCCAATGTATAAAAATTCACTCCGGAACAAACCGATTCCGCCCGCATCGTTTTCGAGTACATAACCGACGTCCGATACGCTGCCGATATTCGCGTACAGGTTCATCTTACGGCCGCTCTTTGTGACGGTTTCCTGCCCTTTCATATTTTGTAAAAGGCGAAGTTTATCATTTTCTTCTTCAATACGCGAAATGACGTCGTCCCTGACTTCTTCTGTCGGATCAAAAATCACTTCCTCCGAAAAGCCGTCAACGACTGCCGTTGTCCCGTTGTGGATCGTGTCCAAATCCAACGGTACGCCGATCAAAGCCGGAATGTTCATGGTACGCGCCAGTATCGCCGTATGGGAATTGGTCGAACCGTGCACCGTTACAAATGCCAGGATCTTTTCCTTGTCCATCTGCACCGTTTCGCTCGGCGTCAAGTCATCCGCCACAATAACCGACGGTTCAATGGAACCAAGATCGATATCTTCGTTGCCGCAGAGGTTGTTGACCAGGCGGTTTGAGATATCCTTGATATCTGCGGCGCGCGCCTGCATATATTCGTCTTCCATCCCTGCAAAAATTTCCGCAAAGTTGTCTCCTGCGATCGCAACTGCAAATTCGGCGTTGACAAGTTCTGTCCGGATCGTATTTTCGATAGACTCCAGATAGTCTTCGTCTTCCAAAAGCATCTGATGCACTTCGAAAATCGCCGCATTCTCTTCGCCGACTTCTTTTAACGCCTTGTCATACAGTTTGCCAAGCTGGGCTTTGGCCTGTTCCAAAGCAATTTTTACACGTTCCATTTCGGCGTCGGGATCGTCGATCCTTCCGCGTACGACCGGGCTGTCTTTTTTCTTTAAGACTACGACGCTGCCCATTGCTATGCCCTTATAAACGGATTTGCCTGAAAACTTTAACATCTTCTTACCTCCTATAAGCGCCTCTTACAGATTGTTCTCAAAGAAAGCTTTCATTTCCGTAAAAGCCGTTTCCTCATCGTCTCCGGAGATTTCAACATCCACAGAATCGCCGCATTTTACGCCAAGTCCCATAAGGGCCATCAACCTTGTCGCGTCTGCGCTTTTGCCGTCTTTGGTAATCATAACCTTGCTCTGGTATTTTTTTGCCTCCTTTACCAAAAGGCCGGCCGGCCTCGCATGGATCCCCACTTCATCTTTGATTACATAACTGAAATTTTTCATTTTTACCCCATTCCTTTCTGTTTTATTTTTTGATACAACCATTATACACTACTTACCTGCCTTTTGTCACTCTCCAACCGCAATTATTTTTAAAAAGGCCGGCTGCGGTTTTTGCGCCGCGCCAGCCTTTTGCTCTATTTGCCTGATAAATATTCGTGGATTCCTTTTGCCGCCGCTTTCCCGGCTCCCATTGCAAGAATAACAGTCGCCGCTCCGGTTACCGCGTCCCCGCCTGCAAATACACCCGGTTTCGACGTCGCCCCGTCTTCTTCTTTGGCTACGATACACTTTCTGCGATTTATATCAAGCCCTTTTGTCGTAGACGAAATCAGCGGATTCGGCGAAGTTCCAAGCGACATAATTACGGTATCCAGTTCTATGTCAAACTCGGAACCCTCTACCTCCACCGGAGATCTGCGCCCGGATTCGTCCGGCTCGCCAAGTTCCATACGAATGCAGGTCATGCCCTTTACCCATCCGTTGTCATCCACTAAAATCTCCACCGGGTTTGTCAGGAGGTTAAAAATAATCCCCTCTTCTTTTGCATGGTGTACTTCCTCCACACGCGCCGGAAGTTCCGCTTCGCTCCTGCGGTATACGATATGTACTTCCGCCCCAAGCCGGAGGGCCGTCCTTGCCGCATCCATCGCCACGTTGCCGCCGCCGACTACGGCTACCTTCCTGCCTTTCATAATCGGGGTGTCATAATCTTCCCGGAACGCTTTCATCAGGTTGTTCCTGGTCAAAAACTCATTGGCGGAAAATACGCCGTTTGCCTGCTCGCCCGGGATTCCCATAAACCGCGGAAGGCCTGCGCCCGAACCGATAAATACGGCTTCAAAGCCTTCTTCTTCCATCAGTTCGTCAATCGTCGTCGACTTGCCGATTACCACGTTGGTTTCAATTTTAACGCCAAGCGCTTTTACGTTTTCCACTTCCTTTGCCACGACTTCTTCCTTGGGAAGACGGAACTCCGGAATCCCGTAAATCAATACGCCGCCGGGTTCGTGCAGCGCTTCAAATATGGTAACGTCGTATCCTATCCTGGCCAGATCTCCGGCGCAGGTTAAGCCCGCAGGGCCGGAACCGATTACGGCCACCTTGCGCCCGTTCCCGTTTTCGTTCTTCTTCGGCACAATCCCATGCTCCCTTGCCCAATCCGCCGTAAACCGTTCCAGCTTACCAATGGAAACCGGCTCGCCTTTAAAACCGCGGATACATTTGCCTTCGCACTGGCTTTCCTGCGGGCAGACACGGCCGCAGACTGCCGGAAGCGCGCTTGATTCGCTGATTACTTCATACGCTTTTTCAAATTCCCCTTCCTTAATCCGGGAAACAAATCCGGGAATGTCAATCGCAACCGGGCAGCCTTTGATACACTGGGCATTTTTGCAGCCCAAACAGCGTTCCGCTTCTTTTACCGCTTCTTCTTCGTTATATCCCAGACACACTTCTTCGAAATTCTTTGCACGAACCGCGGGCTCCTGCTCCCTTACCGGTACTTTCTTTAATACGTCCATTATTTGTCACCTCCGCATTGTCCGCAGCCGCCATGGTGGGTATCCCCTTCTTCCAGTTTTAACATAGCCCTGCCTTCTTCTGTTTTGTATAGCTGCTGGCGTTTCATCGCCTGATCAAAATCCACCAGATGGCCGTCAAATTCCGGACCGTCTACGCAGGCAAATTTTACTTCGTCCCCTACCGTTAAACGGCATGCGCCGCACATGCCCGTGCCGTCTACCATAATCGGGTTCATTGAAACCACCGTAGGGATATGTAATTCCTTCGTCAAAAGACATACAAATTTCATCATAATCATAGGGCCAATGGCAACGCAGTGATCGTATTCTTTGCCGCCGTTGACTAAAGCTTTCAGCTGATCCGTTCCCATGCCGTGAAAGCCGTAGCTGCCGTCGTCCGTCGTAACGTAAAGGTTTGTTGCAACCTTTTCCATCTCATCCTTCAAAATCAGCAAATCCTTTGTCTTAGAGCCCATAATTACGTCGCAGTCCACGCCATGCTCATGCAGCCATTTTACCTGCGGATACACCGGAGCCGTTCCGACGCCGCCTGCTATAAATACGATTTTCTTTTTCTTAAGTTCTTCTATATCCATTTCAATCAGTTCGGAAGCGCAGCCTAACGGTCCCACAAAATCCTGGAAGCTATCGCCTTCGTTTAAGGCTTCCATACGTTTTGTAGACGCTCCGACGGTCTGGAATACGATTGTCACCGTCCCGGCTTCCCTGTCGTAATCGCAGACCGTCAATGGAATGCGTTCCCCCGCTTCGTCCATTTTTACAATCACAAACTGCCCTGGTTCACATGTCTTTGCCACCCTCGGCGCTTTGACATCCATCAGAAAAATTTTGTCTGCCAATTCTTCTCTTCGTACGATTGGATACATCTTTGTCCTCCTCAACATTTTTTCCCAAAAAGTTTAAAGGCGGTGCGCTGCCCCGCCTTTCTTATCATACCGGATCCTATTGTAAAATTCAATGAAAAATTACGTTACTGCACCAATTCCGAATAATCCGCAAATTCATATCCGGCTTCCCGCGCCTTGTCGATAAATGACCCAAGCACATTTGTATTTGTCCAGGATTCCGCATGCAGCAGGTAAATTGCCCCCGGATGCAGACGCTCCAACATTTTATTCAGCGATTCGCCTTCATCCGGCTGGTTTTCCACGTCATAATCCAGATAAGCAAAGCTCCAGAACACGCTCCGGTAACCGCAGTTGTTTAAAACCGCAAGCGACTGTTCGCTGAATTTGCCCGCCGGAAAACGGAATAAAAACATATCGTAATTATAGTTTTCCTTGACAAAATTATGGACGTCCATAACTTCCTTCTGCTGTTCCTCTACCGACTGGCTCGGAAGCCCTGCGGAAGGATGCGTCAGGGAATGGTTTCCCAAAATATGCCCGTCGTCTATCATCTGCCTGACCAGTTCCGGAGAGGAATTGATATACGGCTGTGTCACAAAAAATACCGCTTTTACGCCCTTCTCCTTTAAGGTGCTTAAAATGGTCGGCGTGCATCCGTATTCATAACCCTCGTCCAACGTCAGGTATATCTTTTTTTCGGTAGTAGGGACGATAAAATCCGCCGTATAATCTTTAAACTTTTCCTGATAGCTTAAAGAACCGGTCGGGCGGTTCTGCTCATCGACATTCGTCCCCTGCCCCCAGTCAAGCGTTTCGCCGTTTAAGGCGCTTATATTGTCAATAGCGGGATAGGTAAGGCGAAGCCCCTGCTTGCCCGCTCCTGTCGCAGCTTCCCCTTCGCCGCCGGTTTCATCTGCAGGCAGATCCTCCGATTCCCCATACTGTGCATACGTATCCGCAAGAGCTCCTGCAATCGCCTTTGCATATGCCGTCAGATTTTCATCGAACAGGCGGTTGTCTTCCCCGCTGTTGATAAAGCCAAATTCGATTAAGCATGCGGGCATGGTCGTATTGCCTATAACGTAATAATCCGAACCTTCCCCGGTTTCCGTTCCCAGTTTTATGCCCCGATCACGCTGTACGCCTGCGGCTACAATCGCATTATGTACATTTTTGGTCAGAGCATCCGTAACGCTTCCGGCGGTTCCCGTCATCCATGTTTCAACGCCGTATCCGTCTCCCTTATTGCGGTGCAGCGAAATAAAATAATCTGCATCGGAAGCGTTTGCAATTTCCACACGGTCTTTTAAGAACACTTTCGTATCGTTGTCTTCCCTGGTCATAATAACCTCGATGCCTGCGCTTTCCAGTTCACGTTTTAATTCCTGCGCCAGTTTCCAGTTGTCCTCGGATTCAATGCGCCCGTCGAAATCACAGCCGGGATCCATCCCGCCGTGCCCGGGATCTATACATACGCTAAGCTTATCTTCCTCCGGCTGCGGTTCCTGTTCCGTTTCCGGCTCCGGAACGGTTTCCGTATCTTTTTGCACAGGTTCTTCCGGCTGCGCCCCCGTAATTTTTTTTACAAATTTCCCGTCGTTTAGTTTTTTATCCAAAAACCCGCACACAAGCAGGGTCAGCGTTAAAATTCCAATACAAAAAGACCATTTTAAAACGGCCTGTATCCAATAGGCACGGCTGTGACGCCTTTTTTCTACAATTTCACGCCTGCCGTCTTTTTCTCTGATATATTTCATGCTTTTTCCTCATCCGTCCTGTTTATTTTTTTCCAAAAGCTACCCTTGTCCACGAAAGGTACCCAGATAGTATAACACAATCCCACCCCAAAAACCTATGATCATTTTGTAAATGATTCTTAAGAAAAACGAAAGATGTATGGTAAACGCCTCAGGTGTGGGCGGCCGCAATAAAAGATAAGGAACTCTTTTACGAAAAATATACCAGTTCATCCTCCGGTTTCTCTGCCGGTTCGATCAGCACCGGGTATAACACCGGCCCTTTTCCCTTATATTCCATGGCAAATTCCACCTGGATTTTCGCTATAATATGAATCCAGGATTTATGTGGAATCTGCTTGGAATCCGGATATTTGCACTTAAATCCTAAAAAAGTGACGTCTTCGATACAGCAGGTCATTGCAAACCTGCCGGGTACCATTACGCCTTTTTTCAGCTTATCCGGATTGTAGACAAGCCCTGTAAATTCCACTTTTTTACCGTCGTATTTTTTGTAGTTTTCCTGTGCGTCCATATACCAGATTGCATAATCGGCGTCCGAAATTTCTATTACGTCCTGGTTGATATCAAACGGAAGATCTTCTTCCGTTTCATCTATGGTCCCGTCCGCCCGTTCATATACGATCTGAGCCGGGCGGTTTACGGCTTTGACGGCGCGGCGGAATTTCCCTTTGGGCGTCGTATCCGTACAGCGGTTAAATATAATCACGTCCGCTTTAAAAAGCTGTTCCAGAATCATGGCCCGCATGTTTGTTAAATACATATCAAAAGTTGCAGCGTCCACGGTAGCAAGGGACTGTACAATTACCCATCCTTCCGGAAGCTGCATTTCAAGGAGCGTGTCCATCCCCCATGTGCCGTTGTACTCCAGAAAGACCTGATCCGGAAGATACTGCGAATGGATATTCTTTAACAGCGCTTCCGTAAAATCTTCCTCTTCTTCTATCATCAAAAGCCGGGTATTTACCTTCTTTAACGCATCCTCATCGTATTCTTCCTCGCCGTCTTCACAGGCAATCAAAAGTGTTTTTGCACCGTCGCCGAACTGTTCCGCCAGAAGCGTCTGGCAGATCAGGCTGGTTTTTCCGCTGTCCATAAAACCGGTAAACAAATATACGGGTATCTCTTCTATCATTTTTGTCCCTTTCCCTCAGCCTTACGAGATTTTAAACAGTTCTTCTAGTTTATGTTCGTCCATATCCGTTCCAATTACACAAAGCCGTCCTGTGTAGTCCGGCTCCCCGCTGCGGATTTCATATTCTCCTGGCACCAAATCAAAATAGAGCCAGAAGCCTTCCGTATCTTCCACCATGCCTTTTGCCCGTAAGATTTCTCCATATCCGCTGCCTTCGGACAGCGTTTTCAGAATCTGTTCCAAATCATCTTTTGTATATTTACGCGGGGTTTCTTTCCCCCAACTCATAAAAATATCGTCCGCATGGCGGCGCCCATGCTCATGTCCGCAATTATGTTCATGATGCGCATGATCGTGATGGCATCCCTCATGATGTTCATGTTCCTGACGGCATCCCGTATGATGCCCATGTTCGTGATGGCATCCTTCCTGATGTGCATGTTCCTGATGACATTCCCCATGCTGTCCATGATCGTGATGGCATTCCTCGTGATGCGCATGCTCCTGCTCTTCCCTGCGGCGGTCTTCTTCTGCAAGCGTCTTCATTTCCAGGGAGTCCTGTCCTTCGATGACCTTTAAAATCTGTTCCCCGGAAATCGAATCCCACGGCGTTGTAATGATCGCCGCTTTTTTATTTAACGCCTGCATCTGCTTTACGCAAAGTTCAAGCTGTTCCGTCGTTGTGTTCTGCGTCCGGCTTAACACAACTGTCGTTGCGTATGCAATCTGGTTATTAAAAAATTCCCCGAACGCTTTCATCTGCTTTAACGCTTTTTTTGCGTTTACAATCGTCACAAGGGCGTTTCGTTTTACATCCTGTTCTTTTTCGATATCAACGACGGATTTTATAACGTCCGACAATTTCCCGACGCCCGACGGTTCGATGATGATACGATCCGGATGATAAGCTGTAATCACTTCGTTTAAATTTTTTCCAAAATCCCCGACCAGGGAACAGCAGATACAGCCGGAATTCATCTCTGTAATATTTACCCCGGAGTCCTTAAGAAATCCGCCGTCAATGCCGATTTCACCAAATTCGTTCTCAATCAGGGCTATTTTTTCATCCGTATAGACTTCATCAATCATTTTCTTGATAAAAGTGGTCTTTCCCGCGCCCAAAAAGCCGGAAATAATGTCAATTTTTATCATGCGATATGCCTTCTTTCTTTTTTGTTCATCCTATTCTATCCGAAAACTATGAATTTTCTATGAATTTTTCCATGAAATCCTGTTCTGCTTCCTACAGCTTCACATAAGCGGATTCCGTCTCCGCCATAGCCGCCATATGCTGCCGCTTGAGGTTCCATTCCAGCGAATCCACATCCCCCATAATATCCCGGATATCCGAAATCATCTGTACCACATCCTTGGCCGGATAGATATGTTCGTCCGCTACATAATCTTTATCGTGCGCCGTTTCCTGGAATGCAAAGATCAGCTGGTTATGCAGAAATGCCCTGCGGATCGCCGAAACGATCTGGGCGCCATGGTTGATATCAAAATAATAATCGCATTTTTCAAACAGCGCGTCTAACATTTTCATTGTTACGTTCGGATACAGGACGACGTTTTCATATTGTTCCATCTGCATTAGTTTGGAAGACATTTCCGTTAAAGCCGCAATATAAAACTGCATCTGCGGCAAACCTTCCGCCAGTTTGCGGCACTGTTCAATCTGATCGGAATTGGTACAAATTAAAGCCCTGTGGCGGTAGCTGTTTTCCCGCTCAAACGGATAAATAAATCCCAGCTTATGCACCAGGTTTTCTTTTGCGCCAAGCGCAAGCAGCTTATAATAGGATTGCCTTTTCTGCACCATAATATTTGCGGTGCGGCTGGCCTTCCCGTTTAAAATGATCTGCATATTGCCCGGAATTTCCTTTCCGATGGG
>CAJTLD010000020.1:10217-10457 GCA_910577065.1 uncultured Lachnospiraceae bacterium | reverse complement strand
TTGTTCCCCCGCGCCGCCAAGCCGCTGGGAAACAAAAAACGGCGTGGACAGCGAATTAAAGAAAATCCTGCTTTGCCCAAACATAGTCCTGGTAAAAAAATAAAGGATAAAATCCGTCTTTGTCCGGAAAATATGCACCGCCCCGTTATCGTTTAATATAATATCCCCGGTCACATAGTTTTCCACAATTATTTCCCGCCCTCCGGCGGAAAAGTATGCCCGGTTGACCTTCTGTCCGCT
>CAJTLD010000020.1:0-10177 GCA_910577065.1 uncultured Lachnospiraceae bacterium | reverse complement strand
TAACGGTTATAATGATCGCTTGAACGCACAACGCCCCGTTCGTCACACCAGTCTACAATCTTAACCAGGCGCTTGTGCAGCGGCTCGGCGTAAAAAATCCTGCCCCGTTCCAGGCTTTTATCATGGATTTTGCCGTTGCTGTTCGTCCCGCTTACCGCCCAGTAATCCGGGACTGTAATTTCATTAAAATACCGCGGCCTTGCGGCGCTCCCCCTGCTCTTTTTAAAATCGCCCAAAAAGAATCCGTACACCGACATTACGTCTTCCGGCAAAAACCCGTCGTCTTCTATGACAACCGCCGGATAGCCGCAGCCCGCTAATTTAAACGAAGTATGCAGGCTTTTGCTGTCGGCGGAATACTGTTCAAAAAACAGCATCGTATCGTTTAACTCAGCGTTTCGTTCCATCGTCTTTCCACCTCCACTGTAAGATAGGATCTCGCCTTCTGATAAGAATACTGACGGAACCATTCCAAATCGGCTTCCGTAAACAAACGGACAATTGCCGCCGAAAGCCGTTCTATGCGTTCCTTTTTTTCCATTTTATCCGTTACCGGAATTTTATAGCCGTTCTGCCCGTCGTCAATAAAAGCCTGGTTGCCGTAACGCACGTCAAAGCCGATAATCGGAAGCCCCGATCCGACTGCTTCCATCAAAGTCAGCCCAAAGCCTTCACTGGTGGAACCTGACACGTACGCCTCATACTGCTGGTATACGTCGTCTAATTTCCGCTGTCCCATCAGACGCACAAACCCTTCGCAGGAAAGGCGTTTTATCTGTTCGCGCAGGTTGTTTTCCTCCCCGCCCTTCCCATAAATATCCAAGGACAGATCCGGAATACGCTTTTGCGCCATGCTCACGGCTTCCACAAGCCAGTCCACATGCTTTTCCCCTGCAAGCCTGGACGCGGTAATCAGGGAATGCTTTCGCCTTTTTGCGCGCATTCCTTTTAATTCGTTTAAGCTTCCGACCGGAATCGTCGCTACATGCGGCGAAATTCCCTTGTATTTTAAAAACTGTTTTTTTAAAAGCGTATTCTGCGCATCGGTTGCTGTAATATAAAAACGGATATGGCTATGCTGGCGAAATGCATATTCGTAATAGTTGTTCCAGAGGATATGTTCATCGTCCGTTCCGCTTTCGCTGAAATGATCCGCATGTATCACAATCCCGATCCGCGCCGGCGCGGCATGTTCCAATATCGCCTGCCCAATCCCGGTCGTCCGGTCAATCAGTACGGTATCTTCTTCGGTTAAATTCAAACGGGACACCATATAACCTACCAGTTCTTCTTTGGAAGTAAGCAGCCTGTCCGGAAACTGGTACATCACCACGTCGTTGTCGGTTATCTCTTCGTAAGCTACGCTCCCGTCTTCATTGAAAAACCTGCGCTGATAAAGATGCGCTTTCCCATCAAGCGGCGCATAGTATTCCGTATAGATACGGCAGTATGTAAAATAATCCTTCCGGATCAGGCAGCCGTTTGAAACCATTTCCACGCGGTGTACGAGGTCGCTGAGCGGATCTGTCATATAGGCCGTATAAAAATTGCCCGTCCCAGCAAACAGATATTTTACAATAGCCCCTTCCCTGTTTTTGGTAAATTTCCTTCCCCCAAACGTTTCTTCCAGTTTTTCCAGAGTATAAGTCACCGGGGAAATCTTACAGTCGGTAAAGCTGGTATACAGCCAATCCACTTCCGAATCCAGAAAACCGATGTTTTTTGTCATATGCTCGATATTGTCCTTCGGGAACATATCGGTAAAAATAAATTTGGCTTTTTTGCCAATGTTCCGCAGCGCTTTTGCACGGTACGCCTGCGCGTATTCCATGCCGCTGCTGGCCCAGCCAATCCCAAGGTTAAAATTATATATCATAGTTCTTCTCCTTATGGCAGCAGTATATGGAGTTTTTGTTCCGCGTCCACATACACATTGCTGAGTAATATATTACGCATAGCATCTTTTAAGATCGTGCGTTCCATTTTATGAAATGACTCCAGCGCGTCTTTGTGGTACTCAAACACCAGGTTGCGCTGCGCCGAAGCCCTGCCCGCCACCGCTGACTGAAGCTGCTGTAAATAATCTACCTGTTCCACCCAAGCATTGTCAATAGCTTTTAAGACGCAGGCGCGCACAAATTCATCCATCCGCCCGTCGTTTTTTAAGCGCTGTTTTTGCTCGGCAAGTCCTGCTTTGACTTTTTTTAACAGATATGCCTTTGTGTGCTTCCGATCCAGGCAGACGTCCGCCGTTCTATCCCCGTCCAGCCGGTATGAAACATTATCCAGAATATAGCGGTTTAAAATACGTTCGTTTAACGCGCCGCAGGAGTTTAAGAAATGATGGATATTGCCCGACGCAATTTCCAAAATCTGCTCCTCCCCGGGCAGCCCGCCGTCAAGCAGACTGTTTCGCTCGGCATAAATTAGTTCCCTCTGCCGCTGCATTACCTGATCGTAATCCATCGCGCGTTTTCGGGATAGAACTGCAAATTCTTCTCCCAGCGCCTGGGAACGGTTAATGATTTTTTTCAGCTTGTGCCGGCGTATCTTTTTTTTGCTCCCGGTATAGCGGTTTAAATTGGACGGCCCGCTGTTTTGCACGGTTTCGTCCTCCAGGGACACAAAAAAGCGGCTCGAACCAGGATCCCCCTGCCTTCCGGCGCGTCCTCTGGCCTGGCGTTCCTGCCGGATATTTATCATACGTCCAATTCCGATTACCGCCAGCCCGCCGAGTTCTTTTACGTCCTCTGTCAGCCGGATATCCGTACCGCGTCCGGCCATGGAAGTTGCAACCGTAACCGCGCCTTTGCGCCCGGCTTCCCGTATAATGTCGGCTTCCCAAAAAGCATTATTGGCGTTTAAAACGTTGTGCGGGATTTTATGCTCTACTAAAATTTCCGATATCAGTTCCGTTTCTCCAATTGTCGTAACGACAATCAGGACGGGACGCCCCGTTTCATGTTCCGCAAGCGCCGCGCAGACCGCGGCGTCTATCTGGCTTTCGGCGTCTTGATAATAAAGATCCGGCAAGTCCTTCCGTTTGACCGGGCAGTTCGGCGGAATGACAAGTACTTTCCTGCCGTAAACCTCCAAAAGTTCTTCCGACGCGTCCGCAAGCGTCCCGCTCATCCCGGCCATTTTGGAAAACAGTAAAAAAAGGTTCTGGTAAGTAATCGAAGCGACGGAACGGTTTTCCATGGAAAGCGGGAGTTTTTCCTTTTCTTCAATTGCCTGGTGCTGCCCGCCGCGCAGCTTAACGCCCGGCATCATACGGCCGGAACGTTCATCCAAAAGCATAAGTTTTTCCTGCCCGGATACCATATACTCCTTGCCTTCGGCAAACAGCGCGTGCGCGCGGAGCGCCAATGTCACATGGCGGTTGATTTCAAAATATTTTCTGCCGTAAAAATTATCAATCTGAAAAAAAGTTTCCGCGCGCCTTACGCCTTCGTGGGTCAGCCAGACTTTTTTTTCTTCTTTTTCATAGTCTTTACCATATGCGAGCGTCCGGACAAAAAAATCGGCCAGTTCGTATAAATTAGACTGTACCCTGGGCGATCCTGAAATTACAAGCGGCATCTGGGCGCTGTCCAACAGGACGGAATCCGCTTCGTCTATAATGACATAATAAGGTTTTCGCATAAAGCGCTCTTTTGCCGAAGTCACCAGGTTATTTAAAAGGTAATCAAAACCCAGTACGCTGTGCGTGGTATACACGATATCCGCCGCATAAATGTCCCGCTTCTGATCGTTGGTCAAACGATCCGAAGGCCGCTCACATACGCCGGCGGCTACGGAAAGCCCCAGAAAATGATAAACCTGCCCCATTTCCTTTGCATCCCTTAACGCCAGATATTCGTTTGCCGTCACCAAAATCACGCTTTCTTCCGTAAGCGCATTTAAATACAGCGGCAAAGCCGCGCACAGCGTTTTTCCTTCGCCCGTATTCATTTCGGCCAGATACCCCTGATGGAGCGCAATCCCGCCCAAAATCTGCACGTCGTAAGGAAACATCCCCAAAACCCTGCGGGATGCTTCGCATACCGCCGCAAAAGCCTCCGGCAGGATACCGTCTAACTCCTCCCCGGACGCTAAGCGTTTTTTGAAAGCTTTCGTCTGCTGCTTAAACCCGTCTTCCGTAAGCTTTTCCATCGGTTCCCGGAAGCTTTTGACACGCGCTAAAATTTTATTCAATTTTTTAATTGTTCTCTTCTGTCCCATCTGCAACAACTTCCCAAATCACAATAGAATGAAAATGAAACTGCGTTACGCCGCCGTTGATTAACTGCAGCCTGTAGCTGTATGTCTTAAGCGGGCATCGAAAATCCGTTTCTTTATCACGGACGGTAATGCTTCCCGCTTCTTTTTCGTACCGGTCATAAAATACCAGGCGCATCAGGCATTCCTCCCCCGGCTCACAGTCCAGATTCAGCCGGATCCGGTATGCGCTCTCCCCGTCAATCATAGGCAGGGACGGCTCAATTTTCTGCCTCTGGAAATTTGTTTTGGAATACCACTGTTTGATAATTGAGCCGGGCGGCATCCTGTGATTGACAAACTCCACATCGTCTTTTTTATGGAACGATATTACTGATCCGTGAAGATAGGTATCGGAGGAATATTCATTCCAGTAAATAATCCACTTTTGCCCTGTCATTTTTTTTCTGTCCTTCTTCCAAAATCTTCGTATAAAACCTGATCATACTGGCTGGAAAACCAGCTTACAATCGCAGGCGTATTGTCGTTATGCCTGCCGTGGATGCCCTTGCCGTAAACCTGCACCCCGCCGGATGAAAGGTGGGAAAGCAGATCCTGGTATCCGTTTGGATCGTAATCGTCCTCTATCATATACGAAATGATAAATTTGGATTTTCCCCAGTCCACCGTATCAAACTTATCCCAGAACTTCCGGTTTAAACCGTCAATGGCTTTCTGATTTGTGCCGCTGCACAGATACAAAAGCATATCTAACGAGGCCGGAAGGCCGCCGGGCCTCAGGTGTTTTTCATTTGCCGCCACATTTCCCATACTGGCCACAGGCTTTCCCAAAATCAGGGCATGGGGCCTGATATCGCATCCATAATACAGCGCCCCGAAGGTACCCCCTGAAATCCCGGACAATATCACCTGATCGGAAGTAAACCCAAGTTCCTTCATATAGCGCCGGAGCGCAGAAAGCAGCATCCCTTCATATTCTTTCGAACCCATATAACAGCAGCCGCCCTCAAGACGCGGTTCCGATACCAAAAGAAACGGGCATCCCTTGCTTCTCATCAGATAATAGCCTTCAAACCCCTGCGCCGTTTTATAGCCCGAAAAATAGACGTTCAGAGGCGGCTTTTTGTCTCCCGGATCAAAATAACAAAATACCTCTTCCCGTTTTGACGTCACATACCGCTCTCCGCCCGGCATAAAATAACCGTGTTTTCCCCTCGAATACCTGTCATGCAGCGCGATTACCCGAAGCTTGCCTTTGCCCTTGGCATGAATCGACATAAAAACAGAACCGCTCCGGTAACTGTTTTCAATCTGAACCACCTGGTCAAGCTCTTCTTCTTCAAAACGCCACCGTTTCAGAACTTCCGACAGGCTCCCCTGGGCAAACAGCGTGACCTCCAGGGCAATCGAAATATCCGGGCTTTTGCGGTATTCCAGCCATAGATCAATCACCTGCCCCAAAAACAACGGAATATTATTGCGCCAGAATACAATCTGGCACATCTCTTCCCCAAACGTCCCTTCCAAATCCACGCAATAGTTCCCGTACCATTTGACATTTCCGGCAAATCCCTGCGCTATGCCAAGATTCTTGAACTCGTATTTTTCCCCATAAGGCTTGGAATAAAAAAACCTCGTTTCTTCCGACAAAAACGTCTGAATTTCATCCTCCGCAATCCGTTTTGCCTTTTTACATTCCAAAAACCAGGCCGCCTTCCCGGCCGCTTTCACATGTTCCGTCACAAACACCGTATACGCCTTCGACGACTTATGCAGGGGAATTATCTCTTCTTCTTTTAATTCCCTGTCCAGAAAAACCATATCATACAGCTTTTCGGAAGGTTCCTTAAAAATTTCGGTATATTCTAACGAAACGCCCTTCGGAACCGTATACCTGTCGTTCCAATTTTCATTTCCCAACTGTAAAATACGAATCTCACCCAATGAAATCAATAACCTCTTTCCATTCTTCTACCAGCTTTTCGGCCGTATATTTTTTGCCCAGTTCAAACGCGCATACCATGGCTTTATTCCAGTTTTCAAGCCCGTTCAGATAATAATCCAGCGCTTTTCCAAGCTGTCCGGGTTTTTTTAGGACAATGCCGTTTTTTCCCTGTTCTACAAATTCCGTCTTTGTGCGTACAATCTGCGGGACGCCGATACTGATAGCCAAAATCTGCAGATAAAGCTCGGGAGATTTGCGCATATCCACAATAAGCCTCTGTTCCCGCATACATTTGCTTACTTCCAACTCGTCCACACACTGTTCCACAAAAAATTTGACCGGAAAGGAATCTTTTGCATCCTTCTCCCCATGTATTTGAGCGGATGCGGCCGCTAAATCCTCCGGCAGCCTGGCTTTTGCCAGATATCTGCGCGTATCTCCCAAAAGCTGCTCGCACCGGTCCCTTTGAGCCTGCCTGGTAAACAAGTGGATCTGCGCGTTTTTATGTTCGGACACATACGCCCCGAACAGTTGGATCATCCACTGAAATACCATATCATGAACGCCGTCCACCGGGACTAAAATTTTCTGCACGTCAAGCTGCTGGCTGATTCCAAAATCCACCCGCGAATCATACGGCGAAATATTTTTGATTTGTTTTACCGTAATCCGCTTTTCTTTTTGGAACCGTTTTAAATTCTCCCTGGAATCCACAATAATATAGTCGGCCTGTTCTGCCATATCAAACGTTTCCGGATGATCTTTGACCGGATACCGATCTGAAAAATAAGACAAAATCAGTTTTTTGCCGGAAAGCGCTTCCTGTAACAGCCCGGCATGGCGCTTATGCATTGCGGCGCAGAACAAATCCGTATCTTCAGTCAGGTTCAGATATTCCGAAAACACCTCTCCAATTACCTGTTCCATACTTTCATACGAACGTTTCAAAAACGGCTTCTTTTGTTCCTGCCCTTCATATTGCAGCAGATACTGCGGGCATTTTGGATTGATTTCCACATGGCCGTCCGATGCAAAACAGCGCATCTTCCACGTCCCGTCTTCAGTCAGATAATCCTGGCAGAACGGTTTTCCCTTTTTAAAAAGAACCGTAGCCGACACAAATCCCCTGTCGTCGTAAATATTACGGCGGCAGATACGTCCCTGTTCGAATAAAGCAATCCGGATTGGGTTTCCGTCCTCCCCAAATTCGATCTGCGCATATTTTTCCCCTTTGAGCATGGCTACTACGACGAATGGCGTATAAATAAATTCTATCCCCGCAGGCCAGTTTAAATTGTGGAATGAAAGCACCATCGGCCTTTTGCGCCGGATTTCCTGTAATGCGTCAAAGCAGGACAGATACGGCGCGTGGAATACCCCCTGCCTGTGCAGAAAGTGACGGAAATTCGGCGTAAATCCAAGCAGCAAAATCCGGTAAGGGCAGGCGCCGTTCCGGTGAAAAAGCTGTATCTGCTTTACCGTATCGTCAAATTCCGTATGCATGCGCCTGACATTCCAGACTTGCTCGTTTTCACACCATTCATCCTGTTGATACCAGGCTGGAATAAAATATAACATTGCCCCTCCTAAATAAACGGCCGATACGCGTCAAAATTTCGAATCACTATAAACTCCTGGTAAAGATTGCAGAAAATACCCGAAAGCATCATAAACGACGACGGAAGCATGACCAATGTACTGTCTATTCCGCCCCGCATCTGCAAAGCCAACGGCGCTCCCAGGCAGATTCCCATAACGGTAGCGCTGAAAAAACTGATCCGGAATACTTCCCTGGACAGATAGCGTTTCGTATCGCGCCCCGCATGTAAGTTCAAAATACTGTCTCCGCTTTTTAAGAACTGCTCGGTCAAATCGCCCGGCCCGATAAATACCATGGAAAATACAATTGTAAGCGCATACAATACCAAAATGTATACCACGGCTCCAAGCGGCCTGGAAAGAACCATATTTTGCTGCCACCAGAGGATCCCGGAATGCTCCGGAAACAGCAGAGCCAGCAGCAGGACGATAAACTGCGGCAGCATAAAACACGCTGTGGAAAACATCACCGGCATAACCCCGATGGGGTTCATTTTAATCGCAAGGTAATTTTTGTCCGCATAAATATTATGTATGGAAATACGCTGTACGGGAATCCGCTTTTCGGTATTTTCCATCAGGATCATAACAAACATCATAACAGCGGACAACAGCAGCGGAATAACAAGTTCTCCCGGCGTATGCCTGCTGGCCGAAACGCGTATCCCGTCTAAAATATTGACAAAGATCAGAGTGGTCTGTCCGCCGATTCCGTATTTTTTATTCCTGCCGGACAGCCAGAGGATCACCATAACGCCGGTTACCATCTCAAGGACAACCACGGCTTTTGTCAGAATAAGCAAGTTCCCTGCTTCTGCAAATTTCAGGCTTTCCGTACGCATGAACGCCTGCACCGTAGCCAGTACAAACGTCAGAAAAAGTGATAAATGGTTTATTTTCTTCGGGGAAATTTTGGCCTTTGCATCCGCTTTTTTTAATGAAACAAAAATCTGTACAAACAAGGAGGACAGCATATAAGGAGATATCCCGAGTGCGAAAACGGAAAAACGGTATAAATCGCCGCTGATTGTCTGCATCAGCAATGTTTCCGCATTGACCGATTCATTTGCATATGCGGCGGTATCGATGCCATACAAAGGTATGCCCCTTCCCAGCAAATATACGAAAAGTATCAGCCCCGTATACAAAAGTTTATATTTCATTGTGTTATCTGATCTGTTTGATTTCTGCAAAACTCTCCGCTCCTGCTTTTGCTTTTCAGGAACCAGCGGCCATTAAAAGCCCGGCCGCTGGTTCCCGTTCCGGATGGCGCAGTTATTGTCTCGCCATATCGGATTTATTTATTATCTTTTTCTACAAAAATACCTTTTTTGTGTTTTTTATCGTAGCCTACTTTTCCTGCTGCAGCTGCGACAGCAACCGGTAACCACCACCAGAAACCATGTTTCGTGATTTCCTGGGCTGCGTCTGCTGTAACATTTACTGCTGCAAGCGGCACTTCTTCATCCGCAAGTTCTGCGTATCCGTCGTCTTCTTCGTCCGGCGTTACTGCAAGCGGCACTTCCTCGTCTTCAAGCATAACCAATCCGTCGTCCATGTCGGCATCCAAAGTATCATTTTCTGCCGTAGGAGCAGCCGGTGCATTTGCAGCAGGCGCATTACCAGCGGTATTTGCATCCTGAGCATTTGCTGCCGGAGTTGCTGCTGGAGTTGCCGCCGGAGCTGTCTGTGCCGGAGCTGCCGGTCCTTGTGCCGCCGGGGTTTCCGGATTCACGCTTTCTATTACGCCGCGGCCTCCATTGCCTCCGGAAGTCCCGTCAGGAACAACTGTACCTGGCCGTTCGCTCGTTGCAAAGCTTTCACTTCCGCTTGTTGAAGCGCTGGAACTTTCACTGGTTGACGTGCTAAAGCTTGTACTTTCGCTGACTACCGCGCTTGTGCTTTCAGATGCTGATGTACTGAAGCTTTCAGACAAACTTGCGCTTTCACTAATTTCTGCACTTGCAGATTCACTTGCTTCGGCGCTTATGCTTGCCGATGTTTCTGCGCTTTCGCTCTCGGATACTTCAACGCTTGCACTTTCACTGATTGATGTGCTTGTGCTTTCAGAAATCTCCATGCTTGCGCTTTCGCTGGTTTCTGTGCTTACGCTTTCACTTTCCGATGCTTCCGCGCTTGCGCTTTCACTCTCTGATGCTTCTGTGCTTGCACTTTCACTCTCTGATGCTTCCGTGCTTGCGCTTTCACTCTCTGATGCTTCTGTGCTTGCACTTTCACTCTCGGATACTTCTGCGCTTGCGCTCTCAGAAACCTCCGTGCTTGCACTTTCACTCTCTGATGCTTCTGTGCTTGCACTTTCACTCTCAGAAACTTCCGTGCTTACGCTTTCACTTTCCGATGCTTCCGTGCTTGCGCTTTCACTCTCTGATGCTTCTGTGCTTGCACTTTCAC
>CAJTLD010000019.1:20811-29760 GCA_910577065.1 uncultured Lachnospiraceae bacterium | reverse complement strand
CAAGCTCTTTACTGTTTTTGGACTTGATGGAAGAAATAGCCGGGCTTTCCATGGTCGTACCGGAAGCTACCGAACTGTATTTACCGTACTTGATGTCCTGGCCGGACTGGGTATAGGCGCGTATCTTGTAATAATATGTCTGCCCGGGCACAAGCCCCGTATCACGCCAGCTTGTCGTGGAAGCCGATGTGATTTTGGCTACCTCCTCAAAACCCGATCCGCTTGCAAGGCTCCTGCTGATGCAATATCCCGACACGCCTACAACGGGCGTCCAGGTCAAATCCATGGTGGTGCCGCTTTTGGACTGGATACTGTTAAAGCCGAGCCCTTTGTTTAACCCAAAATATTCCGCAATACCGGATGCGTCCGCAATGCCGAGTTTTTTAAGCTGCGCGTCCGTACTCAGATAGTTTTGGGCGTCAGAAGCATTCGAAATAAACGCGTGTTCCACAATTAACGCCGGAATCCCGTTTTCCTTGCACCGCTTAATTACCCCGTAATAATCCGCAAGGCTGCCGTCCGGATATTTCGTTCCGTTTTCCGAATTGCGGATATGGATGCCCCCGTTGGCAAGTCCCAAATCCGTAAGCTTAGACTCGATTACCGAAGCCAGAGCCTGCCCGGTTGCCCCACAGCCGGCATTGTAATTGGAATTGGGGTAATATACGTTGGCGCCGCAGGGTACGGAACTGGTGTTGGAATTGTTGTGGAGGCTGACAAATACATCCGCCTTTTTATCAATCGCCACCTGCGCCCTCTGGGCAAGCGACAGATATGTATCCGTATTTCTGGTCATATATACTATAACGCCGGAATACTCCTCTAACTCCGCCTTACAGTACTGCGCAATCTTTAAATTGACGATTTTTTCTACAACTCCGTTTGCCTGCGCTCCCGGATCCGATCCGCCATGCCCTGCGTCGAGTACCACAACTAAGCTTTTCATGCCGGTCGCGTCGACTCCTTTTGCGCCTCTTCGCGCGGACAGATAAGCTTCGCCGCCGTCAGCCTCAATCAAAGCTTCCCCGATAGACCTGCCCGTCACGTAATTTCCCTCTTCGTCAAACGCTACAACGTCCATTTCTTCGTTTTCTGTAAGCGCTTCTATGTCTTCATCGGTCAAAAGCACGTCGTCCGGTTCGTTTTCTACGGTCTGGTTTACGCCATAGGCCGCTTCAATTCCCATTTCGGCAAAGGAAGCAAAAGCATGCGTACCGTCCGCCGTATAGGAAATGCTGCAAAGTTCATATGCCCCTGCAAGGCTTTCGTCCTGGTATTCCATCTCAAACAACACAAAGCCTTCCAGATATTCCTTCGCCTTCGTTTCAAATGTCTGTCCTGTCTGACGGCTGCGGTAAGAAAGAACCGCTTCCTCTACCGTGGATAAGCCGCCTCCGATCCCGACCATGACGCGCTGCGTCCCGGGCGTTTCTATCATGGGTTCGTCCACTATCACATAATCCACTAACGGCGCGCCGCCTTCCGCCGCTGCCGCCATGGCATAAAAATCACCTGCCGTAAACACCATAATACATGCCAGCAAAAATGCCGTAAATCTCTTCATACAATATAATCCTTTCTTTTTCATTATTTGCTTCTTTTCCAATAAATCCCACCTTATGAAAACTCCTTTATTGTAACACAATCTTAAAGATTCCACAATACCGCTGTTACAGGATAATTACGGAAACGTAACAGTTCGTTACTGTTCACACCCATGGTGTTCACAGTAACGAATCCGGCCTATTGAAAGTTGCCTTACGGCAAGAGGCCGGATTCTGGCCCCATTACGGTATTGGCCTGTGGCCGTGCAGCGCAGTGCACGGCCCAGGAGTGAACAGTAACAACAGTTCAGCCTTCCGGATCCCCTGCTATTTTGCTATATTAGCTGCGAACTGCCGCACAAAAACTACCCCTTCCCGCCATGCCTTCCGTACAGGCAAAGGCCTGCTCCCACAAAAAACAGAACTGCCCAAAAGGCTGCTTTTTCACAATATGTATCCGATGTTTTGGCTCCTTCTGTACGTATCGCCTGCGCGCCTTCTTCCCTTTCCTGCGATTTTATATCCGAAGGAATATTCCCGGCATCTTCCGGTTTGGGGCGCTTATTTTTTTGTTTTTCCCGCTTTTTTACCGTAACTTTACAATCGGAATATATGGAAGGATCCCGTTTGAGGAAGGCGCGGATTGTGCTTTTTCCTTCGCATGCTGCCGTTACGGCGCCTGACGCGTCTACGCTTGCCGCCGCGCCGTCCGCCTCCCATACAATTTCCTCCGGACAGGCGTCCTCAGGAAGCAGCCGGGCCGAAAGCAGGGCTGAATCGCCCGGATTAAGCTTTAAACGGGTATCGCTTAGTTCCAGTCCCGCCGCCCGTTTCAAAACCGTCACCTTTATCTTTACCGTACATTCCCCAAAAGACGTATGCCCGGTAATAAAAGCGGTTCCGCCGGCAGCGGGCAATATGTTCCCGGCAGCGTCTACCGTAACAACCGACGCGTCCGACGTTTCCCAGTACACAGTCTGATCCGCTGCAGACGGCAGGACGTCTGCCAAAAGGGCATAGGTATCTTCCGGCCAAAGGCTTAAAAAATAATTGCCCTCCAGATCCTTTTCTATGCCCCTTGGCACAATCTGTTTTGCAGGAACGTTCTTTCCCATATCGGTAAACGCCTTAACCCTTGCCGTAATGCCGTAAAGCGCCAAATCCTCCCATGCTCCGTTTATACTCCGAAAGCTCTGCCCTTCTTTTACTTCATTGACAAATGAAATCCAGTCCCCGTTCTGGTAGGACTTATCCACAAAATAATTCACCGGGCCGCCGCTTTCTTTTTCCAGCCGGATCACGACGGCGAAGGTATCTCCGCCGCGCAGCGTAACCGGAATTTCAAGCGGCGCAGTATAATATCCCGCATAGCTGGTGCTCCCGGCCACCGGGGAAAGAAGCATCGCCGTCCCGCTCTCCGGATCGCAGGGATCCGACAGATTTTTATATATCTGGATCTGGTATGTAACCGCCGTATCAAACAATGCGAACGAAACCGCTTTGAGAACTTCCGTATGGCCCGCTTCTTCTCCCTGCACCATAAATACGTTCGCAATACAATCCCCGCTGCCCACCCGGGTCAGCGGGCTGTCCGGATGGATGGTATTGTAAGCCCCGGCCGATCCGTCGTACTGGTAGTTGCAGTCATAATTGTCCGACGGTTCAAAGTCAAACACATAAGCCCTCGCACGGTTTTGGCTGGTATTTCCGGGATTGACCGCACTGTCCTCATAAGAAAGATAAAAGTACCCGCCGTCGCCAAAGCCTTCTCCCAAACTGTTTTTTACAATCCATGCCCCGTCGCGCGGCGGCCTTGACGAAGCGTTGAACCGTTCCTTTGGAAACGCATCGTCCCAGCCCACGATCACCGCCGAATGGTTATTTGCCCGTTTTTCGTCCAGCGGGGAATAATAAGCGAAGCTGCCGCTGTTATAATAAGGGACGCCCCAGTAAAAGTTAACGGCGGCCGCGCCGTATTGAAGTATCATCTGTTTTAACACATTGACGGATTCCATATCCTTAAAATTGATCCAATAGGCGTTTTGAAGATGCGCCGCGTCCGCATATGCAAGCGCTCCGTCATACACCGTCTCCGGCGATAATTCCGAAAACGGAGCCGTTTCTTCCGCCGCGGCCCCCACCCAGTTTGCCAGCGCAAAAGTAGAAAAAACCGTATTGGATCCGACCGCCGTAAAATCTTCCCCGGAAATGTTGTAATTGCCGTCGCCCGCCGTATTTCCCAGCGGATCGGCCACGGGATGATAAAAAAAGTATGTAAGGTGCGCTTCCGACAAATCGGGCATGTAGTCCTGGCCAGGCGCTTTTTGGAGCAAAGACTGTTCCCCTGCGGCAAGCGAAGAAAACGCCCAGCATGTATTGGACCGCTGCATGCGCACCGGCGTCACTTTGCCGGACTGCCTTGGATCATAAACGCTTTGCGCCAGCCCGTCATGGTAACCTGCCAACGCCGCGTCTTTGTTTAAAAGACGGTAAAATTCTTTTTCCTTCGCACGCGGCGTTTCTTCTTCCAGCGCTTCGATTTCCTCCGAAAGACCCGGCGCCTCAAATTCCTCTTCCCGCCCTTCTGCCGAAACCGGTATAAAAAGCAGCGCCAGAAACAGGAGAAGAGCCGCCGGACGCGCCTTTATGTATCGTTTCAATCCTTCACCTCCTGACCTGCTATCAGTATAATAGATTCTGCCGGAAAAAGAAAGAAATGCCAAAAAGAACCTCATACCAGATTTTCCAGAAAAATCCGGCATGAGGCTCTATTCTATCTGTGTTTTGCACCCAGTACAACCTCAAACGTTTTTTCGACATACTCGCCGTTTAGGGCGCGCTGTACCGTAACTTCTACCTGTGTGCCTGCGGCAAGGTACTGCATGAGCTTTTCCATTTCATCCATGGACTTGATGTTCCTGCCGTCAAAACGGGTAATGATGTCCCCCTGTAAAAGCCCTGCTTCGGCTGCGCTGCCGCCTTCCACCACCTGCGCCACATATACGCCCTGGGGCATGTTATACGTTCCCGATACGGCCTGATCCACATCTACGCCGGAAATGCCAAGATACGCCGTCTTATCGCCGGTTACCACTTCCCTGGTGATCAGCTGCTTTATGATCGGAATCGCCATTTCAGCCGGAATTGCATATCCCATTCCCTCTACGCTGGTTTCCGAATATTTCACGGAGTTGATCCCGACGACTTCTCCGTTCCCATTTAAAAGCGCGCCGCCGCTGTTGCCGGGATTTATGGCTGCGTCTGTCTGCAGCAGTTCATTCGTAATCGTGCTGCCGTCCGTTTCACTCGTTACGGTCACTTCCCGGTCAAGCGCGCTGATAACGCCTGTCGTTACGGACTGCCCGTATCCCAGAGCATTGCCGATTGCAATGGCCATCTGGCCCGCATGCAACGCGGATGAATTCCCGAATATGGCAGTACGGATCGCTTTTTTGGTATCGTCTTCTATATCGGACAGGGCTACGCTTACTACCGCCAAATCGCTGCTTGCGTCGGTTCCCTTGACCTTTGCCTGGACGGATTTGCCGTCTGAAAACAGTACGGTCAGCGTCATCGCGCCTTCTATTACATGGTTGTTTGTGGCAATATAGAGATTTTGTTCATCCTGGCTGACAATAATGCCGGAACCGCATCCTTCCGTTTCTTCCTGCATCTGTCCGAAAAAGAAATTCGGAACCTGCGTCCTTGCAATCGTCGTAATGGATACGATGGAAGGCATTGCCTGCTCAACAATCTCCGATACGTCCGTTACGGCCCCGCCCATATCCGTATCGCCCATATCCGGGCGGCTTGAAATCGGATCGGCTTCCGTCCCTTCCACAACATTTAGATCTCCTCCATTAAGAACCTCCTCACCTTCATTTGACGCAGCGTCCGTTCCGGTCACACTTGCAAAGAAATGCGTCGTACCGGCAAACGAAACGGCGGCTACCACGCCGAATGAAAGTCCCAGCGCCACAAACTTTAAAAGCTTTATGCCAAAGCCGTTTCCCTGCTTTTTAGGCTTATCTTCCTGTTCATAAGGACGGTAAACGCCGTCCTGGCTTTCCACATCATCCTGCGCGCCCTCCCCCGTCCCGCACGTCTGTCCATAGGAATAATAATCAACCGGTTCATTTGTCCCAACCCCGTCTTCATTCCGATAATCTTCCATAGTAAATCATCCTTTCCTGAAAGCAATTCTTTTGTTTTTCACTGCAAGTGTAGCCGGAATTTGTGTTGCTTTTGTGAAAATAGCGTGCAAAAAAGGTGAAAGATATTTTTCACTCTTTCACCTAAAATGCGTACTGCCGTCCTATTCATCCTCTTCCGGCACGTATTCCGGATCGGAACTGGTGTTGTCGTCCCCGGTCAGAGGATTGTCAAACCTGCTGGTGGCGCTTGTTGTACAGCCGGTATAATTAATGATATAATCGCTGATTTCATTTACTGCGGAAGAAACCGTATTGGTTTCGTTGAACAGGTACTCATGCAGTTCCTTCACATTTGTCTCCAAATCGGTGGGTACTACGATATCCCCTTTTGCCCCAAAAGTACCGGTGCAAAGTTCAAACGGCCATCCATGGGAACCTTCTACTTCATAATCCATCAGGCTGCTGGCAAGCTTAAGCAGATCGCCGCTGGTATAACTGGTGGAAATTTCGTCAAACATCGTATCAATCAGGCCGCCGATAGTGCCGATGCCCGCTTCTTTTGTCTTTTCAAACATCTTCATCAAAACTTCTCTCTGGCGTTCGGTACGTTTAAAATCCAGGCCCGTCGTATAACGGATACGGCAGTATGCAAGCGTCTGCACGCCGTCTAACAGATAGGTGCCGCCCCCGCTCATTTTGGTGGAATTTTTGCCTGCCACACCGTTGATTTCGTCGATATAGTTGTCGTTCATGATCTGCGCTTCCTGATCGGTAAGCGTAATCTCCACGCCGCCGATCAGATCTACCGCCTCCACCAAAGCCCTGAAATCTACGGAAATATAATTCACAATATCCAGATTCAAATTTTTATTGAGGGCGGAAACTGCCCCTTTTGCCCCGCCGGTGGCATAGGCGGAATTGATTTTGTTATAAGCGCCTTCTTTTGTATTTAAAAATGTATCGCGGTAAACTGACAGCAGTTTTACTTTCTTTGTGTCATTGTTGATGCTGGCTATCATAATACAGTCGCTGTTGCCGCCGTCATATTTGCCGTTCTGACGGTTGTCCAGGCCGAATATGGCAATGTTCGTATATCCCTTTAACACCTCTGCCGTTTCGGAATCCAGATCAATATTGACCTCTTTCTCTTCAATCTGCCCCGTACTGTCAACCTTGTCCAATTTGGAATAGACATACAGCCCTCCCAAAAGCCCTACCAGGATAATCAACTCCACTGCAAACAAAACAATCTTGCTTTTTTTCTTTTTTCTTCTTCTGCTCATCTCGCTTTTACTCCGTTCTCTCAGGTTTTCCTTCTCCAATATTGTTTTATGGCAACAAACTTAATATATAACTTTTTTCCAATTATGTCAATCTTTACAAAACAGAAAAGAACTGGGCAAATTCCACAAAATTTCTTAATATTTCCGTAATACTCTCCGCCGGAAAATGGCGCGCGCCAGCACAAACCGCTTCCGCAGCATCATAAAAACCGTTCCATGTGAAAAATCGGAAACGTTTGCCCCATGCCTGCGGTAAAGCAGCAGTTTGTCCCCGATAAACGCGCTTTTGCCGCCCCTTAAGTCATTTAACATCCCTATCCACTGATCGTGCATTTCAATTTCGTCCGGTATCGGGAGCGCTTCTTTTAAAAGCCCGGCCTCAAAAGCCATACAGCAGCCCATATAGCGGTTTTTCAGTAAATTGTTCCAAAATCCCGCTTTGGAACCGCGGTAGGCAAAAAAAGACGGTTTTAATACCTGCGTCAGCGAAGCGTCCATCACCGCCGCGTCATGGCAGACTAACTTGCAGCCGTCCCTGCCCAAATACTCCATGACCTTTGCGACTTTATGTTTTGTCCATACGTCGTCCTGATCCGCCAGAAAAATATAGCTTCCCTTACAGGCAAAAAGCGCCGTTGCAATATTTTGCTTTATGCCGCGCCCGGGGCCTTTGATCAGGCGCACCGGAATCCTGCCGCCCTGGTATTCTTTTATAATGGCAGGCGTTTGATCCGCCGAACCGTCGTCCGACACCACAACTTCGTCCGCATCGCTTAAATTCATTAAAATAGAATCCATCTGCTGCCTGATATAACGTTCCCCGTTATAAGTGGCGACCGCAACCGATATTCTTATGTTTCCCATATATCCCCCATCGCTATACGCCCGAACAGTTTTTCGTATGCCCCCGCAATTTTTTCATGGCTGTACGCCGTACGGATCCGCTCCTTTGCCAGACAGCCAAGCGCATCTTTTTCTTTTGGGCCAAACGACGCGGCCTGTTCTATTAAAGCGGACAGGCTTCCCGTTTTTTTTGTCCAGTAAAGCGCCGCGTCTTCGCCGACCTCACGGTTAAACCCCACGTCCAAAAGCAGGTTCACCTGCGTGCTGCTTAACGCCTCAAGCAAGGACGGGTTGGTTCCGCCGACTTCGTGCCCATGCAGGTATGCGCAGGCATTTTCCCTTATTTTTTTTAAAAGCTGCTCCTCATAAACGGTTCCGCAGAACACGATACGCGGATCCCTGACAAACCCGGTCGATTCTTCTAACCTGCGGTAAAACGGGCCGCGCTGCGCATTCGTGATAACGGCAAGCTTTTTATCCGTTTTGGCGCGCATAAATTCGCGCAGCATCGTTTCGTAATTGTTTTCCGGCACAAACCTGCCCACAATCAGAAAATATTCTCCCGGCTTAAGCCCGTTACTTTCGTACCAGGCCGACAGGCCCTTGTCCGAATCGGAAAGCGCGCTTTTGCATACGTCGGCCCCGTAAGCCAAAAATACGGTTTTCGGCTTATAACGCCGGTAATCCTTTTTGATGTAGGACTGCATATTTTTGGAATCGCACACCAAAAGATCCGCATGTTTCACCATCAGCCGTTCCGAAAATTTCCAATAAGCCCGAACCGGCGCGCTCCATTTTGCACGCATCCATTCATGCCCGTCCGGATTCACAAGAAAACTGCCGGAACTTTTTTTCAGCCTGCGCTTTAGCCATCCGGCAAACGGCCCTATGCGGCAGGCAAGCACATAAACAATCGGATTTTTAATCCTGTTTGCCCTGATGTAAGAAAGGCAATTTGCAAACGCCGCCAGATCGTACCAGATCGCTTTTGCCGGCCCAATCTGCGGGACTTTTATTTTGAAGCATCGGCTGCCCTGGTATTCAAATTCGCCGTTTTCCTTTGCCGTGCACGCGACATGGTAGCGGATGCCGCGGTTTTTTTTGTGCCGCGTCAGCTGTTCCACA
>CAJTLD010000019.1:14403-20801 GCA_910577065.1 uncultured Lachnospiraceae bacterium | reverse complement strand
CCGCCGTAAGCCGCCGGGATGCCCTTGCTCCCTATGATAAATACATGCTGCATGTTATTCTCCCTGCGCCGCATCCCGCATTGCATACGTGCGCCCTTCTTCTAAACTCAGATTGCAATTGTAACAAGGATCCGGACGCGTCAGCTTTTCTTTCCACTTCCGGCAAAAACGCGTTCTGCCGTCCGCAGGGCTTTCCGGCTTTTTACAGACCGCCGTAACTTCCGGCGTTACAACAATCCCATACCCTTGTTCTAACAAACGGAAGCAAACGTCGGCGTCCCGGTAAATTCCGGTAAATCCGGATTTCAAACCGCCCGCCTTGACATAAGCTTCTTTTTTAAACAGAACACAGCCGAACGAAACGGCGCTTACGTTCTGCGGGACGGCCGCATGAAGAAAATACCCCTTATACGAAGCGGGCAGGCCGCCGCACAGAGCGGTCAGGCCGCCGTCATTCCCATACGCCATGCCGCAGGATAAAACCCGCCGCCCGGCCGTCAGAAGCTTTGCAGCCGCAAGGCCCGTATCCTTCCTCTGGCAAATCCCAAGCAGCTTTTCCAAAAGCCCTTCCGGCTGAACGCAAACGCCGTTTCGGATATATAAGATATAATCGCCGGGATATCCGTTTTCTATGCCTGCGCCGGACAAACCGCCCGTTTCGTACCGAAGGCTGAGGCTGTATCCCGGCCGTTTATATGTCTCTCCATAGTACGCGCGGATTTTTTTCATCATGTCGCCGCTTTCCGAAACAACCGTAATCCTGTAAGGCCCGCTTAAAGTATAACGGATACGGTAAACCCCCAGGTTCGGCGTAACGAAAGCCCTTCCCTGTTCGCCCCGCCGTTTTAAGTGCGCTTCAATCGCACGGCAGCCGTTGTCAAACGCATAGGATTTGTCCCCGCTGTTTCCGGCCGTCGACCCTTCGTGGATCCTCCAGTGGTATAAAATTTTAGGCACATGATATACTTTTGCCCCCGCGTCCACGCAGCGGAGCACAAAATCATAATCCTGCGCGCCGTCGTATTCTTTTTGCAAGCCTCCCGCCTTTTTTAAAAGTTCTTTTGAAAACATCAGAAAATGGCAGATATAATTGTTATGCCGCAAAAACTCCAGATTAAAATCCGGCTTAAAGTGCGGCCTGGTATGCACGGTTCCGCCGCTGTCAATTTTATCCTCATCCGAATACAAAAGCGCCGTCTTACGATCCCCTTCCAAACACGGCCCGTTCAGGCAGCGTACCATTTCATAAAGCGCGTTCGGCGCAATCAGATCGTCATGATCCATAAACGCAATGTAACTCCCGTTTGCCATTGCAAGGCCGCGGTTGGTATTTTCGGAAATCCCGCCGTTTTCCGTAAGCCTTTTGTAGCGGATCCTGCTATCCCGCTTTTCATACCGTTCCACCGTCTTTTTGACGCGTTCCGTACGGCTGCCGTCCGCAAGGCAGAGTTCCCAGTTCGGATATGTCTGCTCTAAAACAGAGTCTGTTAGCGCGCACAGATATTCTTCCGGCGTCTCAAACAGCGGCACGACAATACTGACAAGCGGCGCAAACGCAAGAGGCGTATTGCGCTGCTCTTTTAATTCTTCCTCAGTCGGCAGATAGCGGCGGTAATGGGACGCATATTCCCGCATCGGCGAATTTTTCCGCTCTAAAGTTTTTAAGACAAGGCCCCAAAAGCCGTATCGCTTTAAGAGCCCCGCCGCATACTCGTACTGGTATCTAAAATTCATACTTCTTACTCCGAGCCTTTCCCTGTCACAACAACCTGCAGCGTTTTAAATAATATTTTAAAATCCAGCCCGATGCTCCACTGGGAAATATAATGGGTGTCAAGCGCGACCACCTCTTCAAAATCCCGGATATCGCTGCGCCCGCTGACCTGCCACATCCCGGTAATCCCGGGCTTTGTGCCAAGCCGCGCTTTATGGTGCATTTCATACTGCTCAAATTCCTCGACCGTCGGCGGCCTTGTCCCAACCAAACTCATTTCGCCTTTCAGAACGTTAAAAAACTGAGGCAGCTCGTCAATCGAGTATTTGCGCATAAACCGCCCAATCGGAAAAATCCTGGGATCGCGTTCCATTTTAAACATAAACCCGGACATTTCGTTCTGCGCCATAAGAGACGCCTTCTGCGCTTCCGCGTTTACGTTCATGGAACGGAATTTGTATATTTTAAACGTCCTGCCGTTTTTGCCCATGCGCACCTGTGAGAAAAAAACGGGACCCGGCGACTGTAATTTGATAAGAGGGGCAAAAATAACAAACGCCGCCCCGCAGGCAAAAAGCCCAACCAGGCTGCCCGCAATATCCATCAGCCGTTTTGCAAATATCTGCCTGGGCGAAGCAATCTTCATACTGGAGGTAAGCACCAGGTAATTGCCGTATTTTTCCACCGCCTTGTTGGGGGCAAGCGCATTCATATGCACCAGATTAAAATGGACGGTCAGACCCATCTCAAGCAGTTCGTTTGCCAGGGCCTGCGAACTTTCCCTGGTATTTCCATTGATAAATACCTCGTCTACCACATGCGTGCGCAGGTATTCAAAACAACTGTCCGCATTCGCGACAACCGGGACGCCGCAGATTTTGGCGCCTTTTAAATTCTGATCGATAACGATGACGCCGGACACCGCAAAATCACGATACTGCAGGTTCCTAAATTCCTGAAGCATTTCTTTGGCGTATTCCGCTGTCGTCAGCAAAATCATAACCGAAAGATTTTTTTCGTTTTCCATTCTTCTTCGTATGATATGCTTTAGGGCAAATCGTTCCAGGTAGACAAGAACCATAGAAATCAGCCAGTAGGCAAAAATAACCTTCCTGGAATAAATTTCCGTCTGCTTCGTCGCCACCTCATACGCCAGGACGCCCGCAAAAATAATTGTACAAAAGGTCACGCTGGCATTTACTTCCTGAAAATGGCCTCTCCTTAAAATACCGTTGTATGGTTCAAAAAAGAACACCACGCAGATATCAATCAGCACCAAAATCACCGCCAGGCGCTCATACGGATCCGTGGCATACGGCATATGCCAGCCAAGGCGCATCAGATAGGCGATTACCAGCGCAAGCAGCAGGCATGCAATATCCAAAATTGTAAAATCCAAATGCTTTAACCAGCTTTTCTTTTCCCTTTTATACATAATGTCTTACCTCAGTCTTTTTTGGCCGCGTGCAGATAAAGCCAGGTTTTGGCGTAGTCGCTGCGCTCCTGTTCTGTCATCCGGCCAATTTTCTCATAGGAAAGCTTCGTCAAAACCATCGGCAAATCCCCGCACTTAAAGCATTCCACGTTTTTTCTTCTTGATACGATCCGAATCCATCCGCAATTCGGGCAAATGTATACTTTCATCCTTATTTCCGTCCCCTAACAGTTCATCTCTGTGTATTCTTATGGTCTGCAGCGCAAGTTCAAAATCCTGCCGGTTTTTCTGTCCCATTGTTTTTAATATAAGCCCCGAAAAAAACGCCTGCATGGCTGCGAGCATGGTAAAACCGCATACGATTAACGTCGGAAAATGCGGCACCAGACCCGTCTTTGTATAGTCGATAATCACCGGTATCATAAACAGTACGGACAGCGCCGCAAGCGCCGCCGAAAGCAGCCCGAAAAAATGCATCGGCTTATATGTCTGGTACATCCTGGCAATCGTCCGGAGCACCTTAATCCCGTCGGAAAACGTATTCAGCTTCGAAACGCTTCCTGCCGGGCGGTCGCGGTATTCTATCACCGTGTTTTCCACCTGCATATTTTTGTCAGCGGCATGGATGCTCATTTCCGTTTCTATTTCAAATCCTTTGGAAAGCACCGGGAAAGATTTGACAAACAAGTAGCTAAACGCGCGGTACCCCGTCATCATATCTTTGATATCCGTTTCAAACAGCATATTGATCGTCTTTCTCACCAGAGAATTTCCAAAATTATGGAACGCCCGCTTATTTTCGGTAAAATAAGTGGACGAAAGCCTGTCCCCCACTACCATATCCGCATTTTTCCCAAAAACCATATCAATCATATCGGGCGCAGCCTCCGCCGGATATGTGTCGTCCCCGTCCGTAATGATGTAGCATTCCGCGTCAATATCCCGAAACATCCTGCGTATCACGTTGCCCTTTCCCTGTTTGTATTCGTAGCGGACAATAGCCCCCGCTTCTTTTGCAATCTTATCCGTCCCGTCCGTGGAATTGTTGTCGTATACATAAATTGCGGCTTCGGGCAAAACCCGTTTAAAATCTTCTACTACTTTGCGGATTGTCCTGCTTTCATTATAACAGGGAATCAGTACTGCTATTTTATCCATGTTCGGTTTCCTTCCATTTTTTCATCCTGCGGTATACGCAGTATATCTCTATTATAATCTGTACGCCCAAAGTAATCAACAGTGCAATTACAACTCCGTCCATGGCAAACAGCTTTACGCACGCCACAGACGAAACAAAGGACGCTATCAGCCCGCATATTCCCACCGCAAGCTGCCCCTTGATTTCTTTTAATACCGTACAGACCGGGAACAGCGCGGCATTGACGCTGATCAAAAGCGTCGTGACAATAATCGGCACAAACAGGTAGGTGTACGGCCCAATATCTTCAAACACCAGGCACAAAAACCATGTGCCAAGCAGCGCCGAAGCAATCAGGGCTATAACCGAAAGCACGGCAAACACAATCCCCACCGTTTTTAAAATTCCGACAAACCCCTTTTTGTCATTTTGCTTAAGCTTGTCGGCAAGCGGGCGGATCAGCGGAATAAATACCGTCTGCGCGCCAACCTGCACAATCATGCTTGGCGTTGCGACCGAGCTGTAAAAACCAAGCGCCTCCTCTCCGTAATACCGATCCAGAAAATACTTCGGAAGGGAAATGGAAAGGTTATTGGTAACCGCCACAACGACGAGCGGAATCATGGCGACCATAAGTTTTTTGAGCGCATCCTTATCCAACGCTTCCCCTTTTGCAAGGAAGCGCCCGGCGATACGCCTGTCATAACACAACGCTGCCAGAAACGACATGAAGGTAATGCTCCCGATTGCGGCCACCAGGTTTTTGGTCACGGCCAATACCAGGCAAAAGCCGCCGAGCATCATAATCCCGCGCGCAATATAAGAATAGCAGATATAATCCATACGCCCGTTTTTCTGATCGACGCCATGATAGACGTCAATCCATGCCTCCACGCATTTATAGAGCATATACAAAAGGATTGCGCCCCACTGATAAGGCGTGTAGTTATTAAAGCACAGCCCGGCAAAGCACAGCAAAAATGCGATTGCAATGGAAAGGTAACGCGAACGGATGTATGTCCAATCGGAATACTCCCCGTTTACATCCGCGACCTGGTACTGCCTGGTATTATAAAGCGCCAGAATCGCAAACGCCGCCGTAAAGGTCATCGCAATGGAATAGACCCCGGCGTCCGCGTAATCGGCAAGCCTTACAACCAAAAGCGTCGTCAGCCACTGGCACCCATAATAAAACATCGTACCAAAGCTGTTATAAAATATATTTGCTAACGTTGATTTTTCTTTCATTTATTTTATCCTTTTCACCGCGTCTGTATGTGCATTCCTAAATATCCATGGAATAATCTGCGCGGTGCAGCGTTAAATTGGGGTTGTAATACGGATCGCCGTTTAAAATTTCGGTTTCCCACTTTTGCTGGAACCGGTTGATTTCCTTTTGGAACCTGGCCTGTTTCTGCACCGTATCCTCATAACCTCTGGATTTGGACTCGTAATGATACAGCCTTGCATAGGGGTTAAACAAAATATGGTACCCGGCCGCGCGTACTTTCATACAAAAATCAACGTCGTTTAACGCCACCGCAAAGTCTTCTTCCATACCGCCCGTCTCTTCAAAAACAGACCTCCGGACCATCAGGCATGCTCCCGTAACGGCGCTGACCCTTCGCTCGCACAGTGAAAACGGATAATACGTTTCATCCCGATCCGAAAGGCTCCAGAGCGCATGGGCGGCAAAGCCTCCCATCCCGATAATTACCCCCGCATGCTGAATAGTGCGATCGCCGTAATAAAGCATAGCGCCGCAAGCGCCCACGCCCGGCTTTAAAACGGAAACAACCAGTTCCCGCAGCGACTGCGCGTCCATAAATTCCGTATCGTTGTTTAAAAATAAAAACAACTCCCCGCGCGCATGCTTTACCGCAAAATTATTAATTGCGGAATAGTTAAACTCCCCTTCCCAGACCACAACGGAAATACGCCCGTCTTCTTTTTGGAGCTTCTCATAATAAGCAAACGTTTCCGGATCCGTGCTGTTATTTTCCGCAATGATAACCTCATAATTGGTATAATCGCTCTGTTCGGCCAGAGAGGTAAGGCACAGCCCCAAATCCTCTATGTGGTCTTTATTCGGAATGATAATACTGACTAAA
>CAJTLD010000019.1:12962-14387 GCA_910577065.1 uncultured Lachnospiraceae bacterium | reverse complement strand
TCCCCCAGCCGAACCCTCACATGGAAAAACCCCGGCACGTCGGATTTTATAATATCGGCCGCTATATGTTCCGCTTTCAGGTAACGCTTTAAGCATCCGGCGCCGTCCGTCAAACGGCTGCGGGCAAACAGTCCTGCTTCTTCTTTTGACGTTAGATTTGAAAACAGCACTTTTGGGATATGGCAGATATGTTCCGCACAGCGAAATGCCTGCAGCGCCAGATCGTACCATCCGTTTCCGCATAAACGCACATCCTCACCGCTGCCCGCCACCTTTTTAAGCAGGCTTCGCCGAACCGCAAACACCTCGCCCAGATACTGGAAATTCAATAAAAGCTGTATATCCGCATCCGGTTTAAAAAACGGACGACGCCGTTTTTTGCCTGCGCAGTTGTCCTCGTCCGTATACACCAGATCCACCGGTTTTTCATTCTTTTGGCGTATCCGGCTGACGGGTTCGGTATCCTGCGTAAACGCCTTTGCCGTTTCATACAGATATTCCGGCAGAACGCGCGCAGAACGGCCGCAGAACACAAAAGCCTCCGCGTCCGACTGCCGCAGCAAATCCAAAACCGCCGTTCCGCCGTCTATTGCAATATAAGAAAGATTGTTTACGGACTGGGACTTAAATCCGGCGCGCCCCATATCCGTGCCCTGTTCAAACACAACGGCAAACGAACCGATCCTGCAAAGCTGCGCATGGCCTCTCCTCTCATTTTTAGAAGCGGCATTCCTTCTGCACCACGCCATATATTCCGATTCTTCACGAAACGGCACGCCAAGCTTTCGCAGCGCCTTTTTGACCGTATACGGCGCGCCGTAGTTTTTCAGATAATAGGCTGCCTTCTGCAGTTTGTTTTTGCCCTCCAAATCAAAATCACTGATCATACTTTCTCCTATTTTTTCTGCCAGTACCGTTCAAGCGAAAGGTTTTTATTGTAGAACGGATCGCCTGAGGTTATCTGATCCCGGTACGTTATCATCAGCTTCTGCGCGTCTGCCGCCGGCAGGCCGGCATAATCTTCCGTGTCCGCCGCCTGGCATAAAGCATATGGATTTAACACCACCTGCCTGTTTTTGCCGCGCAGCAAAAAGCACACTTCCAGTATCCTTGCAAATACGCACCTTGTGCCGCCCTGTTCCCACAACTCCAGAAAATCTTCTTTTTTTGCCATACACGCATACCCGGATATTGCGGAAACGTCGTGGGCATAATAATTTCTGCCCATATAACCCGGCGCGTCGTACGGCACGCCCCGGTTCACTTCAAGCGCAAGCAGATTGCTCGCAGGCCCCACCACAATGTCCGAACTAAAAATCAGGCCTTTACGGTCAAGTATCTGCATGCCGCACAGCCCTACGTCCTCCCGCTGCGCAAACATCAAAAGCTCCTCTATAAACGAAGGCGTCACAGGCAGGACGCCCG
>CAJTLD010000019.1:3750-12848 GCA_910577065.1 uncultured Lachnospiraceae bacterium | reverse complement strand
CCGCCGCCGTCCGGGCCGCCTTATCCTTTCCCTGTCCCGTATCGTATATCAAAACCGATACCTTCGGGTTTTTCGTTTCATACTGCATCCTGTAATGGGTTTTGCAAATCTGCGCGCTGTGCACTTTGGCCGGGTAACCCCTGCGCAGTTCCGCTTCCCTGACCGCATTCCTGCCCGCCGCAATGGCATACGGCTTAGCGTCCAAATTCTGCGACGTGGACATTTTATGGCTGCGCCAGAAATAAAGGATTTTGGGAATGTGGCAGATATGCCCCGCCGCGTCCGTCAGGCGCAGGATCATGTCGTGATCCTGGCTTCCGTCGTATTCCCGCCGAAACAGCCCCACTTCGTCCAACAGGGATCGTTTAAATACGCTCAGATGGCAGATATAATTTACGCCCCTTAAATTATCAACCGAAAAATCCGGCTTAAAATGATACGTCAAAATATTTTCGAGTTCTTCCCCCTCAAATGTGACTTCGTCCGTATAAACAAAATCCGCGCCTTCCCTCTCAATTGCCTTTGCGCATTCATAAAGAGCCGAAGGGTGCAGCACGTCGTCATGGTCAAATAACGCCAGATACGTCCCCGTTGACATCTTGATGCATGCATTTGTATTTTCCGCAATCCCGTCATTGGAAGAAAGCTTGCGGTAAACAATGCGGCTGTCTTCTTTGGCATATGCCTTTACCACTGCTTCCACCTCGCCGCAGGCTGTATCCGAAGCGTCCGCAAGGCAAAGTTCCCAGTTCTGGTACGTCTGCCCGGTCACGGAGGCAATCATATCGCGCAAAAACGGCTCCGGCGTATTATACAGCGGCACCAGCACGCTGATTTTCAAATCCGCGTCAAAAACGCGCTCCCTCTGCTTTTGCTTTTCTTCTTCGGTAGGCATAATTTTCGTCAGGTATTTCCTGGCTTCCCTGCGCCTGGTATAGCGGTTGTGGGTAAGGGCATGCTCTGCCTTTTGGTACACGCCAGACACCCCGTTTTGGTACAAAAACTTTGCCGCATGATACCCTTTCCTGGCCGGATACAAAAGCGCCCAGGCAGGCGTCCCTTTTAACTTGCGGATCCCATGCCGCTGCGGTTCCGCTTCAACATCGTCCGGCCCGTCGTCATGGGTATATGCCAAAAATTTTGCAAAATCCCCCAAATCCGCAGAGACAAAGCTTTTTTCCTGTTCTATTTTTTTTTGAAATGCCGCGTCTTGGTTTACATACATAGAAATCTCCTTATTCATTATTCTGAGCCGGGGTTCTTGGCCTGCCGCATACCCTGCCCTATGCCTGACGGATCTTCTGTCAATAGCTTAAGCTTAAAATATACCCGGCTTCGTTTTCAAATTCGATCTTTACGCCCTTTTTCCCAAGCGTATCCTCCCCGTGCTCCTTCTCAAACTGCGTTCCCTTCATCATCACCGCATACCGCACCTCCCAGTCGTAAAACGCCTGACGAAGTTCTTTTTTGGTATGCCGCCATTCATAAAAATCCGGGAAATCGTAGCCGCTTGCCCCTTCGTACAGATAGGTCTGCCCGTAATCGTTTTCTTCGGTTAAAAGCGGCACCATCTTCTCTTCCGAAAGATGATCCGCCACATACTGAAACAAATCAAACACAGAATTGTCCAGCCCTTCGTGCCCTCTTGTAATAAAGGACCAGTCGTGCTGGTACAGGGTAAAAAACGCCGTACTGTGCATGGCGCCTGTGATGCGTTCCGTAGACGTTACCACCCGGTACTCGATTTTTCCGAAGCAAAGCACAAGAAAAAGCGCCACCATAGTACAATATGCAGCCAGCGTCTCTTTTGCCTGCTGTAACATCAGGGAAACCGCTTTGGCGGTCAGCGCCCAGCAGAGCATCCAAAGCGGGTAATATGTTTTATAGTAATAATAGGTCGAAACACGGTGCATAAGCGTCAGCAGCAGCATTACGCCGGTAAAAAGGAAAAATGCCAGAAAAAACAGGACGTCCGGCGTAAATCTGCGCCGTTTTAAGGTACTGGCTAACACAAAAAGCACCGGGAATATCGTCCAGAAGAAATCCATATAAAGCTCCGTATAAATTCCCCCGGCGTTCGTCAGCGCTCCCGCTATGCTCGTCCCGGATGAAATGAAAAAACCGTACAGGCAAAAATACAGTCCCATTGCCGTTGGGAGCAAAAAGACGCGCAGCGCAAGAATTACATTTTTCTTAATAAATATTTTTCCTTCCCGTTTTGCTACAATCATCAGGTAAAACAGGACTGCCGTAAACGCCACCGGGGCGAACATCATATAGCTGGTCATTACGCCAAAGCAGCCCAGCATCAGCATAAATTCCGTGATTTTACGCTCTGCCTTTGCTTCTTCGTAAAGCCTTAACGTCATGATAAGGAACCCGATCATCATGCTTCCGACCGCCCAGTAGCCGAACGAATAATAGAAGCTGAAAAACGGGTAGCCCAGAAAGTAGCAGAACAGCAGCAAAGCAGCAAATACTTTTGAAGCCGTCGTCCGCGCGTACCGCCGGATAAACGCCGCGAAAAACAGCGTCTCCACCCACAGGAAAAAGCAGTCGCCCAGGATGTACCCTTTATACCAGTCGGCAATGCGTACAAACGGCTGCACCATTTCGATAAACATGGCGTTCTGCAAGTGCAGAAAGTACATATTGGTCACTTTCTGGGAACGCACGATTGCGGTCGCTTCTTTTAAATGCAGCCCGGCGTCGCTGTTGTAGTAGCAGTACAAAAGCTGCGGGGAAAATATTTTGATGCAGACTGCCGCAACCCCCACCGTTACGGCGGCGACGACAATAAAGTCGAACTTTTCCCATTCGTATTCCTGCACCATGCCTTCCCTGCGGATCAAAAATGCCGTAATACCCGCCAGCAGCGCGTAAATAACCGCCATGGTATAGATATTGACCGGAATATGCAGCAGGCTGATTACGCCTGCCAGAATGCTTCCCATGCAAATAGTGGCCAGAAACGAGAGCACCGCCCACACAAACCCGCTCATCGGCTGGCAGGATTTGCGGTACCGGTAAACCATTACGGTACAGGCGGTAATCGCCGCAAGGTACAAAACTGCCCCCAAAATTGACGCATGTAACATAACCCTTCTCCTTACTTTAAAATAATCTGGTTCGGCGTTGTCGAAAAGCTGTATACCGCCGCTCCCTCCTGTGTCATCAGATACGTGTTTTTCATTGTAGAAAACCGCTTGTCGCGTCCGTTCATCAGCCAGTCCGGTGCGTCAAAAAACGCTGCCTTTGCCCCGATGGATTTATAAAAGCCGCTCTTTAGCCCGCCGTTGCCGTGGTGGCCCATTTGGATATAATCCGCCTGCAAAGCGTCCCCGTAGGTTTCTAACAGGTAATCGCTCATGTCGTCCCCGACGTCCGCGCAAAAGAGCATGGATTCTTTTTTTGCCGTTACTTTAAACATCATGGAACCGTCGTTTAACAAATCATTGGAAAGACGGCCTACATAATCATCATACGCGTTAAAGACCTCAAAAGCAAGCCCTTCTACCGTAAAAGTGTCGCCCCGGTGCACATACGTAAGCTGCGGGATCGTCAGCTTTAACCATTCCTCGTATACTTCCGTTTCGTCCCACGGCGCGCGTTCCAGACAAAGCTGTGGCAAAGCCATGTCTACCGCATAGACTTTGTCTATTTTGATCTTTCCGGGGTTTTTGTAAATTTCCGTAAACGCGCCCGCGTGATCCCGGTGGGGATGGGTCACAATCCAGGCGTCCACACGGCCGCCAAGCGCTTTAATGACCTGACGGACATAGTCTGCGTCCGTAACCCAGCCGCCGTCTACGACAATCAGATGCCCCTTGCTGTCCTGCATGGTATAAAACATAAGCTGGACGCCGTCTTTGTCGCCATACTGCGTAATCAGCCATTCCCCGTCATACGCTTCCTTATCCGTATCGTTTCGGAACACGCTGTAGGAGGCGTTGCTTCCCACTTTGCTCAGGCCCTGCGATACGAGCAGATCGGTTGTCGCCTCGTCCGCCGGATAGGCAAAATAGTTGCACGCTTCCATTGACAGATACCACAGCAGCGCTTCCCAGTTTTTCGTATCGCCGCTCATAATCCGGAATATCTGCGATGCGTTTTCCGTTTCCGCACGGTTGCCCTTTATGACTTCGTTGCCGTACGGCATGAGGATGCCCGCGTCGTACTGACGGACGGTCGTAATCAGATCGTTTACCGTAACCAGCTTTTTGCGGGTAATCCCGTGTTCGGCCGCGTCCTGTTCTATGATATTGCAGATATCCACCGTATCCTGCGGCAGCTTGTACCAGTTTTGCTTGCGGTGAAAAATCGTGCCGTTGTATACGTTCGTCCCGGTCAGTACAATAACGGCAAGCATGACGGTAAGCAGCAGATACCGCTTCGCCTTCCCTTCCGCCTGCATCAGAACCCGCGCCGCCGTATATCCGGTTCCTGCAGCCGCAGGCAGCAGCCAGAACATGCGCCAGTAAACCTCTCCGCCAATGCACTCCATAATCAGCTTCGCCGTAACCGGACAAAAGCAGAGGATAAAAAACAGCAGCGTATAGCCCGCGAACAGATACCGCTTTTCTTTTTCTTTTTTCTGTACCAGAAGATAAACCAGGCAGGCAAAAAACAATGCCATCTGCATCCCTGTCCCGTTGTAAGAATCATACATGGACATAACCGCCCGAAACGTTTCTTTCAAAATATGCCTCCTATTCTAGCCGTTCAGCGGATCCACAGGTACAGCCCGCCGCAAAACAGATTCGGCAGGCAGCAGCACGCCGCGTATGCCAAAAGCCGGATGCTTTTGTACTTTCCCGCAGCTAAAAGCGCAAGGATGCCGAGCAGAACGGCGCTTAATATCACGCCCATGGACGAAACCATACAGCAGCCGCACATCAGAAGAAACAAAAGCGCCCAGTCCCAAAAGCAGGCCTCCTCCTCCTGCAAAAGCCCCGTTGTACGGACCCCCAGGTAAAACAAAAGCGGCAGCAATACGCCCGCCAAAACGGCTTTCCCCTGCCAGAGACGGATCAAAAGAAACAGCCCGGCAGTCCGCTCGCTGTATGCGGAAAACACCATAAGGGCCGTTACGATAACCAGAAAATAGCCGGTCTGTTCCATCCGCTTTTCAGACGCCGTACCGGAAGAAAAAGAACCGGAACCGTCCCCGTCCCAAAACAGCATCCGCCCAATCAGCGCGTACACCGCATACGCAAGCATTAAAAATACAATCAGAAACACCACATGCGCCGTCGTCGCCGGATGCAGTCCCGTCACCTTTGACACCATCGCCGTAAAGGCATGGAACGGGGAGAGCACATACCGCGCCGGAAGCTTGGTATACGCCGACCCGGTATACGGGTTAAATGCAAATACCGTATCCGTCGCAAGCGAAGTCGCCGCCGAAGCCACGTAAAACGCGTCGTCCGCATTGGAATACTGGTAACGCAGGTAAACAAACGCCTGCCCCGCCGCAAACAAAAGCTGCGCCCAGATGCATAGCGTAAATCCCTTCACCGCACGCACCGCGGCTCCAAAAATAACCGGCAGCCGCCTGAAATTTACCGCCGCAGAAACCGCCGCCAAAAGCAGCGCGGTCCCCATATAGCTTTGCACCAGCAAAGACAGCGTCCCTTTCAGCCAGACAAAGGGCAGCGCAAACAGCCAGAACAGGCCGAACATCACAATGTACCCGGCCGCCACGCAAAACAGCAGATTGTCTTTTTCTTCGTCCATGCCGGCAGCCCGGATATGCGCCTCTCTTTTTTTCGCAGGAAGCCCGGTTACAAGCAGGCCCAGCAAAAACGGCAGCGCGCCCAAAAACAATGCGGCCAATATCAAACCTTTTACCATACTGTTATCCCTCTTTTTTAAATGCCCAGAATTTATTAATCAGAAAATTCACCGGGACATTAAACAGCAGGTTTATAACAGGGGCCAGAAACTCCGATATATGGAGCATGTCCACCCAAAGCACCATTAAGACGCTGTTTAAAAACAGCCCGGTAAACGAATAGGAAAGATAGGTCCGCGCCAGCGCTTTCCAGACCGAACGCTGTTCGCCCTCTTTCACGGTAAATACAAATTTATTATTCCAAAAAAAGGACCATAATACACTCAAAACAAATCCGGCCGCCGTCGCCGCCAGATAATCGTATTCCTTCCAGAGTCCCAAAGCCCGAAGGCACAGCAGCACGCCCAGATAAATCACATAATTGACGGCGGTATTGCTTACGCCGACCAGGCCGAATTTTACAAACTGCAGAAAGGATTCCTCCGCCTGCGGCGTCGGCTTTTTATGCAGCAGCAAAAATAAAACGGACAAACACCACAGCGAAACCGTTTCCACTGCGTTCCACAACATTGCGCCTGCTTTTTTCATCGTTCTTCCCCGCTGCATTCCGCGCCGCTTCTGCGCCGTACTGTGTTGGTTTCTTTACAGATAAAGATGGGCCTGCGCTTTACTTCCAGATAGGTCTTTGACAGGTAGGAACCCAATATGCCGATACACAAAAGCTGAATACCTCCTAAAAACATCGTGATGCAGACCATGGACGGCCAGCCGAAAGCAGAACCGCCGTACAAAAGCTGCCGTACGATAATGAATACAATGGAAACCGCGGATACTGCGCACATAAAGACGCCAAAAAATGCGGCTATGGACAGCGGCATCGTAGAAAACGCCACTATGCCGTCTATGGAATACAAAAACAGCTTCCAAAACGACCATTTCGTCTCGCCTGCCACCCGTTCTACGTTTTCATATTCAAGCCATTTGGTTTCAAACCCGACCCAGCCGAACAACCCTTTGGAAAAACGGTTGTATTCGCCCATGGCAAGCAGCGCATCCACAAAAGAGCGGTTCATCAGGCGGTAATCCCTTGCGCCGTCTACAATATCCGCTTTGGAAATGCGGTTCATCAGGCGGTAAAAGCAGCGCGCAAAAAAAGAACGGATGGGGGGTTCGCCTTTGCGGTTGACCCGCCGTGTGGCGACGGAATCGTATCCCTCCTCCACAATGGCACGGTACATCTGCGGCAGAAGCGACGGCGGATCCTGTAAATCGGCATCCATTATAGCGGTCAGATCCCCGTCGGAATAGGAAAGACCTGCGTAGATAGCGGCTTCTTTCCCGAAGTTGCGGGAAAACGATACGTATTTGACACGCGGATCTTTAGACGCAAGCTCTTTGATCACAGCAAGCGTGCCGTCCTTTGAACCGTCGTTGACAAACAGCAGTTCAAACTCCGTATCCGGCATGCCCTGCATGGTTTTCTTCATTTCTTCATAAAAAAAGCGCAGGGCCGCTTCTTCATTGTAACATGGAACAATAGCCGTTAGTTTCATAATTTCCTCCATTTTAACTGTCCCCTGTAAATTGTTTTATTATACCGTTTCCTGGCGGTTCTGTCAAATTTTGGGCTTTAAAACAAAACATACCCGGCAGACAAGCTGCCGGGCGCGTCCCAAAATACAGGCATATACAAAACGCATATATTCGTCTGCCTGCTAAAAAATTGTCTCTTTTTCTTTCCCTCATGCAAATAATATATGAATATTTCCCCTCTTTTGCGCAGCAGTCCGCGTTTTTACGTTATACTGCCGCTATCAAAAGACAGGAGGTATGCACGATGAACTTAACAAGTGCGCTTGATTATTTTATTGCCGTTTCAGGTTTCCTGATTATTGCGATTAGTTTTGGGTGGAATATTTACGAGGTATTTATCCGTAAATCCACCCAGAACCCAAACGGGAATCCAAAACAGCAGGAAAACTCCAATCCCTAAAATTTTACGGCGTATCTGACGATTCCGCCATCCGGTAGCCTACGCCCGCTTCCGTTACTATGTATTTGGGCCTGGCGGGATTGTCGCCGATTTTCCGGCGGATATTTGTCATATTTACGCGCAGAATTTTATTGTTCTCTGACGCGTACGGCCCCCAAATCTTTTCCAGCAGCATCTGATAGGTAATCATCTTGCCGGAATTTCTGGCCAGATATTCCATAATCCGGTATTCCACCGGAGTCAGGTGTATCTGCTGGCCGTTTAAAAGCACAATTCTTTTTTCAAAGTCAACCTTTAAGCTGTCCTTCTGGTACATATCCTGTGCGCCGTACCTCTTACGGTAACGCAGCGCGCTGCGGACACGCGCCATAAGTTCCCCCTGGCCAAACGGCTTGGTTACATAATCATCGGCTCCGGCGTCTAACGCAGATACCTTGTCGCGTTCTTTTTTTCTGGATGAAACGACAATCAGCGGGCAGTCCGAAAGGCTGCGCAGCCTGCGGATCAATTCTATCCCGTCCATATCCGGCATGATCACATCAAACAACACCAGATCCGGACAGTTATTGGCAAGCTGTTCCAGCCCGCCTTTTGCGTCCTGCGCCGTATAAAATTTATAACCGTCCCGCACAAACATCCTCTTTAAATAATACTGTACTTCTTTTTCCTCATCTATTGATAATATTCTGTATTTTGTCCCTATTTCCACTTTTTTACCTCCTGTTTTGCAGCTCTTCCTCCTGATAGAAGGGAGAGTCCCCGGCGGACAGGGGGACACCCTTGTTCGCCGAGGGTGTTGTTCCTCTATCATACAAAACAGGTTTTTTTCTTTCCATCCGTGCGGTGCAGAAACGACACAACATAAAACAGCCATATGTGCGTTTCCCTGTCCTTTTTTATTCCCGGCGCTGCAAAGGGGGCGTATACCTCGTCCGTCCCTGTCAAAAACAGGAAGGCTGCCTGGCGGGGCTGCTGCCTGGCGTGAGTATTTATGCCTCCGGAATGCGGCGTAATCCGAAAATCGTCAATTCCATCCGGAGCCCTCGCCGGTACGTACTTTTCAGAAGATACGCTTCCTTCTGAGCGATCAGACTCCAAATTCCCGCCGGATACACTGCAAACCGCCGGCTTATGAGCCGGATTTGGCGCAGGCAGGAAGTTGCACCGGATGGAAATATTCCCAAAAACCCCCGCTGCAAACAGTACTATAAACAGCGCCGCACAAATTTTCTTTCTGCCTGTCCAAATTTTCATATTCTCCCACCTGCCTTTCCTATCCGATTTGCGGCCGCCTCTTCCGTCCTATGGCTT
>CAJTLD010000019.1:908-3733 GCA_910577065.1 uncultured Lachnospiraceae bacterium | reverse complement strand
GCCAGCTTTATCGCACCCAGGCCGAAATTATCCGGCTCTTTTTATCTCTTTGTTCTGGTTTCCCGCTTTCTGTCTTTGCACGTTCCGTCTCCGCAGCTTCTTTGCTTTCGGTTTCCGCATGTTCCGTCTCTGCGGTTTCCGTGTCTTCGGTTTCCGTACGTTCCGTCTCTGCGGTTTCTGTGTCTTCGGTTTCCGTACGTTCTGTCCCATCAGTTTCCGTGTCTTCGGTTTCCGTACGTTCTGTCTCTGCAGTTTCCGTACCTTCGGTCTCCGTACGTTCGGTTTCCGTGCTTTCTGTTTCTGCAGCTTCCGTGTCTTCGGTTTCCGTACGTTCTGTCTCTTCAGCTTCCGTACTTTCCGTCTGCGTGCTTTCGGTTTCCGTACTTATCATTTCGTCGTTTTCGTCCGCTCCTGTGGGCACAGGCACAAGATTAAACTGCCCGTCTATCAATAATTCCACAACGTTCGAATACTTGCTGTATGTCCCGTTCCCAAAATCGGCGCGCACGCGGAAACAGTAAACCTCCCCTACGGTAAATTCAACCGCATGGTTCGGCACGTCATTATACTGCCTGCTGCTATACGTCAGCGCATTCAGAGATTTCATCCTTACATAATCAGACGCCGCTTTTGGCTTACAATAAACCCGGTAACGATCCGCATCCAGCCATTTCGTCCAGTTTAGCACAACCTTGCCGTCCGCAATGCCGGCCGTAAGCTGTATCATCGCCTGTTTTGCCAGCGTTTCCGAATATTTGCCGTAATAAACCAAACCGCCCGCCGAAGAAAATGCGCGCACCTTATAATAATAAGTCATGCCGGATACCGTATCTTTGTCCTTATAGGAATTTTTGTCTCCTGTAACGGTTGCAAGAAGCGTATATGTCCCGTTTTCCTCCGTGGAACGGAATACCTCAAATCCGGCGGCATCGTCCATTTTCTTCCACGCGATCTTGATTTCGTTTCCGGAAACCTCGCAATCATCCGGTTTTAATATAACCTGTCCGGCAGTAGGAGCCGCGAGCGCCGCATCGGAAAACGTACCGTAAAGCCTTTTTCCCGGCGCATCCTTATACATGCGGATCTGATATTGATAAGACACTCCTGTCTGCAGATTTTTATCCTTATAAGTAATATTGGAATTTCCTGTAATCGTCGCAATTTTGCTCCCGTTCCGGTAAATCTCATAGCCGTCCCCGGTATTTAATTTTTCCCAGGCCAGCGCCAGTTCCGTTGCGGAAGCCGGCTCAACCGACGTAATCGCCGCTTTGTTCAGCTTTGAAGCTTTTTTCGTATAATAGGATTTTTTAAAACCGTCTATTTTATTCCATTTTTTCAAATTTGTATATTTTAACAGCGGATCGGTAAAAGTAAACGATTCCTTCGAGTCAATATACTGAAAAACGCTCCATATCAGACGCTTGCTGTGCCAGTTATCGCACAGGCCCCAGTGATAGCCGCTTTTCATTTCTTCCGGATGATCAAATTCCCTTCCGTAAATAAACGCTTCTATCTGACTGTTCCCCTCGCTGATATAATAGGCGTATGCATATGCCGCAGCCTGTATCTCCTGCCCGCGGCTTGAATTAAACGACTGCTCCGACAGCATCACCGTACAGTCCTTTCCAAAATTGGATTTGGCGTAACTGGTCAGGACCTTGATATTTTTAAAGTTGATAATCGGCGACTTTTTGGAGGATGTTGCCTGCGTATCATCCCAGAATATAGGATCCGACATTCCCTGCGGATACGCGTGGAATGCAATCTGGAACCCAATCTTTCCCTGCGTCTTTAACTTTTCATAAAACTTGTCAACCGTCTCTTTTGAACTGAAATACTGTTTGCCTTTTCCGTCAATATCACGGTTCCAGTTGTTGTCCAGGCTGATGTAGACCTTTGCATGCTTGTTTACGCTTTTGACCGCATTGTAACAGATGCGGAACGCCCTTGCATAATTTGCCATATAATTGTCTAAGCTTTTGCCCCCGCCGTAATTCCATATAGCCGCGCTGTTCACCTCATTGCCTAAGATCCAGCCGCAGACCAGATTTTCTTTCGTCCCATAGCGTGCGGCCAGGAAAGCCATGACTGCCTCAAATGCGCGGCATCCCGCTGCGGAAGATGTTTTGATTGAAGAAAACTTTGTATACGAATTACCGCCAAACTGCATAGAAGCCGTCCCGCCGGAAGAAGCGTCTTTTGGCAAAAGCAAAATGACCGTTACTCTCACCCCCGCCGCATTGTACGCTTTTACCTGCTCGTCGTTTTTCTGAAGCAAATCTGCGTCAAAATAATAGCGTTTTCCTTTGTATGTAAACTCCGTTTTATGGGCGGCGTTATTGTTCATAATGGAATTTAAAGTCCAGTTAATGACCGCGTGCTGCGTCCCGATTTCCAGCGAATCCGAAAGTTCCTCCACCTGAAGCCCTTTTTTAGAAGCTGCTTTTGGACCGGTCCCGGTATATGTTGCAAGCGCCTCGGGATTGGTAATATACATTGCGTCGCTTGTAATGACATATTTTTTGTTTTTCTTATAAGCAACCACAAATTTCTGATAAAGCATGGAACTGCTGTAATTTACTTTAAACGTAATTTTGCCCTTTTTGGCTTTTGCGCTTGCCAAAGGCTTAGCGCTTTTTTTCCCGCTTTCGGAAACATTGGCGTTTAACCCCAGCAGATATAATTTTTTACCCATTGCTTTTGTCTTTGTCTTAACTTTTGCCTTTACGGTTATTTTTTTGCCGCCGGCATTTAATTTACAGGATGTGACCGAAACAGGCTGCGCTGCCGCCTGCACTTTCGTTGCGCCTGCCGCCGCCAAAACG
>CAJTLD010000019.1:0-870 GCA_910577065.1 uncultured Lachnospiraceae bacterium | reverse complement strand
TATGGGTATTCTGGTTATTTTTCATATGCATATTCTGTCCTTTCCTTACCCTCAGCGGACAAGGGTATGTTGTTATTTAAAATAATTTTTCCCTGTAAATCCCCCGTTTTACCAGTTCCTGTATGGCGTCCACTACGCTTTTTTTGTCTTCCTGGTACGTCACGCCAAACCATTTGTCCTTTGTTTCCAAAACTTTTACATTCGCCCTGCCCTCCTGGATTAAATTATCGATAATCCTCGGAAGTAAAAACTCTGATTTTAGATCCCCCGGCTTTCGTTTCGATAAAAATTCCAGAAAACCGCTTTCCAGTTCCTCTAAAAAGCCGGCCCCAAGCCCCCACATATTCATGGAAACATGCTGTCCCTCCTGTACGGCAACAGAGCCGCCCTCTTCATCCCGCCCGCACAAAACACCTTCTTTATACCGGATATCATAAGTTTCCGTCACCTTGCGCAAAATCCCGTTTTCGTCTACTTCACAAATCCCCCTTGTCACGCCGCCGTTTTCGCTTAAGGTGTTTTTCAGAATAAACCCCGCCATACAGATATCGTATACGCCGGGCGCCGTGTTTCGTTCTGCGGTCAGATAATCGTGCAGCCGCACAAACGCTTCCTTACCGTAATAATCGTCTGCATTGATAACAACAAACGGATTATCAGCCAGCCCTTTGGCCGCAAGCACCGCTTGTCCGGTCCCCCAGGGCTTTGTGCGCCCTTTTGGCGCCTGGTAACCCCCGGGCAAATCCTCTAATTCCTGAAACGCATACCGGACCGGCAGAACCTGTCCAATACGGTTTCCGATGATTTCTTTAAAATCCTTCTCCAAATCCCGTCGGATAATAAAGATCACATCGTCAAATCCCGCTTCCA
>CAJTLD010000018.1:28090-29778 GCA_910577065.1 uncultured Lachnospiraceae bacterium | reverse complement strand
TACAATGCGAACGCCGCATCCCCTGTCCTCTGGCTGACTGCGTTGTTGGCAAGTTTTACGATAAGCGGCTTGCTCTTCCCAAATCTTTTGGATGGATGCAGTCCTTTACCACAACTTTTTGTGTCGGTATGATGCCGGAAGGATTTATAGATATATCGTTCACTGTAGTACTAGCGCCCCGTTGCAATAGCAGCTTCGATAAAGCCTTTGAATAACGGATGCGGGCGGTTCGGCCGGGATTTTAATTCCGGATGCGCCTGTGTTGCGATAAACCAGGGATGATTGGGGATTTCAATCATTTCGATAATCCGCCCGTCCGGGGAAATGCCGCAGAGTTTCATGCCCTTTTCGGTCAGGGCGTTGCGGTAATCGTTGTTGACCTCGTAGCGGTGGCGGTGCCTTTCGCAGATGGTTTCGGCTCCGTACAGCGCATAAGCTTTTGAAGTCTGGTCGAGCACGCAGGGGTAGGAGCCGAGCCGCAGCGTTCCGCCGATATCTTCAATGCCGTCTTGATCCGGCATCAGGGAGATAACCGGATGCGTGGTATTGGAATTTAATTCTGTGCTGTGGGCGTCGTGCATCCCGCAGGCCGTTCTTGCAAATTCAATAATCGCTACCTGCATGCCCAGGCAAAGGCCAAGATAAGGGATATTTTTCTGCCTGGCATAGCCGGCGGCCGTAATCATGCCTTCTACGCCGCGGTCGCCGAATCCCCCCGGTACGATAATCCCCTGTGCGTTTCCTAAGAGTTCGTCCGCATTTTCGCTATGCAGCAGTTCGGAATCCACCCAGTTTAAGTTTACGGTGGCGCGGCTTGCAATTGCACCGTGCTTTAAGGCTTCCACAACGGAAATATAGGCGTCGTGAAGCTGTGTGTACTTGCCGACTAATGCAATATTGACTTCTTTGTCCGGATGGCGCAGGTTGTCCACCATCTGTTCCCAGTCGGTCAGATCCGGATCAGGGCAGTCAAGTTTTAAGCAGTCGCAGGCAACTTTTGCAAGGTCTTCCTTTTCCATGGCAAGAGGGGCTTCGTACAGGTATTCCACATCCAGGTTCTGCAGTACGTGATTGCCGGGTACGTTGCAGAAAAGGGCGATTTTGTCCTTGGTACTCTGATCGAGAGGATGCTCGGAGCGGCATACGATAATGTCCGGCTGGATGCCCATGCCCTGCAGGTCTTTGACGCTTGCCTGCGTCGGTTTGGTTTTTAATTCGCCGGAGGCTTTAATATAAGGAATAAGCGTAACGTGGATTAAAATCGCGTTTTCGTGCCCGATCTCGTGCTGGAACTGCCGGATGGCTTCTAGGAAAGGCTGGCTTTCAATATCCCCGACGGTGCCGCCTACCTCGATAATCGCGATATGCGTTTCGTCGGTGGTAAAATTGCGGTAAAAACGGTTTTTAATTTCATTTGTAATGTGCGGGATTACCTGGACGGTTCCTCCGCCAAAGTCGCCCCGCCGTTCTTTCTGTAAAACGGACCAGTATATTTTTCCGGTTGTGACGTTGGAATTTTTGGTCAGGCTTTCGTCGATAAAACGTTCGTAATGGCCCAGATCCAGATCGGTTTCCGCCCCGTCGTCGGTCACAAATACTTCCCCGTGCTGAATCGGATTCATGGTTCCGGGGTCAATATTAATATATGGATCAAATTTCTGCATGGTGACTTTGTATCCGCGCGCTTT
>CAJTLD010000018.1:27868-28074 GCA_910577065.1 uncultured Lachnospiraceae bacterium | reverse complement strand
AGGGAAGCGGCCGTTATGCCCTTCCCGAGGCCGGATACAACGCCTCCGGTGACAAAAACATATTTAACAGGCATAAGTTCTCCTCCTTAAGTAATGATAGGTAATAAAAGCTATTGTACTACTTTTTATAAGAAAAATCCAGTATGGAAGATGCTTTTATTTTTGAACTTTGTATTGCTTTTTCGTTCGTGTTACGATAAAATAGT
>CAJTLD010000018.1:21900-27855 GCA_910577065.1 uncultured Lachnospiraceae bacterium | reverse complement strand
GGGGAAAGTGGGACAAAATGGCTGTCTGTGGAGCGGAAGGTGACTGTTATGTTTATGGGAGAATACAATCACACAATTGACACCAAGGGCAGACTGATCATCCCCTCTAAGTTCCGGGAACTTTTGGGCAGCGAATTTATTGTGACAAAAGGCCTCGACGGCTGTCTGTTTGTATATCCGCACTCAGAATGGGCCAGAATAGAAGAGAAATTTAAAGATACCCCGCTGACTGCAAAAGACGCAAGAAAATTCTCCCGCTTTTTCTTTGCAGGCGCCGCGTGTTGTGAGACGGACAAGCAGGGAAGGATTCTGCTCCCGCAGGTATTGCGGGAATACGCAGATTTACAGAAAGACGTTGTGCTGGCAGGAGTCCTTGGCAGAGTGGAAATCTGGAGCAGGGACAGGTGGCAGGACGCGAATACCTATGATGATATGGACGAAATTGCAGAGCATATGGCGCAGCTGGGGCTTGGCATTTAAAACGGAAATCCGGATGGAGGCAGGATATGGAATTTAACCATAAATCGGTACTGTTAAACGAGACAGTCGAATATCTGCACATAAACCCGGATGGGATTTATGTGGACGGTACGCTTGGAGGAGCCGGACACGCCCTGGAAATTGCAAAACGGCTGTCGCCTTCAGGAAGGCTTATCGGCATCGATCAGGATGAGGATGCATTGGACGCAGCTGCAAAGCGTCTGAACAGCTATCAGGATCGCGTTACGGCAGTTCACAGCAATTACTGCCGTATAAGGGAAGTATTAAGCGATCTTGGCATCCGGGGAGCCGATGGCATTCTGCTTGATCTGGGGGTTTCGTCCTTTCAGTTAGATACGCCGGAACGCGGATTTACCTACCGGGAGGCGGATGCGCCTCTTGATATGCGTATGGACAGGCAGACGAAGCTTACGGCAGCGGACATTGTGAACCGTTACAGTGAAGCAGAGTTAATCCGTGTAATCCGCGATTACGGGGAAGAACGTTTTGCCGGGAAGATTGCCCGGAATATTGTAAAAGCACGTATGAAGCAGCCCATCCGTACGTCGGGAGAACTTGCGGAATTAATCCGCGCTTCCATTCCGGCAAAGGCGCGCCTTACAGGAGGGCATCCGGCCAAACGTACGTATCAGGCGCTTCGTATTGAATTAAACCGCGAGTTGGAGGTATTGCAGGACTCCCTGGATGACATGATTGATTTGCTTTGTCCGGGAGGAAGGATTTGTATCATAACATTTCATTCATTAGAAGACAGGATTGTCAAGGCGAATTTCAGGAAAAATGAACACCCCTGTACTTGCCCGAAGGAATTTCCGGTCTGCATATGCGGCAAAATACCAAAAGGAAGATGTGTAACGCACAAGCCGGTTGTTCCGGGAGAGAAGGAGCTGGAATTAAACAGCAGGGCCAAAAGCGCGAAGCTTAGGGTCTTCGAGAAATCAAAATAGAAGCCAGAAAGAGAGATGAGGCAGTAGATGGGAAAGAAAACAGCTCACAGCAAGACCAGGGAAGCCGATTTTAAAACCAGCTATTATGTGGACGGCAATACCGTACGCCGTCTGGAAGGGGAGCCGCAGGAGCGAAGGCAGCGGCAGATAGAAAGAGAAGAAAAGCAGAAAAGAAACCGCAGGCGCCGTGCTGCAAGACGCAACCAGGAGCGCGCCGCGCACATAACGATGGGATATGTAGCGTTTTGTACGGCGGCGCTTGCAGTCACGTGCGGCGTATGTATTACATATATCCAGCTTCAGTCTGATATTACCTCCAGGACAAGGAGTATTTCAAAGCTTGAAAGCGGGATTGCAAACCTGCGCGCCGAAAATGACGCGGCAGTCAAGCGGATTGAACTGACGACGGATTTGGATGCGGTAAAAGAAAAAGCCATTGAATTTGGAATGAAATACGCCAAAGAAGGCCAGATTATTTATTACAGCGTCAAACAGGATGATTATATGGATCAGTATTCCGATATCCCGAAGGAATAACAGGCAAAAGCAGGAGGGATTGACGTGCGCAGAAAAGCAAAAAAAGCAAATAAATTTCTCATAAGGATGAAAAAAAAGCTGCTGATCATGTTTGCATGTATCGTGCTTATTCTGGTTGGATTAATTGGAAGACTGACCTATATTGAGGAAACAAGCGGGGAACGGTATGAAAAAATCGTACTTTCACAGCAGAGTTATGACAGCAGGGCGATTCCGTTTCAACGCGGAGATATTGTAGATACCAAAGGCACAGTGCTTGCAACAAGCGTTGACGTATACAATGTTATTTTAGACTGTAAAGTACTTAACCAGGATAAAGAGGATATCGGGCCTACCGTAGCCGCATTGGAAGCTTGTTTTCCGGAACTGGAATCAGAAGAACTAAAACAGATTTTAAAAGAAAAAAAGGACAGCCAGTATGTGGTGCTTTTAAAGAGGCGCCCGTTTAACGAGGTGAACGCGTTCCGTGATCTGCAGGAAGAAGCAGCAGAGGATTCCACAGAAGAATCTTCCCAAAAAAAGAAAGACAAAGGAAGGGTGACGCAAAGAGGAGTCTGGTTTGAAAAGGAATATGTGCGCAATTATCCGTACAAGTCCCTGGCAGCTTCCCTGATCGGGTTTGTATCATCCGGGAATGTCGGCACGACAGGGCTTGAAAACTATTATAACAGTACTCTAAACGGGATCAACGGCAGGGAATACGGCTATTTAAATTCCGACAATAATTTTGAAAAAACGACCCGGAATGCCAAGGACGGTTTTACCGTGGTTTCTACCATAGACGAGCATGTCCAGTCGATTGTCGACCAAAAAATAGCCGAATACAATCAAAAAAATACCAACGGGTATGTCGAGGGGGACGGCAGCCTGCATACCGCGGTGATTGTAATGAATCCGCAGACCGGCGCCGTATATGCAATGTCAAATTATCCGACGTTCGACTTAAACCAGCCCAGAGAGTTTTCACAGTATTTTACGGAAGAGGAACTGGCCGGTAAGAACGAGGAGCAAAAGTTGGATTTGCTGAATAAATTGTGGGAGAATTTCTGCATTACGTATACGTTTGAACCCGGTTCCACTGTAAAACCCATGACGGTGGCGTGCGGGCTTGAAACAGGAGCGCTGACCGGAGAGGAAGCATACGTCTGCGACGGCAAAGAAACGTTTGCCGGGGATGTGGATGTACACTGCGTCAACCGTGCGGGTCATGGGACGGAAACGGTAAAAGAATCGCTTATGGATTCCTGCAACGATGCGCTGATGCAGATGTCCTATGCCATCGGCAAAGATAATTTTGTGGATTACCAGGGAATATTCGGCTTCGGACAAAAAACCGGGATAGACCTTCCGGGGGAAGAGAGGGGACTTTTAAACAGTTCTATGAAACCGCTTGATTTGGCTACCAATTCTTTTGGGCAGAATTTTAACAGCACAATGATTCAGGTAGCAAGCGCGTTCAGTTCTCTGATAAACGGCGGAAAATATTACCGGCCTTATGTAGTAAAGAATATTCTCGATCACAACGGCAACGTACTTGAGTCGGCGGAACCTGTCCTGTTAAAGGAAACGGTTTCCGAAACAACCTCGGAAAAGATAAAAAGCTATATGTATGCTACGGTGTCGGAAGGTACCGGTAAAGAAGCGAAGGTAGACGGTTATTCCATGGGAGGTAAAACAGGGACGGCCCAGAAGCTGCCAAGAGATAAAGGCACTTATCTGGTATCCTTTATCGGTTATCTGCCGCAGGAAGATCCGCAGCTTGTCATTTATGCCGTGATTGACGAACCCAATGTAAAAGATCAGGCGCACAGTAATTATGCGCAGGGACTTGTCAGGGAAATATTAAAAGAGATTCTGCCATATATGAACCTGTATCCGGATGAAGAGAGAAAAAATCCGGATGAAGGCGGCCAGGAGGGCGGCGCACCCGGAGGAAGCCAGGAAGGCGCATCCCAGGGAGAGCCGGACGGCGTACAGGGGGACGATGCATCCGAAGGAAGCCAGGGAGGCGCAACAGGAGAAGACCCGGGCGGCACGCCGCAAGGCGGAGAGCCGGAAGGAAACGGGGCGGCGCCGGAGGATAACGAGCCGGAAGAAGGGCAGTCCGGAAATATATTTGAGGAATAATTTTTAAGTACAGAAGAAATCATAACCTCATAAAAGCCGTAATACAATGAAACAAAGGCGCTTTTATGAGGATTTGCTTTATGTTTCGGTATAAAACGTTTAACCGCCGCAAATCAATGATTATTTTTGCGGGAATATTGTTTATGATGATGTTTTTGACAGGGCGGCTTGTGTACCTGATGGTTTTTTGTTCCGAATATTATGGGAAAAAGGCGGAAGATCTGCATGAAAGGGAGCGCGATATCAAAGCGGCCCGCGGAAAGATTATAGATGCGACAGGCGTTGTGCTGGCCGCCAACAAAACAGTCTGCACCATATCCGTCATACACAACCAGATAGAAGATCCCGAGGGCGTAATTGCCGCCCTGGTCAAAGAACTGGGGATATCCGAAGAAAAAGCCCGTGCAAGAGTGGAAAAAGTCAGTTCCATAGAGCGTATCAAATCAAACGTGGATAAAGAAACGGGGGAGCGCATCCGTGCATACGGTTTATCCGGCATAAAAGTAGATGAAGATTATAAACGGTATTATCCGTATGATACCTTAGCTTCTAAAGTGCTTGGGTTTACCGGAGGGGATAACCAGGGAATTGTGGGGCTGGAGGTCAGATACGACGAATATATGCAGGGGACAAACGGCAAAATCCTTACCTTAACCGACGCGAGGGGCGTGGAAATTGAAAACGCCGGGGAATCCAGGCTGGATCCGGTGGACGGCAACGATTTGCATATCAGCCTGGATTACAATATTCAGATGTATGCGGAACAGGCGGCCGGGAAGGCGTTGGAACAAAAACAGGCCGACAGCGTATCCATTATTGTGATAAATCCTTCTAACGGGGAACTGATGGCAATGGTCAATGTCCCGGAATTTAATTTAAACGATCCGTTTACACTAAATTATGAAATCCCGGAAGGGACTTCGGAGGAAGAAAAGCAGAATCTTCTGAATAATATGTGGAGAAACCAGTGTATCAACGACACTTATGAGCCGGGCTCCACGTTTAAGATCATAACGACTACGGCGGCGCTTGAAGAGGGCGTGGTAAGCCTTTCGGATTCGTTTTTCTGCCCGGGGTATATTACGGTGGAAGACAGGCGGATACACTGCCACAAACGTACCGGGCATGGATCGGAAGATTTTGTCCACGGAATTATGAATTCCTGTAACCCGGTTTTTATTGACGTCGGCCTGCGTGTCGGGCCGGAACGCTTTTATGACTATTTTGGCAGCCTGGGACTGTTAAAGAAAACCGGGATTGATTTGCCCGGCGAAGCCGCCACGATTATGCATTCCAAAGAAAATATCGGTCTGGTGGAACTTGCTACCATGTCGTTTGGCCAGTCCTTTCAGATTACGCCGATTCAGCTTGTAACAACCGTTTCTTCCATTATCAACGGGGGAAAACGGATCACGCCCCATTTTGGCGTTTCCGTGCAGGATCGCGAAGGGACGGTTGTAAAAGAATTTACGTATGAAACGCAGGAAGGGATTGTCAGCAAAGAAACCTCGGACAAAGTCCGTTACCTGCTGGGGCAGGTGGTTTCGGAAGGCGGCGGTAAAAACGCCAAAATAGCGGGATATGAAATTGGCGGCAAAACGGCGACTTCCCAGACGCTGCCCAGAAGCGCCAATAAATACATTTCATCTTTTCTGGGCTTTGCCCCGGTCAACGACCCAAAAGTTATGGCGCTTGTCATCATCAATAATCCGCAGGGAATTTATTACGGCGGAACGATTGCCGCTCCTGTGGCAAGGGAAATTTTTGAAGATATCCTCCCATATCTGAATATTCCTTTTGATAAAGATGCGGCTTTGGAAGCAGAAACAAAACAAACAGATTA
>CAJTLD010000018.1:21669-21881 GCA_910577065.1 uncultured Lachnospiraceae bacterium | reverse complement strand
GCGTATGCCACACAAATGAAAGAGGTACAGTTATGATTTATCGCGTAGCAGCTCCGGTGCTAATTGCCTTTGCAATCAGCGCGGTATTAGGGCCGGTTATTATCCCGTTTTTGCGAAGATTAAAAATAGGGCAGACGGAACGGGAAGAGTTAAAATCCCACTTAAAGAAGGCCGGCACCCCTACTATGGGCGGGCTTATAATATTGGCGGGG
>CAJTLD010000018.1:19228-21638 GCA_910577065.1 uncultured Lachnospiraceae bacterium | reverse complement strand
AGAAAATCCGAAGATTATCCCGATCTTATTCCTGACGGCCGGGTTTGGCGCTATCGGGTTTCTGGACGATTACCTGAAAGTTGTTTTAAGAAGATCCGACGGGCTTTTGGCATGGCAGAAAATGCTGCTTCAGATTATCGTAACCGGAATTTTCACATTTTATCTGCAAAACTTTACAAATATCTCCCTTACCATGCTGATACCATTTTCAGGAGGGAAGTACCTGGATTTGGGTATTATGGCGGTTCCGATGCTGTTTGTAGCCGTAATCGGAACGGTAAACGGGGTGAATTTTACCGACGGCTTAGACGGGCTTGCGTCAAGCGTGACCGTCTTGGTAGCCACATTTTTTGGCGTCGTTGCGGTAGGGACCGGAAGCGGGATAGAACCGGCTGCCTGTGCGGTAGTAGGCTCGCTGCTGGGATTTTTGCTGTTTAATGTCTATCCGGCAAAAGTCTTTATGGGAGATACGGGTTCGCTTGCACTGGGCGGATTTGTGGCGGCGGCGGCATATATGCTTCAAATGCCCCTGTTTATCCCGATTGTAGGTTTTATCTATATGGCGGAGGTCATTTCCGTGATAATACAGGTAGGGTATTTTAAGGCGACGCACGGCAAACGGTTTTTCCGTATGGCTCCAATCCACCATCATTTTGAACTGGGCGGATGGTCGGAAACAAGGGTTGTGGCTGTGTTTTCAATTATAACGGCGCTGCTTTGCCTGGTAGCGCTGCTGGCGCTTTGATGGGAGGATATGCAACATGGATTTCAAAGAGAAACGGTTTCTTGTGATGGGAACCGGAAAAAGCGGCGTTGCTGCAGCAGCGCTTTTAAAAGAGAAAAACATCTGCGTCAAGCTGTATGACGGGAATGAAAGTCTGGACAAAAATGCATTTTTTGCAGCTAATCCCGCTCTTTGCGGGTTGGAGTTAATTTGCGGGGAACTTCCGGCAGAAGAGATCCGCCGGACGGATATTCTGGTGTTAAGCCCCGGCGTTCCTTTGGATCTTCCGGTCGTCTGCCGGATGAAAGAAGAAGGCGTCCTTATCTGGGGAGAAATAGAACTGGCATATGTGTTTGCTAAGGGAAAGATACTTGCGGTTACCGGGACCAACGGGAAGACGACGACGGTATCTTTGCTTGGGGAAATTATGAAAAATGCTGCGGCGGATGTGCAGGTAGTTGGGAATATAGGGATTCCCTATACCTCCGTTGCGGCAAAGACGACGGATGAAACGGTGACGGTAGCGGAAATCAGTAGTTTTCAGCTGGAAACGATCCATACGTTTGCGCCGGAGGTTACGGCGATTTTGAATATAACGCCGGATCATCTGAACCGGCATCACACCATGGAACATTACATTGCGGCGAAAGAACGTATTACGGAAAACCAGAAGAACGGCGGTTTATGCGTATTAAATTACGAAGACGAAGAGCTTCGCCGTTTTGGGGAGGGGCTGCGCCTTAAGGTAGCCTGGTTTTCTTCAAAGCGGACGCTAAAGGATGGATTTTTCTTAAGGGATCAGGTTGTTTATATGGCAAAAGACGGTGAGGAGACGGCAGTTGTGCGCACAGAGGAATTAAATCTTTTGGGGACGCATAATTATGAAAATGTCATGGCCGCTACTGCAATGGCGCATGGATTCGGCGTTCCCCTTACAAAAATCCGGGAAGTTTTGCTGCGGTTCCGGGCAGTAGAGCACAGGATTGAATTTGTGGCAAAAAAGCGGGGCGTCCGGTTTTACAATGATTCCAAAGCTACCAATACGGACGCTGCAATCCAGGGAATACGCGCTATGGATAGGCCTTCTTTTCTGATAGGGGGAGGCTATGACAAAGACGCTTCTTACGGCGCATGGATCGATGCGTTTGACGGGAAAGTCAAAGAACTGGTGTTAATCGGCCAGACCAGGGAAAAGATAGCTGCGGAGGCCCAAAAACGGGGTTTTTTGGCCGTTACGATGGCGGATTCTTTGGAAGAAGCAGTTTTGGTTTGCTATGAACACGCCGCGGAGGGCGACGCGGTCCTGCTTTCGCCTGCATGCGCAAGCTGGGGCATGTTTCAGGATTATGAAGAACGCGGCAGGAGATTTAAAGAGATTGTATATCGTTTAAAGGAGTGAATCTATGGCCCAAAGACCGAAGGCGTCAAACCGAAAGGAAAAGAAACTCAGATATTTTGATTATACGATGCTGTTTATCATTATTTTTCTGGTGGCTTTTGGCCTGGTTATGCTGTACAGTACGAGTTATTATAATGCGCAGTCCAAATTGGGGGACTCGGCGTATTACTTAAAGAAACAGCTAACCGCATCTTTGCTGGGATTTGCCGGGCTGTTTGTTATGGCAAAAACCGATTATCATTACTGGCTGAAGTTAAGTAAGCTGATATACGTAGTTGCGCTTGCGC
>CAJTLD010000018.1:9852-19197 GCA_910577065.1 uncultured Lachnospiraceae bacterium | reverse complement strand
AGGGGACAAATTTAAACGGATCGACCCGATGGCTGAAAATCGGCCCGTTGTCCTTTCAGCCGTCGGAAATGGCAAAGTTTGCGGTAATTTTGTTCCTGGCTGAAGTATTAAGCAAAATGCCAAAAAAAATTGCGAAGCTTACCACCGTATTTGCGGTGCTTGTCTATGTCATGCCGCTTCTGATTATCGTTGCGTCGAGCAATTTAAGTACGGCGATTATTATCTTTGGAATTGTCGTCTGCATGCTCTTTGTGGCAAGCCCCAAGTATTTGCAGTTTTTCCTTATGGCGGGCATTGTAGCGGTATTTGGTTCCGCGTACATAATATTTGTGGGATACCGGGCCGAACGCTTTGCAATATGGCTTCATCCGGAAAAATATGAGAAAGGGTACCAGACGCTGCAGGGACTGTATGCGATTGGATCCGGAGGGCTTTTTGGGAAAGGCTTAGGGGAGAGCATGCAAAAACTTGGCTTTTTGCCCGAGGCGCAGAACGATATGATATTTTCAATTATCTGCGAAGAACTGGGGCTGTTTGGCGCGATTTGCGTTATTTTACTGTTTTTGCTGCTGCTTTGGAGATTTTTAGTTGTGGCTAATAATGCAAAAGACATGGAAGGCGCGCTGATTGTAGTTGGGATCATGTCGCATATAGCGATTCAGGTAATTTTAAACATTGCGGTAGTAACCAATTCCATTCCAAATACGGGCGTTACGCTTCCGTTTATCAGTTACGGGGGCACGTCGGCCGCAATTCTTCTGACGGAGATGGGTTTGGCATTGAGCGTTTCGCGTTACATAAAATTGGAGATGGTTTGATATGCAAAAGAACAGAGAGGAACTTGCCCGCAAAAAGCGGCGGGGGCGCAAAAAGAAAAAGATTCTGTTAAGCGTGTTTCTGGCGGTATTGCTGACGGCCGGGATAGGCGTATTGGTCGTGTGGAAGCTTTTTACGGTACGCGAAGTGATTGTAGAGGGCAATCAGCATTATTCCAGCAAACAGGTGGAACGTTTTGTCTTAAGCGACAAATATTCCTGGAATTCTTTGTATGTTCTGTTAAAATACCGGTTTTTGGAAACGGAGGATATTCCTTTTATTGATACTATGGAGATATCCCTCAAAAATCCCCATACGTTAAAAGTGCATGTATATGAAAAAAGCTTAATCGGATACTTGTACATATCGGCAATAGGGCAGAATGCATATTTCGATTCAGACGGATTTGTAGTGGAAACGTCAAAAGAAACGATACCGGATATTCCGCGGGTGGAAGGGCTTTCATGCGATAAAGTCGTATTATATGAAAAACTTCCGATTCAGGACGAAGACGTATTAAAGAGCCTTCTGACCACGACGCAGGCGCTGAAAAAAAACGAAGTTATTCCGGAAAAAATAACGTTTGACAAGAAGGGAGCCATATCCTTATCATACGGAGGGATACAGGTACTGCTTGGATACAGGGATAACCTGACGCAGAAAATTCTGCGCCTGCCCGGTATTTTGCCGGAATTATCCGGCAAAAACGGGATATTACATGTCGAAAATTGGACGGAACACACGACAGATATTATTTTTGATGAGAATAGTTAAAGTTTTTCTATTTTTTTGTTGCGAAATGCAGGGAAAAAATATATTATAGTATATAGGGTTAGAATACACCGTATTATGGAATAGATTACATATGGATGTGAACGTAACTTTTTCAGATAAAATATGGGTAAAAGAGGAGGAACTACCTTGCTTGAAATTAAGACAACGGATGTGGATTCCAGCGCGAAAATAATCGTTATAGGAGTTGGAGGCGCCGGAAACAATGCAGTGAATAGAATGATTGACGAATGTATCGGCGGCGTGGAGTTTGTCGGAGTAAATACGGACAAGCAGGCGCTTATGCTTTGTAAGGCTCCAAAACTGATACAGATTGGAGAGAAGCTGACAAAAGGGTTAGGAGCCGGCGCACAGCCTGAAATTGGCCAGAAAGCGGCGGAAGAAAGCGTAGAGGAACTGACGGCGGCAGTAAAAGGTGCGGATATGATATTCGTTACCTGCGGTATGGGCGGCGGTACCGGTACAGGGGCAGCCCCGGTCGTAGCGGAAATTGCCAAGGAACAGGGAATTTTGACCGTCGGCGTTGTGACGAAGCCCTTTAAGTTTGAAGCGAAAACGCGTATGGTAAACGCTGTTTCCGGTATCGATCGTTTAAAAGAATGCGTGGATACCTTAATTGTAATCCCAAACGACAAGCTGCTTGAAATCGTAGACCGCAGAACCACAATGCCGGACGCTTTAAAAAAGGCGGACGAGGTATTGCAGCAGGCGGTTCAGGGTATTACGGATCTGATCAATGTGCCTGCTTTGATCAACCTGGATTTTGCCGATGTCCAGACGGTTATGAAAGATAAGGGCATGGCGCATATTGGTATCGGTTCTGCAAAAGGCGACGACAAAGCGCTTGAAGCGGTTACGCACGCAGTCGGAAGCCCGCTGCTTGAAACGCGGATCGAGGGCGCATCCCATGTCATTATTAATATTTCAGGAGATATTTCCCTGATGGACGCCAACGACGCGGTCAGCCACGTACAGGATCTGGCAGGGGACAACGTCAATATTATTTTTGGTGCGAAATACGATGAAAATATGACAGACGAAGTGAAAATAACGGTAATTGCGACAGGGCTTGACGGCCAGCAGGCCGCTCCCGCTGCAAAATCAGCCGGCAAATACCAGACGCCGTTCGGAAGCGCCCGCGGCATGGCGGGGACTGTGAGGACAGCTCCTTCTTCCGTACGCCCGGCAGCAACCGGCGCAAGGCCTGTCGGTATGGGTTCCGGAACTTCCGGCTTGTATGGGAGCAATCCCGGCATGGCGCCGTCACAGGCACAGCCGACGACGGCTACGCCTTTTAATTACGGCGGATTGAAGCGGCCGCAGAAGCCGGAAAGTTCTGTGCCGCAGAAAAATATCGAGATTCCGAGTTTTTTGAAAAATACGAAAAAATAGGCTTTTATAAAAAGACGGACAGTAAGACCTTAAAAAGAGCAATCTTTTTAGGGTCTTTTTTTGTCAGTTTTGTAAGACGGATTTTATGAAAACGATTCCCTTATTTGACAAATTTTAGGGTATACGGCATCTATAATAAAAACCAGCAGAGGAAGCTGGAGGTGAAGAGTGAATTATGAATTTTATGCAGATGTATTTTTCCTGACAAATTTTTATATGGATTTTCTGGCTGTGTACGCAGCCGGGGAAATACTGCAGCAAAAGAAGAAGCTGATTCGCTATATTGTCTGCAGCGCTTTAAGCAGCCTGCTTGGATGCGTGCTGTTTTTGTCGGCTTCCAATTACGATTTTTATCTTCTGTGTGTACATTTTATGGTAAACCCGGCAATGATATTCTGCTGTTTTTTTCCTGCCCCTAAAAAAACATACATAAAAGCGTTTGGCCTTGTTTATTTTATGGTACTGCTGCTTGGAGGAAGCGTGCAGTGGATGTATGTCACGGTTGCAGACGGCCGGTATTATGAACTTTGCCTGCTTGCCTCGGCTGTTCCGGTAATGGTATTTCTCTATATTTTACGCAGGAAACGGAAAAATGTGCGTTTTTTTTATCAGGTATGGATCGAACATCAGGAAAAGGCGGTTATGCTGCGGGCTTTGTATGATACGGGGAACGGGCTGTATGATCCGTATGTAAAAGACGCGGTGCATATCGTATCAAAAGGGACATTTGAAGCGTTAGGAGGAAGGAATGCGTTTCGGACGCGTCTGATCCCGTTTTCCGCCGTAGGGTGCAGACAGGGGATGTTGGAAGCGTTTACCGTGGAACGTTTAAAAATAGAAACGGAAGACGGCGGGATTTTGATTTCCCCGGCGGTTCTTGCGGCCGCAGAAGAAGCGCTGTTTGAAAACAGGACGCATCAAATGATATTACACAGCAGCATTCATGAGAAGATGCCCTTAAAGGTTCCGGAGGCAGCATATTTTAAAGACGGGCTGCCCAAGTAATAAAATGAAGAGAGGAAAAGATATGTACATAAAACTGAATATTCCCAGGCAAATCCAGATGAAATGGATGTCGTCCGTATACCATATGGTATTCGGGCAGAAAAACGATATATTTTATATCGGAGGAGCGGAAGTGCTTCCGCCGCCGTTAGAAGCGGAAGAAGAAGCGGCCTGTATCAGCTGTCTGGGCGAGCATGGGGAGGATGCGGCAAAAAGCAGGCTGATTGAGCATAACCTGCGCCTGGTAGTATATATTGCCAAGAAATTTGACAATACCGGAATCGGTGTGGAGGATTTGATTTCCATTGGCACAATCGGGCTGATTAAGTCGATCAATACGTTTAACCCGCAAAAAAATATCAAACTTGCGACTTATGCGTCCAGGTGTATTGAGAACGAAATTCTGATGTATCTGCGCCGCAACAGCAAGACCAAAATGGAAGTCAGCATTGACGAGCCGTTAAATGTGGACTGGGACGGCAATGAACTTCTTTTGTCCGATATCTTAGGGACGGACGAAGACGTGATTTACCGGGATATTGAAGCGGAAGTGGAGCATCATCTGTTAGGGAAGGCGATTGATAAGCTTTCCGGCAGGGAGCGGATGATTGTGGAACTGCGCTACGGGCTCGGCAGGGGCGGCAGGGAACTGACGCAAAAAGAAGTGGCCGACCGGCTGGGCATATCGCAGTCTTATATTTCAAGGCTCGAAAAAAAGATTATGCGCAGGCTCAAAAAAGAAATGATCCGGCTGGAATAACATGAAATAGAAATCCGTGTAAATCCATAAAAAAACAGTGTGCAAGAGTATCCCTGGTATGTTATAATCGGATACAGCAGGAGGTTTGCCCCGCCGCGCGGCGTCTGCGCGGCATGGGGCAAAAGCTGTACAGAGCGAGTTTAAGAAAGGTAGCTTCGCATGCTTTTTAGCGCGGACTTTTCCAGACGGCTGACCTGTGCCTGTGAAATGTGGATTTCTTCTGCGACTTCCATTTGTGTTTTGCCTTCGAAAAAGCGGAGTTTAATAATATAGTTTTCCCGCTGGTTTAACCGTTTCATGGCGTCGTTTACAGAGAGCGCTTCAATCCAGTTTTCTTCTTTGTTTTTTTTGTCTTTGACCTGATCCATCACATAAAGCGTGTCTCCGCCGTCGGTATACACCGGGTCATAGAGAGAAAGCGGGCTTTGGATAGCGTCGAGGGCAAAAACAAGTTCTTCCTTGGGGATTCCGGTAGATTCGGATATATCCTGTATCGTGGGTTCTTTGAAGGAGGTTTTGGAAAGCTGCTCTTTGGCGTGGATCGCTTTATAGGCGGTATCCCGAAGGGAGCGGCTTACGCGGATGGAAGAAGCGTTATCCCGAAGGTAACGGCGGATTTCGCCGATTATCATAGGTACGGCATATGTGGAGAATTTGACGCCGATGGTATCATCGAAGTTGTCGATGGATTTGATTAGCCCGATGCAGCCGATTTGGAACAGGTCGTCTACATTTTCATTGTTGCCTGAGAAACGTTTAATAACGCTTAAGACCAGCCTTAAGTTTCCCTTAATGTAAGTTTCTCTGGCAGAAGCGTCGCCAGCTTTGATTTTTTGGAACAGTTCTTTCTTTTCCTCTTCTTTGAGGACAGGGAGTTTGGATGTGTTTACACCGCAGATTTCGACTTTGTAGCCAGCCATGGGAAGACCTCCGATTTCTTAAAGTAGTATGGTAAAATCATTCTCACTTTTGGCTTTTTTTATTCATTGGAAAAGGACGTTTGCAATAAGATACAAATGAGGTGGAAAAGGATGAAAGATTTAATTGATGAAAGAAATTTCAGGGAAAAATGTGCCAGAAGCATTGTAAAATCGTATAATGTGCATTATATTATGCCGGATGAAACAGAAGAAAAACAGGAAGAAGCCGCTAAGACGCAGGAGGATACTTCGAAAAGCGTACTCGACGACGAAAGCAGGTGGGCGCATGTCCCGTCTGCCGGGTACGGCAAAATAAAAGAAAGCGATCCGGTGACAGAGGAACAGATACGTAAAATTTTGGGGCAGCAGAGCGAAGGGACGCTTGAACTGTTAGCAGAGTTGGAAGAACATTAAAAAATTGCAGCCGGGGGAAGGGCAATGGGCGCTATGGATGCGTGTAATACGCGTCTGTGGCGCTTTTTTCTTTTTTGGGGGATAGAAATAGTCCGGGTGAAGAACTGGAAAAAGCTGACGAACGCCTTATTACAAGAGAAATGGCAAAGCTTCTCATGCAAAAAGGCGTTTCGTATCATCAAGCTGTAAGAATTTTTAAAGATGTAAAAAATTTGGAATTTGTGAAATGCCGCTTACTCAATAGTGAGTACAAAATGTTCAAATTCGTTGCAGTTACCCATTTCTGCTTTTTTGTATTCTTCTAAAGCAATTGCTGCGGATTTGGCGTGTTTAAAGGCTTCTTCTGGCAACACGTTCGAACAGTTCGGGCAGTAAATATAATCTTTTTTTATCATGTATTTTAATTCTACATTGAACTGTTCACCGCAATTTTGGCATTGTAAATGAAATTTATACATGGTAATTCTCCTTTCTTTCGTACTTGGCGCAAAAACGCCTGTAGCTAGATTATAGTGGAAATATATTTTTAAAGCAAGTAGGTAGTTTTATGGCAAAGTATAGTGCCGGGGCATTTTCATTTTTGGGTTGCAATCCATGCCTGATGCGCTGATGGAGGAATACAGGCGTCTCCAGAAGGAATATGAAACAAGGTGTAATGCTTCGTTAATGAAAGCGTTTGAAAGGATAAATAAGCTGCTTGGCTAACCTGTACTGTCGTTTATGAGTGTCGTATTAGTGACAAAGAATACCAAAACCCTGGATTATCAGCCGTTATTAATTTTATAATCTTAAGGATTCCTTAAACAATTCCTACTAATATCTTTATTGTACCTTTTGTGATAGAATGCTAAACTAAGTGTATCAATTGTATTAATACACTTAGGGATGGCGTTCGCACACCGTTCCTTAAGACAGGAGGTTATAGGATTGCTGCAATTAAATTACAGGGATGCAAAGCCCATTTATGAACAGATCAAAGACGGAATCCGTCATTTGCTGCTGTCCAATGCCATTTTGGCAGATGAAAAGCTGCCGAGTGTACGGGAGCTGGCATCGAATTTGGCAATTAATCCGAATACGATCCAAAGAGCGTACCGTGAACTCGAAGCGGAAGGCTACATTTACTCCAAACAGGGAAAAGGCACGTTTGCAGCCGAGGCGTCTTTTATCCATAAGACGAGGGAGCAGGAACTTTTGACGGCGTTTGACGACGTAGTGGCCGAACTTTTTGTATTGGATGTGACAAGAGAAGATTTGGGACAGCGTATGGAAAATCTGGAACAAGGGAGGTTTGCTGACAATGGTTGAAGTAACGGATCTGGTAAAAGAATTTGAAGGGTTTCTGGCCCTTGACGGCGCGAACATGAATGTAAAAAAAGGCGCTATTTACGGCCTGGTCGGGCCAAACGGCGCGGGAAAGTCAACGCTGCTTCGGCATCTGACAGGCGTGTACCGGCCAAATTCCGGTACGGTAAAGATAGCCGGGGAGGAAGTGTATGAAAATCCGAATGTAAAGGCCAAATTTGCATTTATACCGGATGATATTTTTTACTTTATGCAGGCAAATACGATGGAAATGAAGCGTTTTTACCAGGGCATATACCCGGAATTTGACGAAAAGATGTTTATGCGGCTGATGGAATATTTTCCTACGGTTAATCCGAAGAAAAGCATCAGAAGCCTTTCTAAGGGCATGCAGAAACAGGTTGCGTTCTGGCTTGCGGTCTGCATTAGGCCCGAACTTTTAATTTTGGATGAGCCGGTGGACGGTCTTGATCCGGTGATGCGCCGCCAGATTTGGAGTATCGTTATGGCGGATGTGGCGGAGCGCGATACGACGGTTATTGTGTCCTCCCATAACCTGCGCGAACTAGAAGACGTCTGTGACCATGTGGGGATTATGCATAAGGGAAAAGTTATGATTGAGCGTTCCTTAAGCGACCTGCAGGGAAGCGTATGCAAAATCCAGGTTGCGTTCCAGGCGGAAATGCCCAAGCTGCCGGAAGGGTTTGACGTACTGCATATGTCGAACACGGGAAGGGTTTATACCCTGATCGTCAAAGGAGACCCTGCCGAGGCGAAGGTGCAGCTTGAAAAAATGCATCCTATGTTAATAGATATCCTTCCGCTGACACTTGAAGAGATTTTCATATATGAATTAGGAGGAGTGGATTATGAAGTCAAAGACATCTTATTTTAATAAGACGATTTTTAAGAAAAATTTTACGCATTACTGGCCGATTTGGGGAATGATCCTTTTTTGGAATTTGTTTCTTTTGCCGTTTATGATTTATGACAATTCTTTGCAGTACCGGTATTATACCAATATGACGCAGACGCAGATAGAGCAGCAGCGTTTACATGATATCACGTCTCTGCTGCAGGTTTATATTAGTCCGGGTATGCTGTTTGTATTTTCGCTTGCGGCAGTTATGGCGGTGTTTTCCTATCTGTACAGCACAAGGAGCGCCTATACGTTTCATGCGCTTCCGGTTACGCGCTTGGAACTGTTTGTGACAAATTATATTTCGGGTTTTCTGTTTCTAGTAATACCGGAAGTAGTCGGCTTTTTAACAGGGACGCTTGTCAGCGTGGTATGCGGTTATACGAGCATTAACTACTTGTTTACAGGTATGCTGTTTGCGGTTGGGATTAGCTTTTTCTTTTATACGTTTACGGTATTTGTGGCTATGTTTACCGGGCAGCTGTTTGCGGTTCCGGTTTTGACGCTGATATTAAACGTCCTGTTTGTGGGTAGTAAGTTTTTAGTTTCCGCTATGGTTGAGATGCTTTCTTACGGAGTGTCATGGGGATATTCGAGCAGCCGGATGGATGTTTTGTCACCGCTCGTTTATCTTTTGCGTAATACGGGAATAAGATTTGATTATATGGATGATTCCACGGTTACGAGCGGATTTGAGGGAACCGGGGCAGTGGCGGGTTATGCGTTTGCAGCCTTGTTTCTTTTGGCAGCCGCTTATTATGTATACAAAAAAAAGCATGTGGAAACGGCGGGGAGCCTGATTTCCGTTTCCTGGATCAGCCCTGTGTTCCGGTGGGGCGCGGGTCTTTGCGGGGGCTTTTTGTTTAGTATGGCATTTTGTTCCATGCTAGGCATTGGATCCGGCAGGAAATTATTTTTTGCAGTGCTTGCATTTGCCGTTTTATTTGGCGCCGTTTTCTTCTTTGGGGCGCAGATGTTCCTGGAAAAAGGATTTCGTGTTTTTCGTAAAAAAAGGCTGGCGG
>CAJTLD010000018.1:0-9842 GCA_910577065.1 uncultured Lachnospiraceae bacterium | reverse complement strand
ATATTTTCGGCTGCGCTTTTTTTGCTGCTGTTAAGCATTGAGTGCGATTTTTTCGGGCAGGAGAAAAAAATGCCGGACAGCGCCGAAATCGAAAGCGCATACCTTTCGGGAAGCTATGTTATCGGAGGGGACAGTGAGGAAGACATACGGCGTATACTTGAAATCCACAGCCAGATTATTTCATCCAAAAAAGAATTTGAATCTTTTGCGGCGAAGCGGAATTTGTGGATGGACAGCGATTTGTTGGGGGTAACCGTTAATTATTATCTGAAAAATGGTTCCATGCTGCGGCGCGCCTACAATATACCTGCCGGAACAGAGATGATTTCCGATCCGGAAACCGTGATCGGGAAGCTGGCGGAGGCTTGCATGGATCCGGAAGTGTATCTTGACAATATGTTCGCCGGGGATTATGAGAATGTGATGATTAAAGACGCCAGAATGGATATATATGACAAAGACGGGGCGTATGATGAACGCGTGTTCTCGGAAGAAGAAGCTAAAAAAATCTATCAGGCTGTGATAGACGACGCTATGGAAGGAAATTTTAAGGAATTTGTCCGGAACGGCTTGCGGTATCAGGATATGGAGGAAACGGCGGACGAGGTGTATTATAATTCGCTTACAATACAGTATGTTATAAAAAATGATAAAATTGGAAACCGGGAAGCGCGAAACAGGGAGTACAATATGTGGAGCGCGGAAGGTTCGGCTGCGATTTCGCTTCATAAAAACTGCAGAAATACAATTCATGCGCTGATTGAGGCCGGTGTAATTAAAAGTGAGGATGATCTTTATACCAGGGATGAAATGGAGACGATAACGACAAATGCAGATGCAGTAGATGCAGAGTTTGCAAAATAGGTTTTTGGAAAACCTGCGGGAATAGAAAGACGGGCGTATGGATTAGTCTGTATGCCCGTTTTTTTGCAATGAAAAAGGGAGAATTTTTACTGTACATAAGATTGTTTGGTCTGTATAATGGATAGCAAAGATGCCTCTGCGCAAAAACGACACAGGAGGAAGCCCATGCAGTACGATTTTTTAAAACAGTTCCCAAAGCGCATGAAACACGTTGGCCGCTATGCCCTTCTTTTTGTAAACAGCAGCCAGAAATCAATCTGGAAGCAATACGGGTTTGTCAAAATCGACGAGCAGGTCAATGTGATTTTTGCCGTACTGCTCTATGTGATGGAACAATCTTTAAAAGACGAACACTGTACCGCGGACGATATCGGGGCGTATTTAGACAGCCTGAATATGCGTTATCTCGGAAAGCCGATGGGGTATGCGGAGTGCAGGGCGTTAGGGGATTACATTTTAAATGTCATCCTTTCAAACGAAGGGAAGGCGATGTATTTTGACGGGTTTCATTTTGAAAGCGGCGCGTACGAGGCGATGCATGTCAGTTATGTGGCAAACCGGATCGTCTATGTGGATTCGGAGGTGCGCAGGACGTCTTATTATCTGACGGAGGACGGCTATAACCTGATTTTGTCTACGATGGAAATTGAGGACAATATGCGCTTTAGCGTCCATGAGATGATTTTTCGGATGCACCTGGAAAAGCAAAGCTACGATAAAGCGGTGGACGATATCAAAAACGTGTTTAACCTGCTGCGGATCCAGCTGCAGAAAATCAAAGAGGCCATGGGCAAAATCCGGCGGAATGCGCTCAGTTATTCGGTGGCGGAGTACGAAGCGGTTCTGGAAGGAAACCTGGCGACAGTCAGCGATACGAAGCAGAAGTTTCTGGATTACCGCGCTCTGGTGAAAAAACGCGCGGCGGAACTGGAAGAGATGGATTTAAACGTGGGAAAGCTGGAACCGAAGGAAGAGGAAAAGCTGAAAAACCTGGGCGTGATTGAACAGTATTTAAACCGCACGATTGACGAGCACCAGAAAATCTTAAGCAGCCATTTTGATTTGAAATCGCTGTATACGCATGAACTGGAGCTGTTGTCGCAGATGTCTTATATCCGCCGGTTTTCCATCCGGAACGAGCTGTATGAAAAAATACTGGATGCGCCGGAGGCGCTGGGACGGCTGGACGCGTTTTTAAGGCCGTTGTTTATAGGGGATCCCGGTAAGGTCTATAATCTGAATAAATCAATGGAGCTGCAGCGCCCTCTGCGCAGGAAGGCGGAAAAAGAGGAGGAAGGGCGTCTGGAGTTTGGCGACGAGGCGTGGATGCGGGAACAGGAGCGAAGGCAGCAGGAAAAGCTGGCCAAATACGAAAAGAGCCTGGGCTTTCTTTTGCAGAAGGCGTCAGAGGCAGAGGGCGGCGGGGTGACGCTTGCCGAAATCGCGGACATGCTTTCGGCAAGCCCGGAGGACAGCGGCATTCTGATTCCGGACGTGCAGATTTTTAAGGAAATTATGGTGGAACTGATTCGGAACGGGGATGTGGATTTGCGGAAGCTGAAAAAAGAGCGGCGGGAATATATCAGCGAAGGGTCCGGCGGTTTTGTGCTCAATGAGATGCTTTTGTCTTTGGACGAGGCAATGGGGCTTGGGCTTTCGGCGGTTTCGGTTTGCCGGGAACCGGACGGGCAGGCCGTTGCATTTGAATACGATGAGGAAGGCGTAAGGAAGCGGATCCTGTGCTCGAACGTAAGGCTTCGGATCCGGCGGGAGGACTGACAGATGGCATATGAAATGGAAGAGATCCGTTTGGGACAGGAAATTTTTTATTATTTATTAAAGCACCATGAACTGAGCGAGGAGGATCGCGAGCCGCTTTACCGCGCGTATGCGCAGCAGGAGCAGATACAGAACCTGGTCAAATCGCAGGGGGAACTGGCGGAATGCGACATTGAGCGGTACGGAAATGTGATTTATCTGATTCCAAAAGAAGAAAATACGTTTCTCGGGTTTTCCAAAGCCGGGTTAAAGCAGGCGCTCTGCAAATCGACGGGGACGGACCGGGATTATTACCTGTCGCAGTTTGTAATTCTGACGCTTTTGACCGAGTTTTACGACGGGCAGGGAGCCACCTGCAAGACCAGGGATTATATGCGCGCCGGGGAGCTGTTAAACTGTATTTCCGATCGGTTAAAGGAGGGCTGCGAGCGGTACGGCGAAGAGGAAGAGGAGCGGGCGGGCATTGCGTTTTCCGATATGGCGCAGGCGTATGAAGCGTTAAAGTCCGACGAGAAGGGGACGCGGACGAAGACGACGAAGGAGGGGTTTTTGTACCATATTTTACATTTTCTGCAAAAGCAGGGGCTGGTGGAATATGTGGAAGCGGACGAGATGATAAAGACGACGAAGAAGCTGGATAATTTTATGGACTGGAATCTGTTAAACCAGAACCGGTTCCAGCGAATCAAACGCGTACTGGAGGGACCAAAATGAGTAAGATCAATGCGATTCGCCTGATTAATCTGAATTATAACCACAATGCAATCCGCGTCAGCGACGAAACGTTTCGCCTAAACGGGAAAAGCACGCTGCTTTCTCTGCGCAACGGGGGCGGCAAATCCGTTTTGGTGCAGATGGTGATGGCGCCGTTTGTGCACAGAAGGTATCAGAACGCGAAGGATCGGCCGTTTGCGTCGTATTTTACCGGCAATAAGCCGACGTTTATTTTGGTGGAATGGAAGTTAGACGGGGGAGCGGGCTTTGTGCTGGCCGGGATGATGGTGCGAAAGAGCCAGGAATTGTCGCAGGAGCGCGCAGACGAACTGGAAACGGTTCATTTTATTGCGGAATACAGCCAGGAGTGTTTACAGGATATTAAGCATTTCCCGGTGGTGGAACAGACAAAAAAAGCGGTGGTTTTGAAGGGCTTTTCCGACTGTAAGCAGATGTTTGAGGAATGGAAAAAGGAACGGGACGTGCCGTTTTTTTATTATGATATGCAAAATCCCTCCCAGGCCAGGCAGTATTTTGAAAAGCTTTCCGAGTACCGGATTTACTATAAGGAATGGGAAACGATTATTAAGAAGGTCAACTTAAAGGAATCGGGGCTGTCGGATTTGTTTGCGGACTGTAAGGACGAGAAGGGGCTGGTGGAAAAGTGGTTTCTGGAGGCGGTGGAACATAAGCTGAACAAAGAGAAAAACCGCATGAAGGAATTTCAGGGCATTATGGAGAAGTACACCGCCCAGTACCGGGACAATGAATCCAAAATCAAACGCCGCGATACGATAGAGGCATTCCGGGAAGAGGCAGAGCGGGTGCGGCAGGACGCGCTTTTGTGCCGGGAGGCGGAAGAGGAAGCAGGCATGCACAAAAACAGGATTGCGGATTTTATCGTGCGGTTAAAGGGCCTGCTTTCTGTTCGGCAGCAGGACGCGGAGGAGGCGGCGCGCCGTATCGAAGCGCTTGACGGGCAGATTTCCTATCTGGAATACGAAAAGCTGTCGAAGGAGATTCACAACACGCTGCATAAGGAATCGCTCAGCGGCAGTAATTTGCAGATGCTTGGGATGGAACGGGACGATTTGGCGTCCGTGCGGGACGCGGCGCAAAAGCGGCTTTTTATCCTGCTTTGCGCAAAGCTGCAGGAGGACGTTTTGGAGTGCGGGAAGGAACGCGATCGGGAACGGCAGCGTCTGGCGCTTTTCCTGGAAAAAGAAGAAAATCTGGAGCCAGAGCGAAGGCGTCTGGGAGCGTCTTTGTATTCGTATTATGAAGGGCAGGCAAAGCAGGCCGGGCAGGAAGAAGCAAAGCTTGCCGGGGAAATTTCGGCGATGGAAGCGGAGCGGGATACGGAGCATTCCCACCTGGAGGAGCTGCGCGCCAAAGAGAGCAGGCTTTCGGGGCAGGCCGGGGCGCTGCAGGAAAAAATCAGGTCGTATGACGCGGTGGAGGAAGGGTTTAACCGGGAATACGCGGAACGCTTCGGCCGCAATATTCTGGGCGAATACGAAGCCGGGACGCTTGCGATCCGGCGTGCGGAATACGAAAAGCAGTTACAGCAGATGACGCAGGAAAAGACGGCCGCCAAAAAAGACGCGCAGCGGCACAAAGAACAGATAAAGGCGCTGCAGCGGACAATCGAAGATAAAGCGGCGGCAAAAATCCGCCTGGAAGCAAAGCAGGAGGAGAGGAAGCATACGCTTTTGCAGTACGAAACGGAGTTAAAGGCGCGGCGTGTGCTCCTTTCATATATCGGGCTTTCACCGGAAGATTTGTTTGATACAAAAACGATATACAACGCCCTTTCGCGCAGGATTTTTGATGCGGATCTGGCCAGGCAAAAGAACGAACAGGAGCTTGCCGGGGAGGAGCGGGAGTATCAGAAGATGGCAAAGGGGCAGGTGCTAAAGCTGCCGGAGGAATTTGAGGCAATGCTTTCGGAAGCGGGCATCCGCTATGTATACGGCATGGACTGGCTTAAGAAAAACGGGTATTCCAAAGAAAGCCACCCGTTTCTGCCGTATTCGCTGATTTTATCCGCCCAGGAATTAAACCGTCTGGCAGGCTATGATAAGCCGGTTTACACGTCGTTTCCGGTGCCGATTATTCTGCGGGAGCAGCTTTCGCAGATGGAGTTTGACGACGGCGGGACGGACCGGGAAGCTTCTTTTGCGCCGCGGGAGAAAAGCGCGCCGTCCGGGGCGGTGCGTTCGTTTGCGGAGCTGAATTTTTTTGTCTGGTTTAACCGGAATCTGTTAAATGAGGAAAAATTAAAAAAGATGCTTTTAAAACAGGAGGCCGTTATCGCGCGCAAAAAAAAGGCGCTGGAGCACAGGAAACGGGAGTACGCCGAATATATCGGGATGCAGGAGCAGTTTAAGCAGCAGAAGGTGACGAAAGCCGCTTATGAGACGGTAAAGGAGGAGATTTCCCGGCAGGAAACGGAGCTGTCGCAGGCGGCGAAAGAACTGATCCGGCTGCGGGAGGAATTGACGGGAACGGAGGATTTGTTAAAGAAAAGCGAGAGCCTTGCAATGCGGCTGGAAGGGGAGATTTTTAAGCAAAACCGACGCATCCGGGATTTTGACGGGCTTTGCGCCGCTTATGAGGCGTACCGGGAAACCAGCCGCCTGCTTATAAAAAACAGGCAGGAGAAGGAGCAGGTTTTAAACCGGCAGAAGCTGAAAAAGGAACGGATCGGAAAGCTGGAGAGGAAGCTCATTACGGCCAACAACAGCCGGACAAAGCTTTTGCGCGAAATCGAGGCGCATACGGCGCGGCAGTCGTATTTCGGGCAGTACGCGCACGCCGCGCAGGAAAACGGCGGCGTTTGGCAGGCACAGGAAGCGGAGCAGGCGCAAAACGGACAGGTTTTAAAGAGCACTTATACGCAGGAGCAGGCGCGGGCGGCGGAGAGCCGTTATGAAGCGATTACGTGCGGGATTGGCGCCGAGCAGGCGGAACTGGAACGGCGCTTAAAGGAAGCGGAACGGCGCTATACAAAGGCCGGCGGGGAACTTTTGCGGTGCAGTGAGAAATACGGGATTTTAAAAGAGGAATGGCAAAGCGTCGGCTATGACAGGAACGAGGAGCGGCATCAGGAAACGCTGTTAGAGGAGCAGGAGCAGAATATCCGCAAAAAAGACGCGGCAATCCACGATGCGCAGATTCGCCATGCGCTGCTTTTGCAGAAGCGGGAACATCAATATGCGGAATTAAAGAAGCGGTGCGGTCAGGAGGAGCCCATTGCGGCGGCGGATATCCGCACGATTGATTTTTCCGATGCGATGCGCACGCTTTTGTACCAAAAAAAAGAGGCTGAGCAGGAAGCGGCGCGGATGGAAAAAATGCTGCAGTCATATGAGAGCAGCCTGGCGGCGCTGGCGGAGTACGAGGATTTTGTATGTACCGGGGAGGTAAACTGGGAACTGGATTTTTCGGCTATGACGGGAGCGGAGCTGGTAAAGCAAAAAGGCATTCTGGTCCGGGATTACCATGCCGGCTTAGAACGGCGGCGGAGCGCGCGTGCACAGCTGGAACGCGCTGTCAACCGGATGTTAAGGCAGGAGGCGTTTGCGGAGGATTTTTACCAGAAGCCGCTGGAGTCCGTGCTGCAGCTTGCGGGAGATGCCCAAAAGGCGATCTGGCAGCTGGATACGACGCTTTCTTCGTATCAGAGCCTGATGGAAAAGCTGATGGTGGATATTTCTCTGGTGGAAAAAGAAAATGCCAGGATTGTGGAACTGATCGGCGATTATTTGAAGGACGTACATGCGAATTTGGGTAAGATCGATCACAATTCTACGATTACGGTGCGCAGCCGCCCGATTAAAATGCTGCGGGTGGAACTGCCGGACTGGGCCAAAAACGAGAGTTTTTATGAACTGCGCCTAAAGGATTATATGGACGGCGTTACGGCCAGGGGCATCGCCCTGCTGGAGGAAAACCAGAACCTCCAGGAGTATCTGGGCACGAAGGTGACGACAAAGGGGCTTTACGATGCGGTGGTAGGTATCGGGAATGTGCAGATTAAGCTGTATAAAATTGAGGCGCAGCGGGAATACCCGATTACCTGGGCGGACGTGGCGAAAAATTCCGGCGGGGAAGGGTTCTTGTCGGCGTTTGTGATTTTATCGGCGCTGCTTTATTATATGCGCCGGGACGAGACGGATCTGTTTGCGGACCGCAACGAGGGCAAGGTGCTTTTGATGGACAATCCGTTTGCCCAGACGAATGCGGCGCATTTGCTGACGCCCATGATGGATATGGCGGATAAGACGAATACGCAGCTTATCTGCCTGTCGGGGCTGGGCGGGGAAGCGATTTATAACTGCTTTGACAATATTTATGTGCTGACGCTGATTGCCGCGGGCCTGCGCAGCGATCTGCAGTATTTAAAGGCGGAGCATACGAGAGGGAGCGGTACGGAGGAGATTTTGCCGGCGCAGATTGAGGTGCTTTCGCAGCAGGAGCTGATATTTTAAAAAGGGGAAATCCAAATTGGATTTCCCCTTTCCGCTTGGAATTAGCAGAAGCTTCCGCCGCATCCGCCGCAGCAGAGCAGTAATAAGATGATCCACATACAGCTGTTGCCGCCGCCGTCACACCCGCCGCCGTTGCCATTGCACAGGCACATCAGGACGATAAGCCAGAGGATAGAACCGCACCCTCCATCATTTCCGCATCCGCAATTTGTTGCTGCTAAGTCACTCATTTGAATACCTCCATTTTGTTTGATTACACTTCATCATATGTGGATAGCTTGTAAGTGTTTCCGGTGGACAAATTCAAAATTTTTGCAGCAATTGAAACGGACAAAAGATGCGGCGCTTTTTGGGCTTACGCAACCGGGATTTCAATTTGTACAATATAATCTTCCATCTGCTGCGCTACCAGTTCATTGATTCCTTTTTCATAAGAAAATCCGGTCAGCTTTAATCCTTCTTTTTTGGCATAGGAAAGGATTTCACGGTAGCGCGTTTCCATTTTGTCCCATCTGCCCTGATAAAAGGCTCTCAGATAGTATCCGGCCGGCCGGATATGGAGGCCTTTTTTTTGTTTGAGGAACGGAATTTCAATGAACAGGCTGCAATAGTCGTCAAAGTCGCCGGAAAGAAGGCTCTGTACGGAAATCATCGATCCGTAAGAGGCGTCGTGCAGGCGTCCAAGCTGGTACTTGGCCGTTTCCGCAGTAATAAGTTCCACTTCCTTTTCAAAAGGCGTATCCTTGTCAATTTCTACCGTTACCAGGCAGCGTTCTTCTTTTTGTATCAGGCAGATTTCGGATAAATCCATGGCCAAAAGTGTGGACATATCCTGATAACGGCTATACAGCGTCTGCCTGACTGCTTTTAAATGGAGGATCTTTTGGTCTAATTCGGCTGTTTTTTCGGCCAACAGGCATTTTAAGCGTTCGGCGGAGCGATCTTTCATAAAATTTTTTATTTCGTTTACGGATACGTCCAATTCCCGCAGCAAAAGGATGGTTTCAAGCAAAGGGCTCTGATGATAATTGTAGAAACGGTATCCGTTGTCAGGATGGATGACGGCAGGGCAAAACAGCCCGATTTCGTCATACCACATCAGTGTTTTTTTATTGATGCCGTGCAGCGCCGCAAACTGTCCGATGGTGAGCAGTTTGTTTTTTTCTTCCATTTTTTCATTCTCCTCTTGACTGTACAGTTACTGTACGGTTTATGATATCCGATACAGGAATAAAAAACAAGAAGCGAGGAGAAAAAGAATGGAAAATTTAAATGTATACGGTCAGCCTGTCACTTTGAAGCATATTTTAAAATTTGCCGTCCCGACGATTGCTATGACTGTTTTTATGTCTTTTTATACGATGGTGGACGGACTGTTTGTGTCGAATCTGATTGGAACGGACGCCCTTTCGGCAATTAACCTGACGGCTCCGGTCATTCAGCTTGTAACCGCAATTTCGACGATGCTTGCCACCGGGGGAAGCGCGGTGATTATGAAAAAAATGGGAGAGCACAGGGAAAAGGAAGCAAAAGAGGATTTTACTTTTTTAATTCTGGTTAATGTGCTGGCAGGTTTTTTGATGTGCGGAATCGGGTATTTTGCAGTCGGGCGCGTATTTGCAGGTATGGGGCTGTCCGCGGATGTAACAGGGTACTGTGTGGAATATCTGAGCCTCTACCTGCCGTTTATTGTGCCGATTCTTTTGATGAATAATTTTACGCTTTATATGATTGCAAGCGGAAAGGCCGCGCTTTCTTTGGTTTGCTCTGTGGCGGGCGGCGTGCTGAATATGGCGCTTGACTATGTGTTTCTTGCCGTATGCGGGTTTGGAATAGGGGGCGCTGCGGTCGCGACGGGGCTTGGGTATTCGGTAACGGCTGCTGCAGGGCTGTTTGTGTTTAGCGGGAAAAAGAATCTTCTGCATTTTACGAAACCTGCGCTGCGTTTTAGGGTGCTTTTGCATGCGGCTTCAAACGGATGTTCCGAAATGG
>CAJTLD010000017.1:24535-29811 GCA_910577065.1 uncultured Lachnospiraceae bacterium | reverse complement strand
TGCCCTGCCATCCGTGGCAGGGCATTGCTGGGCATCGCAGGGGATACTTAAGAGCCGCTAAATCCTGTTACAAGGCGAATGCCGCATCCCCTGTCCTCTGGCTGACTGCGGTTTTGGCAGGCTTCACGATAAGCGGCTTTTGCTTCCCAAATCTTCCGAATGGGGGCAGCCTTTTTTGTCAGGCGGTGTGGCAGGCAGTAAGACGGCTGTTTTCGTAACAGTTCGGTCTGCAACTGCGCACTTGCTGCGTAGTTCGCAGTCAATATAATACAATAGCTTTTCAGGCCGTAAACAAAAAACTGCTTGTTTGCAGACTGTAAATTTGTTATGATTAAGAATATGCGAATTTTAACCGATAAAAAAGGGAGCAGGGATATGGTCGGCACGAATGATTTGAGTAATCGGATCAATAAAAAATACAAAACCATGAGCAAAGGGCAGAAGCTTTTGGCGGCATATATAACAGACAATTATGATAAAGCGGTATTTCTTACAGCGGCTAAGCTGGGGACTGTGGTTGGCGTCAGCGAGTCTACGGTGGTACGCTTTGCGGTGAATCTGGGGTATAAAGGCTATCCGCAGTTTCAGAAAGCGTTAGAGGAGCTGGTGCGCCATAAGTTAAATTCGATTCAGAGGATGGAGGTTACTTACGGGCGGATCAGCCAGTCTAAAATTCTGGAGACCGTATTGCAGTCGGATGCGGAAAACTTGAAGGGTACGCTGGAACAAATTGATCAGAATGCGTTTGAACTTGCGGTGGATACGATATTAAATGCTGAAAATATTTATGTGATCGGTATCCGAAGCTGCGCATCTTTGGCCAGTTTTCTGGCATTTTATTTAAATCTGATGTTTGATCGGGTGCATCTTTTGCATACGAGCAGTTCCAGCGAGTTGTTTGAGCAGATGGTGCGGATAGGCAGCGATGACGTGATTATCGGTATTAGTTTTCCAAGATATTCTATGCGCACGTTAAAGGCTATTGAATTTGCCAATAACCGGAATGCCAAGATTATTACGCTGACAGACAGCGTGCATTCGCCCATGAATTTATATTCTTCGTGCAATCTGATTGCCAAAAGCGATATGGCGTCTATTGTGGATTCACTGGCCGCTCCGTTAAGCGTAATCAATGCCCTGATTGTGGCGCTCTCTATGAAAAAACAGACGGAAGTGGTTAAAACATTAGAAATGCTGGAACAGATTTGGGACGAGTACCAGGTGTATGACAATGATGAAATGGATCATTTGGATGACGCCATGAAAATACGTTATGCCAGGATCGGAGATGAATCATGACAGAAAAGAAAACGGTAGCCGTAATTGGTCCGGCAGGGATGTTTGCCGCGCTTGCCGCGGCAAAAAACGGCCATATGGTGATTCTGCTTGAAAAAAATGAAAAACTGGGGAAAAAGCTTTTCATTACGGGTAAGGGCAGATGCAACATTACCAATGCCGGGGATATGGACACGCTGTTTGCGAACGTGGCCAGTAACCGGAAGTTTTTATACAGTGCGTTTTATGCCTGTGATAATATGCGGGTTATTGATTTTTTTGAATCGCATGGGGTAAAAACCAAAATTGAGAGAGGAAACCGTGTGTTCCCTGCGTCGGATCATTCGTCGGATGTTATCGCGGCCTTAAAGCGCGCGTTAAAGGAGGCGGGGGTTGACGTCCGCCTTATGGCGCGGGCGGAGGGGCTTATTGTAAAAGAGGGACGCTGCCGGGGGGTACGTCTCTTAGACAATAAAACGCTGGAAGCGGATGCGGTAATTCTTGCGACAGGCGGCGTTTCTTACCCGGCGACCGGTTCAACCGGGGACGGCTACCGTTTTGCGGCCGGATGCGGGCACCGTGTGACAGAGCCTGTGCCGTCTTTGGTACCGCTTACGGCAAAAGAACCGTATGTTGCGGCTATGCAGGGGCTTTCTTTGAAAAATGTCCGCGTTACCATACGGCATCAGAAGAAAATACTGTTTGAAGAGTTTGGGGAGATGCTTTTTACCCATTTTGGCGTAAGCGGCCCGCTTTGCCTGAGCGCAAGCAGCGCGGTTGGAGGAAGGCTAAAAGAGCGTGCACTTCCGATGGAAATTGACTTAAAGCCCGCGCTTACCGTAGATAAGCTGGATGCGCGCCTTTTGCGCGATTTTGAAGAAAACAGGAATAAGTGTTTTAAAAATATCCTGCATGGCCTGCTGCCGCTTAAGATGCAGCCGGTATTTGTGGAACTGTCCGGTATACCCGCGGACAAAAAAGTAAACGAGATAACAAAAGAGGAGCGGGGCAGGCTGCTGAAACTGTTAAAAGCGTTTCCGCTGACGCTGACCGGGCTTCGTGACTTTCATGAGGCGATTATCACAAAAGGCGGCGTCTGCGTCAAAGAAGTCAATCCGTCCACAATGGAATCCAAACTGGTCTCCGGGCTGTATTTTGCCGGGGAAGCGCTGGATGTAGACGCTTTGACAGGCGGATATAACCTGCAGATTGCATGGTCGACAGGTTACTTGGCGGGAAGCAGCATAGAGCCAAATCAGTAAGGAAGAAATGAGGGAACAGGGATGAATATAGCAATTGACGGCCCGGCAGGGGCAGGCAAAAGCACAATTGCCAAAAAGCTGGCAGAGAAATTGGGGTATATTTATGTGGATACCGGCGCGATGTACCGCGCAATGGCGCTTTATTTTCTGGAACAGGGGATTTTGCCTTCGGATGAAGCGGCCGTTTCAAAAGCCGCGGAAGAAGTTGATATTTCGATTGCCTATGAAGACGGGCAGCAGCAGGTTTTCTTAAACAAAGCAAACGTCAACGGCAAAATACGCAGGGAGGAAGTGGGGAATATGGCCTCATCCGTCAGCGTTTATCCGTCGGTGCGCAGAAAGCTCGTGGCGCTGCAGCAGAAGCTGGCAGAAACTTCCGACGTGATTATGGACGGCAGGGATATCGGTACCTGCGTGCTGCCAAATGCCGAAATAAAAATTTATCTGACCGCAAGCCCGTTTACCCGTGCGAAACGCCGCTTTGACGAACTAAAGGAAAAAGGGCAGGACTGCGACCTTTTTGCGATCCAAAAAGATATCGAAGAACGGGATTACCGGGATATGAACCGGGATGAATCCCCGCTGCGGCAGGCAGAGGATGCGGTTTTGGTAGATTCTTCGGAACTTGGCATAAACGAAGTGGTACAGGCAATCTTAAAAATATGGCAGGAGAGAAACTAGAATGCAGGTAATACTGGCAAAAAGCGCAGGTTTTTGCTTCGGCGTAAAACGTGCTGTGGATAAAGTTTACGAAGAAGCGAAAAAAAGCAACGTACCGGTATATACGTACGGCCCGATTATTCACAACGAAGAGGTAGTCCGCGATTTGGAAGAAAAAGGCGTGCGCGCAGTCAGCGGTATCGAAGAACTGAAAAACCTCCCAAGCGGTATTATGGTCATCCGATCGCACGGGGTTTCAAAGGCGGCGTATGAAAAAATACGGGCCGAAGGATTTACCGTCGTGGACGCTACCTGTCCGTTTGTTTTGAAAATCCATCGGTTTGTCGAGGAGTATCAGAAAGAGGGGTACCATATTGTCATCATTGGCAACGCGTCTCATCCGGAGGTGGAAGGGATCAAAGGCTGGTCGGATCCGGAGGAGACAACCATCCTTGAAACAAGGGAAGAGGCACAGAATTTGGATATCGATCGTGCAAAAAAACTCTGTATCGTGTCCCAAACGACATTTAATTACAACAAATTTCAAGAATTAGTTGAAATTATTGAAAAAAAAGGTTATGATATAATTGTTTTAAATACTATCTGCAATGCGACGGAAGAACGGCAGAAAGAAGCTGCCGATATTGCCGCACGCGTTGGGGCTATGATTGTAATCGGCGGCAGTCACAGTTCCAACACACAGAAGCTATTTGAAATATGTCAAAAAGCATGTGAAAATACTTACTACATACAGACACTTGATGACTTGGACATAAGGCAGTTTGGGTCCATTGATAACGTAGGTATTACCGCAGGGGCTTCGACCCCAAACAATATTATTGAGGAGGTTTTGGATAATGTCAGAATCAGAAGTAAGTTTTAAAGAAATGCTTGAAGAAGAATCAATTAAATCAATAAGAAATGGAGAGGTAGTCGAAGGCACTGTTATCGATGTGAAACCAGATGAGATCGTCTTAAATATTGGATACAAGTCCGACGGTATTATTACCCGTTCCGAGTATACCAACGAGCCGAATGTAGACTTGACAGCCCTTGTATCTGTCGGCGCCACCATGGAAGTAAAAGTGATTAAAGTCAATGATGGCGAAGGCCAGGTTCTTCTTTCCTACAGGCGTCTTGCCGCTGAAAAGGGCAACAAGAAATTAGAAGAAGCTTTTGAAAACCACACAGTATTAACCGCTAAGGTGATCCAGGTTTTAGGCGGCGGCTTAAGCGTAGCCGTAGACGAAACGAGGGTGTTTATCCCGGCGAGCCTTGTATCAGATATCTATGAAAAGGATCTGAACAAGTACAAAGATCAGGAGATCGAATTTGTGATCACAGAATTTAATCCGCGCCGAAGAAGGATTATAGGTGACAGGAAGCAGCTTTTGGTGGCTAAGAAAGAAGAAATGCAAAGAGAACTCTTTGCAAGGATCCAGGTGGGAGATATCATTGAGGGAACCGTTAAAAACGTTACGGATTTTGGCGCGTTTATCGACTTGGGCGGAGCAGACGGCCTTTTACATATCTCTGAGATGTCCTGGGGCAGGGTAGAAAGCCCGAAGAAAGTTTTTAAAGTAGGCGAAGTTGTCAGGGTATTTATCAAAGATATCAAAGAGACGAAGATTGCTTTAAGCATGAAGTTCCCGGAAGAAAACCCGTGGAATGACGCGGCAACCAAATTTGCCGTTGGTACGGTATTAAAAGGTACGGTAGCGCGTATGGCGGACTTTGGTGCATTTGTAGAACTTGCGCCGGGCGTAGATGCATTGCTGCATGTTTCCCAGATTGCAAGAGAGCACATTGAAAAGCCATCCGACGTTCTGAGTATCGGCCAGGAAATCGAAGCTAAAATCGTAGATTTTAACGAAGAAGAACGTAAAATCAGCTTGAGCATCAAAGCGCTTTTGAACGCAGAGCCGGCTGCAGCGCCGGAAGAAATAGAAGAAGCACCGGAAGCGGAAGAGACAATCGAAACAGAAGAATAGCAACAGGCAGTTGCTGTCAAATAGAAAGTTCGCTATGCGGACTTTCTATTTATATATGCGCTGTCCGCATGCTGTACGGCGGGCAGGG
>CAJTLD010000017.1:22259-24477 GCA_910577065.1 uncultured Lachnospiraceae bacterium | reverse complement strand
AATATTTTTGCGTTGACCCAGATCGACTTAAACGCATACAAGGAAAACCAGATGCGCAGGAGAATAGATTCCCTGATTGCAAAGAACAAGATATTATCTTATGACGCTTATGTGGGCCTTCTTCAGACAAACAGAGAAAAATTTGAGCAGTTTGTAAATTTCCTGACAATCAATGTTTCCGAATTTTACCGCGATCCGGTGCACTGGAATTATTTGGATAGCACGGTTATTCCGGGACTGATACGCAGGTTCGGCAGAAATTTAAAAATCTGGAGCGCGGCATGTTCTACCGGAAATGAACCTTATTCGCTGGTTATGGCTTTTTCAAAGCATTTGCCGTTAAACCAGATCAAGGTGATTGCGACAGATATTGACAGGCAGGTGTTAGACGCCGCCCGTGCGGGGATTTACAATGAAAAAAGCATTGCGGCCGTGCCGGCGGATTTGAAATGCAGGTGTTTTACAAAAATCGGAGATTCCTATCAGATTTCAAGGGAAATCAAAGCAAGGGTGGAATTTAAAGAACATAACCTGCTGCGGGACGCATATCCGTCCGGCTGTCATCTGATTGTATGCCGGAACGTGCTGATTTATTTTACGGAAGAAGCAAGGGATGATGTGTACCGTAAATTCAATCGTTCTCTTGTAAAGGACGGCGTGTTATTTATCGGAAGCGCAGAACAGATGATCAATTACAGAGAACTGAATTTTCAACGGAAGACAATTGTCTTTTTTTCAAAAACAACATAAAAAACGCCTCTGTCACAGAGGCGTTTTTTATGTTGTAAAAAGGAGAGCGTTTCCCGTCACACTCTTTTCACACAATAAACTCCCTTTTGACACAAACAAAGCATACCCTAATTTTTGTTTGGATATGTAAAAAGGAGGAGCGCATATGATAGAAATTTCTCACCTGATTAAAAAATACGGCGGACACACCGCTGTAGACGATTTGTCCCTGACGGTGGAGCCTGGCCGGATTTACGGCTTTTTGGGGCCGAACGGCGCGGGTAAATCCACGACCTTAAATATTGTAACCGGATATCTGGGAGCAACCGGCGGCGAGGTAAAAATTAACGGCTTTGATATTTTCAAACAGCCGGAAGAAGCCAAAAAACACATTGGCTATCTTCCCGAAGTCCCTCCTTTGTATATGGATATGGGCGTGGAAGAATACCTTTGTTTTGCCGCAGAACTCAAAGCCATCGAAAAAACGCGCCGCAGGCAGTACATACAAGAAGCCATGGAACTGACGCAGATAACGGATATGGGAAAGCGCCTGATCCGCAACCTGTCCAAAGGCTACCGCCAAAGGGTTGGTCTTGCGCAGGCTATTTTAGGCTACCCGGAAGTTATTATCTTAGACGAGCCAACCGTAGGCTTAGATCCCAGGCAGATTATGGAAATCCGCGAACTGATCAAAAAGCTGGGGGAACATCATACGGTTATCTTAAGTTCCCATATTCTTTCCGAGGTGCGGGAAGTTTGTGATTATATTTATATCCTTTCTAAGGGAAAACTGGTGGCGGGCGATACAACGGAAAACCTGCTCCGCCAGGTAGAATCCGAAAATCATAAGCTGGAACTGATTGTAGAGGGAAACGGCGAAGACGCCGCCTCTTTGCTCGCGCAGTTTGAGGGGGCAAAACAAATATCCGCCAGGCCGGGAATACAGGAACATACAACCGAACTGACCTGTATTGCCGAAAAAGAAACCGACATCCGGGGCCGGGTGATCCGCGCGTTTGTTGAAGCGGATATACCGCTTTTGGAACTCAAATCGGCAGGCAGGACGTTAGAGGATATTTTCCTGGAACTGACCGAGCAGAAAGGAGGGCTGCCGTCATGAAAGCAATTTTAAAACGGGAATGGAACGCTTATTTCCAGAATATCATAGGCTGGCTGTACCTTGCGGCCACGGCTGCGCTCTATGGGCTGTATTTTTTCGTCTATAACCTGAATTACGGTTATGCGAAAGTTTCTTACGCGTTAAACGCCATTACCTTTTTGTACCTGATTACAGTGCCGGTGCTGACGATGAGGAGTTTAGCCGAAGAGCAAAAGAGCAAAACCGATCAGCTGATTTTGACCGCGCCGGTATCTGTGGGTAAAATCGTGCTGGCAAAATACCTTGCCATGGCCGCGGTGCATACGCTTGCGTGCGTTACCATAGCGGTTACGCCGCTTCTTCTGATGATGTTCGGTGCCGTTTCGGCAG
>CAJTLD010000017.1:13377-22230 GCA_910577065.1 uncultured Lachnospiraceae bacterium | reverse complement strand
CTTTACGGCCTTGTGTGTATAGCGATTGGGCTTTTTGTGTCGTCTTTGACGGAAAGCCAGGTCATTTCGGCTGTCCTGACCTTTGTATTTTTATTTTTCGGCTTTATGATGCCAAGCATTACGGGGCTAATTTCTGCATCGGGTAATTTTCTGACCAGAATATTTGGCTGTTATGATCTGGTTACGCCGCTTTCTTCTTTTCTGGACGGTTGTTTGTCGGTGACGGGAATCATCTATTATTTGACGGTAAGCGCATTATTTTTGTTTTTAACGGCGCAGTCCATTCAGAAACGCCGTTTTACCGTCAGCACGCGCAAATTAAAGCTGGGCGTATTTTCGGCCGGGTATGCGGCTTCTGCGGTTGCGCTTACGGTTGTGGTAAACCTGTTTGTTGCAGAACTGCCAAGTACGTATATGGAACTTGATATGACGGCGTCTAAGCTGTATTCTCTGACAGAAGAAACGGAAACTTTATTAAAAAACCTAAAGAAAGATGTGACAATATATGCGATTACTTCCGAAAATGGCGCGGATACTACGGTGGCAGAAACGTTGAAGCGTTATGAAGATTCTTCGTCTCATATAAAAGTTGAGTATAAGGATCCTGCGGTCAACCCGAATTTTTACCGGGACTACACGGAGGAAAATATCAGCCTTGGGACGCTGATTGTAACTTGCGGGGATGTATCCAAAGTAATAGACGCGTATGATTTATACGAAACAGAAGTGGATTACAGTACGTATTCCCAGAAGACCACGGGCTATGACGGAGAAGGGCAGATTACAAGCGCCATTTTGTACGTGACGAATGATAATATGCCTGTCATTTATGAGATTACCGGGCATGGGGAAACGCCGCTGGCCGGCAATTTTACCAAGGCCGTTGAAAAAGCGAATGTAACGCTTAAATCCATGAACCTGTTAGATGCCGATGAAGTGCCGAAAGACGCGCAGGCTGTAATTATCAACGGGCCGTCTTCTGATTTTTCAAAAGACGACGTCAAGAAGGTAACCGCGTATCTTAAGGGCGGGGGAAATGTGCTTGTGACGGCCAATTATGAGGCGCAGGAAGAGATGAAAAATTTCTCGTCCATTCTGGCGGAATACGATATGGCATGGGTGGACGGCGTTGTAGCGGAAGGGGATACGTCCCGGTTTTACCAGAATCCGTTTTATCTTCTGCCGGAAGTGGCTTCGTCTTCTTACACGGCTTCCGTCGGTTCCGATTATATTTTTGCTCCTTTTGTACAGGGAATTACGTTTCCTGAGAGCGGGGAAGAGATTACGTATACGGCGCTTCTAACTGCTTCCGGCCAGGCGGTTTCCAAAACAGACGCAGGCCATGCCGAGACGTTTTCGTATGAAGAGGGCGATATCAAAGGGCCGTTTACCGTTGCGGCGGCGGCAGAAAAAACAGAGGACGGGGAGGTAAAAGGGCGTCTGGCGGCATTTGGCTCATATCAAATTTTTACAGACAGTGCGGATCAGATGGTTTCCGGGCACAATTTAGGTATGTTTTCGGATTTGTTGTCGGTATTTGCCGGCACGGGAGAAACGCCGGCCGTTGTGATTCCGGTAAAAAGCTATGAAAATACACAGCTTACTGTGTCCGCGTTTGCAGGGCGTTTGATAGGGCTGTCTATGATTTTAGCGTTTCCGGCGCTGCTTATAGCTACAGGCGTTACGGTTTGGATCCGGAGAAGAAAACGATAGGAGGGCAAACTTATGCAAAGACAGGCAAAACAGATGATTGCCGTACTTGCGCTGCTGGTTGTATTTGGGGCGGCGTACGGCGGTATGCGGATGTATAACCGCACGCAGCAGGAAAAAGAAAGCGAACGTAAAGAGGCTCAAAAATTGTATCTTGCAGACGTAAAGAAAGAAGACATATCAGCATTTTCTTATCAAAATGGGGATGATACGCTTGAGTTTGTGAAAGAAGGGGAGGAATGGATTTCCAAAAATGAGGAAGGGATGAAACTAAACCAGGCTTCGGTGGAAAGCATGTTAGACGGGCTTGTCTCTTTAACGGCGGAAGAGACTGTGGAGGGCGCCGGAAGTTTTTCCGAATACGGGCTGGATTCGCCCCAGAATGTGATTACCGTTACAACGGCGGACGGGACGCTTACGCTTCGGATTGGCATGGAAAATACGGTGACCGGGCAGTACTATCTGGCAAAAGGAGAGGAGGAAACTCTGTATCTGGTTTCCGGCAGTTTTCCGTCGGTATTTAAAAAAGAGCTTTCCGATTTGGAGGATACGTCGGCGGAAACAGAAGAAGCGGACGTTACCGAAACCAAGTGACGCCGTCCCCGTGCCGCAGCGCGTAAAACGGCCCGGAAGCGGGTTTGGGAAAATACAGTCATAATTGATTTGGCCGCGCATACAATTAAGTATCAGGGGAAGCGGAGGAATCAAGATGAGCAATAAAACAAAAATAGTAGTATTTCATATGAAAGAGATGATATATACGCTGATATTTGCGGGGCTTGGGATATTGCTGATTCTGCTTTTGATTTTTATGTTTTTGCCCAAGCAGAAGGACAAAACCGCAGAAACAATGAAATATGTCGCCGGCGTATATACTTCTACCATACAATTCAATGACAACACCATTGACGTGCAGGTTGTCGTAGACGAAAGCCAGATCAATTCCATATCGTTAGTCAATTTGGACGATACCGTGGCCACGATGTATCCTTTGATGCAGCCGGCTGTGGAAAATCTGGCGGATCAAATCATTGAAAAGCAGTCAACCGAACATATTTCTTACAGTGAAGATAACCAATATACGTCAATGGTTGTTTTGAACGCGGTCAACAACGCGCTGCAAAAGGCGGCCCTGCCGTAAAAAATACCAGATTTTCCGTTGGATTTTATTTTACAATCTTTAAAAAGTATTGTATAATAGGAGAAAACGTGTTTAAGGAGGCTGTTTATCATGAGCCAGGAAAAAGTAGAACGCTATAAAAAAGAAAAAGCAAACCGCAAGCAGACGCTGAAAAAGGAGAAAGCGCAGTCAATGGCAATCCGTACGGCAGGCGTGGTTTTGTGCGCCGCTCTTTTGGGATGGATCGGATATTCCGGATATATCAAATGGGAATCCGCGCAGCCGATAAAGTCAACGGAGATTACGTTAGATCCGATTACGGAATATATGAATGGGCTTTCTTCAGAAGAAGCGGCGGAATAAACGCACAGAGCGTGCCGGGATAAGTTCCGGCGGACCCGATACAGGTGATAAGGAGGATTCCTTACCGCCTGTTTTTTGCAGTGTCCTCTTTTAAAACGGAAAATGGAAGGGTAAGAAGATGGGTAAGAAGAAAAAGAAGAAAAAAGAAGAAATCCAGATAACGGCAGAACCAAAAACGGGACTGCCGGAAGAATTTGAATTGCGTTTTGAAAAACATCACGACGAACTGCGCTGGCTTTATATGGAACTGTATGACAACGGCTCTATGTTTGCGGAATTGTGCGAACGGCTGAAACAGTTTTATATGGAGCGCAAAGAAGCGCTCAAAGAATTGGATCGCAGGCGCGAAGCGGATCCGGCATGGTACAGGCAAAACGACATGTTAGGCATGATGTTTTATATTGACAATTTTGCCAAAACCATAAACGGGGTGGAAGAGAAGCTTTCCTATATCGAAAAGTGCAGAGCCAACTATATCCATCTGATGCCGTTTCTTGAAACGCCAAAAGGGCGTTCCGACGGAGGATACGCCGTATCAGACTTTCAACAGGTGCAAAAAGACCTGGGTACAATGGAAGATTTGGAAAGCTTAACGGAAGCCTGCCACAAAAGAGGCATCCATGTCTGTATGGATTTTGTTATGAATCATACGTCGGAGGATCACGCATGGGCCGTAAAGGCGCGCGAAGGGGACGGGGAATATATGAGCCGTTACTTTTTCTTTGAAAATTCCTACATTCCTTCTTTGTATGAAAAAACGGTGCCTCAGGTATTTCCGACTACGGCTCCCGGCAATTTTACCTGGCTGCCGGATCAGAAGCATTTTGTTATGACGTCGTTTTACCCGTACCAGTGGGATTTAAACTATAAAAACCCAAGGGTCTTCAATGAAATGATGTATTATTTTCTGTATCTGGCGAACCGCGGGATTGATATTATGCGCATTGACGCGGTTCCCTATATCTGGAAAGAATTAAACACGCAGTGCCGGAATCTGCCGCAGGTACATACGATTGTGCGCCTGATGCGGATCATCAGCGAAATTGTCTGCCCGGGTATTTTGCTTCTGGGCGAAGTGGTAATGGAGCCGGAAAAAGTAACGCCGTATTTTGGTACGGTGGAAAAACCGGAATGCCATATGCTTTATAATGTTACGACTATGGCGACGACCTGGCATACCGTAGCTACCAGGGATGTAAGCCTTTTAAAAAAACAGCTTGATATTGTATTTGGGCTGCCGCGGGAATATCTGTTTTTGAATTATCTGCGCTGCCATGATGATATCGGGTGGGGGCTTGATTATGAAACGCTTGCCGCTAAAGGAATGGAAGAACGCGCTCATAAAAAATATTTAAACGATTATTTCTTGGGACTTGCCGGAGAAAGCAACAGCCGGGGAGAACTTTACAATTCGGATCCGGTTACCGGAGACGCCAGGTTTTGTGGGACAACCGCTTCCATGTGCGGAGTTGAAAAGGCCGGGTTTGAAGAGGACGCGGCTGCAATGGAGACGGCGGTCCAAATGGATGTTATGCTTCATGCCTATATGTTTGTGCTGTCCGGCATTCCTGTCATCTACAGCGGGGACGAAGTGGGACAGGTAAACGATTACAGTTACAAAGAAGATCCGGATAAAGCGGCGGATTCAAGATATCTGCACCGCGGCGCATTTAACTGGGAATTGGCGGGACGGATTTTGGATCCGGACAGCGTACAGGGGAAGCTGTTCCGACGATTAAACCGCCTGGAGGAAATTCGCAGCCGGGAAAGCGTATTTGTGGCGGATGCGAAGGCGCGTACAGTAGAGACATGGGATACGTCTGTGCTTTGCGTGGAACGGTGTTATAAAGGGGAAAAGCTGCTTGCACTGTTTAACTTCAGCGAGACCGGCAGGACGGCCTGGATCCATGAAACGGACGGGACGTATATCGATCTGGTATCGGAAGAAAAGATGGCCGCAAGCGGAGTAAATATCCCCGCTTACGGGTTTTACTACCTGAAAAAAATAAATTAGTTTGAAACGGGATTTATGATGTTCTTTTTGTCCAGCTTCATATATGCCCCTGCGCAAATCAGGACGGAAAGCATGGAGCCTGCGGTAGAGGCAAGCCCCATAGGAAGAAGCGTGGATGTAAAATATACGGATGCAAAGTAGGCGAGCGGGATGCGCGCGCACAGGATGGACATAAAGTTGTGCAGAAACGAAATGCCCGACAATCCGTATGCGCAGAAATAACCGCTGAAGCAAAAATGGATTCCCGCCAGCAGGCAGTCCCAGACATATCCGCGCATATACTGGCTTCCGGCAGAAATTACGGCAGTATGTTCCGTAAACAGCCCGATAAACGGCTCTGCAAAAAACTGCATGACAACGACGGCGGCAACGCCCCAAAGGACGGCGGTAAAAGCGGCGTAGCGCAGGGCCAGGCGGGCGCGTTCATGCTTGCCTGCCCCGATATTCTGGGCACAGAGCGCCGATACGGAAGAAAGCATGGTAGACGGGATCAGGAATAAAATCCCGATTATTTTTTCCACAATACCGACCGCCGCGGCGTCGTCAAGCCCGCGCCGGTTTGCAAAAACCGTAATTACGATAAACGAGATCTGGATAAAGCCGTCCTGCAAGGCGACCGGGATCCCGATTTTTAAAAGCCCTTCCATCGTGGCCTTATCGGGGCGGAAATCTCTGGACGACAGGGGAACGCCCGTCTTTTTCTTTAAAATAACCGCCAGTGCGGTAAAGACGCTTATCGCTTGTGCTGCGATGGTGCCAAGCGCCGCGCCTGCCGCGCCAAGTCCCATGGTTCCAATGAAAAGATAGTCAAGGGCGATGTTTGCGGCGCATGCGGCGGCAATAAAATACATCGGGCTCCTGGAGTCCCCGAGTCCCCGGAAGATGGAACTGATAATATTATAGGCTGTAATAAACGGTATTCCGGCAAAACAGACCGTCAGGTACGAAGCCGTATCCGCAACCGCTTCGGCGGGCGTTGACAAAACGGCGGTAATGGGCTTTACGGCAAACAAAAGGACGATTGTTAAAACGGCGGAAAGAAATAAAAACAGCGTAACCGTGTTGCCGATTGCAAGGGCGGCCTGTTTGCGGTCGCCTCCGCCGGTTGCCCGGCCGATTAAAATAGTCGCGCCCATGGCCAAGCCGACCAGGAGAACGGTGAGCATATGCATCGCCTGGCTTCCGATGGAAACCGCCGTGGTGCTCGCTACGCCGTAAAACTGTCCGACGATAAATAAATCCGCCATGCCGTACAGCGTCTGTAAAAAATAGGACAAAAGATAGGGAAGTGAAAAATAGAATAAGGTTTTTGGCAGGCTTTCGGTTGTCAGGTTTTGTTCCATTGCAGTATGCTCCTCTTAAATAGATATGTTTCTTATCATAGTACGCAAAGGGCGGGATTGCAAGAGTGAATTTTTGAACAGAAAAAGGAGAATAAGATGAAGAAACAGATACGCAGGCATATTATATTTTTTGGCAGAGTGCAGGGCGTGGGTTTCCGCTACCGGGCTTATTATGCGGCGGTGCAGTTAAAATTAAGCGGATGGGTTTGCAATTTAGACGACGGGACCGTGGAGATGGAGGTGCAGGGAACCGAAGAGGGGATTGACGCCCTGCTGGTTCATATGAGCCGGCAGGACCTTATCCGGATTGACGATATGGAAATCAAAGAAATCCCCCTAAAGACGGGCAGGAATAAGTTCCGGGTGCTGAATTAGCTTTGCGGCGTTTTCCCAAAAAATCATTTCTTTTTCCCGCTTGCTAAGCGGCATGTCCCCGACCCTTTTCACATAATCTTTCTGGGACTCCCAGGGGGAATCCGTTGCAAACAGGATTCGGCAGGCGCCGGGTTTTTTTACAATGCGTACAAACGCCTCGTCCGAAAGGTTTTCGGTTTGGTACGGCGCGCCGGGGTCTTTTGGATTTTGCGTAATCGGCCCGATGGCAAACGCGGTGTCGAACCAAACGGAAGCGCCGCATAAATCCCGTTCGACATCGTCCCAGCATGCCCAGTTTCCCATATGCGCAAGCACAAGCTTGGGCGGACGCAGCCTGTCGACGACGTTTAAAATCTGCCGGACGGACGAATAATTGCGGTCGTATATCCCAATATCAATCCCGGCATGTGTCAGTACAATCAAACCAAGTTCCGAAGCGGCGTCTATAATCCGCATCATGCGGATATCGTCGATATCCGTATTTTGGTAGGCAGGATGAATTTTAATCCCCAAAATGCCGTTGTCTTTTAAACGTTTCAGCTCATTTTTATAATGCCCGTAATCCGGATGCATCCCGCCAAACGTTATAATTCCCTGTGAAAAAAGCCAGTCTTTTTTTGCAATCAAATCTCCGTTTACTTTTTCTACCTGTTCCGCCGCCGTCATAACCGGCAGGTTTACAGAATATGAAATAGAAGCTTCTTTCATGGAAGCGGCAAGGCCCGATACGGAGCCGTCCGTAAAATACTGCGTGTGTGAACAACCGCTGAGCTTCTTAAGGACGTTCCCGGAAATTTTGTCCGGAAATGTGTGCGTATGAAAATCAATCGTCATGGTTAAAAATCTCCTTTCCAATCAAACAATAATATGATAAAATAAACCGATAAGCATGTCAAACGTTTCATGGAATTTTTGCTTTAACAGTTTAAATTGTAAAATCATCGGACGTTCTGCAGCAAAACATGAAAGAGAGAAAGGAAGTACAAGACTATGCCTGTGACAGATTTACTGGAGAGGAACCACAAGCTGTACAGTGACGAAATTGCCCTGGTGGAACTAAACCCTTTGGAAAAAGACACCCGAAAGACGACCTGGAAAGAATACGACCTGGTGCAGCAGACCTTTGCGGATGCGTACCGCAGGGAAATTACCTGGAGTATTTTTGATGAAAAAGCCAACCGCGTGGCCAATATGCTGATTGGGCGCGGCATCCAAAAGGGCGACCGCGTGGCGATTTTAATGTTTAACTGCCTGGAATGGCTTCCCATTTATTTTGGGATCTTAAAGACGGGCGCTATTGCAGTCCCGTTTAATTTCCGTTTTTCCGCAGAAGAAATAAAGTACTGCGCAGATCTTGCCGAAGTGCATATTTTGTTTTTTGGGCCGGAATTTATCGGACGTGTGGAATCCATTGAAGAAGAACTTGGCAAAGGCAGGCTGTTGATTTATGTAGGGGACGGATGCCCGACTTTTGCGGAAAGTTACCCGGAACTGGTGGCGGACTGTTCGAGCCAAGCGCCTCTTATCCGTCTTGAGGACGAAGACGATGCGGCGATTTACTTCTCTTCCGGTACGACAGGTTTTCCGAAAGCAATTTTACATAACCACGAAAGCCTGCTTCAGGCGGCGCAGATGGAACAGCGGCACCATATGACCGGGCGGGACGACGTATTTTTATGCATTCCGCCGCTTTACCATACCGGGGCAAAGTTTCACTGGATGGGAAGTTTATGTGCCGGAAGCAAGGCGGTTTTGTTAAAAGGGACGACGCCCGAGATTATTCTGGACGCGGTTTCAAAAGAACGGTGTACCATCGTCTGGCTTTTGGTGCCGTGGGCGCAGGATATTCTGGTGGCTTTAGACCGGGGCGACGTAAAGCTGCAGGACTATGAACTTGGGCAGTGGCGGCTGATGCATATCGGCGCGCA
>CAJTLD010000017.1:1679-13359 GCA_910577065.1 uncultured Lachnospiraceae bacterium | reverse complement strand
CTGATTAAGCACTGGAAGGAGTATTTCCCGCATCATTTGTACGATACCAATTACGGTTTGTCCGAATCAACCGGCCCGGGCTGCGTGCATCTTGGTATGGAAAATATCCACAAGGTAGGAGCAATCGGCATTCCGGGCTACCGCTGGAAGTGTAAGATTGTGAATGAGGAAGGAACCGAAGTTGCGCAGGGGGACGTAGGAGAACTCTGCGTAAAAGGCCCCGGCGTTATGACCTGTTATTATAACGATCCGCAGGCGACGGCGGAGACGTTAAAAGACGGCTGGCTTTATACCGGAGATATGGCTAAGATGGATGAAGACGGTTTTATTTTCCTGGTGGACCGTAAAAAAGACGTAATTGTAAGCGGCGGTGAAAATATATATCCGGTGCAGATTGAAAACTTCTTAAGCGCCCATGACAAGATTCAGGACGTGGCGGTTATCGGCCTGCCGGACGAACGGTTAGGGGAAATTACGGGCGCGATTATTTCTGTCAAAGAGGGAATGGACTGTACGCAGGAAGAAATCGACGAATTTTGCAGGCAGCTTCCCCGGTATAAGCGCCCCAAAAAGATTATTTTTGCGGAAGTGCCCAGGAATGCGACCGGAAAAATCGAAAAACCGGCGCTGCGCAGAAAATACGGCGCGGAGCAGCTTGTGGCCAGGCAGAATATGGGCTGAATATCATATCGGAAAAAACGACAAAGCAGGGAGGAAAATGCAATGAAACAGAAACGGTTGGTATCATTTATTTTGTCCGCTGCAATGGCAGTTACCATGGCATCACCGTCTATTACTATGGCGGCGGCAACGGACGGCGAAACGGCTGTTAGCCCGCAATATGGGCAGGAAGATTTGTTTTTGGGCTATATGAAAGAACTTGTTCAAAAAGATGGAAAGGCCGCACTGTACGGGGAATATGGCGCAGGCCGTCTGGAAGGAGTGCATCTTAGCGCCTATCAGGCGTTAAAGGCCCGGATAGGGTGTATTGCGTCCGGAGAAACGGCCGGGACGCAGATTACACTGCCGTTTTCGGAACTTGGGGTTTCGGACAAAAGCTGGACGGCAGAAGAGCTTGGCGTGGACGCAGTTGTTGCGGACGGGGAAATTACACAGGATGCGCTGGATGCCTGGATGGAGCAGAATGCGCCTGCGATAGATGCGGTTTTGCAGTATCTGCTGGTCGACTGCCCTTATACGCTGTATTGGTTTGACAAAACAATGGGCGTTGGCACGAAGAACCTTACGTTTGGGGCGGAAGAAACGGAGAATGGGCAGTATGTCCTGATCGCGCCGGACGAAATTACATATTTATTCCCGGTTGCAGAGGAATTTCAGGATGCGGGCGCCCAAGATCCGCAGTATACGGTCAGCCAGGAGCTGATACATGCCGCAGAAGACGCGGCCGGGCGTGCAGCGGGAATTGTGGAACAATATGCAGATTACAGCGATTATGAAAAGCTTTATGCATATAAAGAAACAATATGCGGCATGGTATCGTATAACCATGAAGCTGCGGATACAGACACGCCATACGGCAATCCCTGGCAGTTGATTTGGGTGTTTGACGGGGACGACGCGACAAATGTCGTATGTGAAGGGTATGCAAAAGCATTCCAGTATCTGTGCGATTTGTCCGAATTTGAAAGCCCGTATACCGCATCTTGTCTTGTTGACGGCACGATGTCCGGAGCAGGCAGCCATATGTGGAATATAGTAACGATGGACGACGAAAAACATTACCTGGCGGACATTGCCAATTCGGATGCGGATGCGGCCGGCGCGGGCGGAGAACTGTTTTTAGCCGGCGCGACAGGCAGCGTTTCAAATGGTTATACAGTCCGTATTTCGGATCAGGAATTTATTTATTCATACAGCGCGGCAATGCAGGGAATGTATGGGGAGATTCTTGCGCTTTCGGAAACGGGTTATGCCAAAAAAGACGACGAGGATACATATATCGCTTCCGGGACATATGGGGAAACGGATATCGTATGGACATTAGATAAAGACGGGAAACTGAGTTTCACAGGAACGGGAGAAATGCCGGAACTTGCCGATGGAGTGCCGTGGAGCGGTTATCTTGCAGAGATCCGGCAGATTGTGGTCGGCGACGGGATTACTTTAGCAGCGTCTTCTGTTTTCGGCGGCTGCGATATGCTGAAAGAAGTATATTTCCTGGGCGCATACCCGGAAATCACAGGCGAAAACCTGTTTGACGGCCTTCCGGTGACCGTGTGGACTCCATACGAATATGCGGAAAGCTGGAAAGAATGGATAGAATGGGCGTCCTCGGAAGCTTCCGGGGGCAATATCACTGCAAAGCAATATTGTCTGTCCCATTCTATGCAGATGACGCCGGAACAGCCTGCAACCTGTACTAAGCCCGGGAATATAGCATATTATGCATGCAGCGTATGCGGCCTGCTGTTTTCTGACGCAGACGGCAAGAATGAGATTACGATAGAAGAAACGGTTTTAGATCCGCTTCCCCATGCTTACGGAGAATGGGAAATTCTCGTTCCCGCAGACTGTACCAATTCCGGCATCCGGCAGGCGTCGTGCAGCGTATGCGGATATACGCAGGAGGAAGAAATCGCTGCCAAAGGGCACGTATGGGACGGACAGTACACCATTGACCGGTGGGCAACCTGTACGCAGGAAGGAAGCCGTTCCATAAGCTGTAAGTCTTGCGGCGAGGTTAAAATCGAAGCAATCCCTGCGGCAGGACACAGCTTAGTCAAAACCGAAGCATTGGAGGCAGGCTGTACAAAGGCAGGGCATATCGAATATTATACGTGTTTTGTATGCAGGAAGCTGTTTCGCGACGGTTTTGCAGAGCAGGAGATTAGCGAAGCAGAGACAGTCATTGCCGCGGGAAGCCGGCATCCGTATGAAACCCGGACGGTTGCAGCGACAACAAACGGGGATGGATATGTCTATCAGAAGTGTAAGGACTGCGGCAATATTGCGGATGCCAAGCCTATTTTCCGTCCGGCGCAAGTAAATCTGTCCCAGACCGCATATACCTATAACGGCAGCGCCAAAAAGCCGGCGGTTACGGTATATGACAGCAAAGGCGCTGTTATTTCACCGGAATATTACACCGTAACCTACAGCAAAAACAAAAATGTCGGAACGGCTGTGGCGCAGGTGAAATTTCAGGGCATTTACAGCGGCACGGTGACAAGGACGTTTACAATCCGTCCAAAAAGCACGTCTGTATCAAAACTTAGCGGTATTTCCGGAGGATTTACCGTAAAATGGAAAAAAGTGAAAAAGCAGGTGACCGGATACCAGATCCAGTACGCCAAAACAAGAAGTTTTAAAGGCGCAAAAACAAAAACCTACGAAAAAACCGTAAAAGCATCCGTTACAAAGCTTGCCGCAGGGAAAAAATATTATGTCAGAGTGCGCTCTTATCAGACCGTAGACGGGGTTATGGTTTACTCCGGCTGGTCAAAAGCGAAAACCGTGAAAACAAAGAGATAAAATATGGAAAAAAAATATCAGTGTATGGTTTGCTATCACATATTAACAAAGCCGCAGAAATTTCGGGGCGCCTGTCAGAAAAGCCTTGCCCGCCAGATATTAGAAGAAACTTTTTTCGCATTTTTTGGCGTCAGGCTGCAATGGGATCTTATAAAACGCAGCGCGCATGGAAAACCCTGTTACGACAGCCCGGATCCGTATTATTTTAATATCAGCCACTGCGATACGGCCATAGCCGTAGCAGTGGCCCGTGTTCCGGTGGGAATTGATGTGGAAGGACTGCGCCGGGTAAAATGCAGCGTCGTCAAAAAATGCTGCAGCGCAGCAGAAACAGAATATGTGTATGGAACGGAAAACCTCCGCAGTTTCGGGAAGGAAGAACTTTGTGAAGACGAGGCAAAACGCTTCTTGCATCTGTGGACGTTAAAAGAAAGCTATGTCAAAATGACAGGCGAAGGCATGCGGGTTCCGTTTGATACCGTCTGTTTTGATATGGGCGGATTCCGGGAAACAGAGCACGGCATTCTGCAATCCGAAAAAGCCGGGCAGCACAAATCCTGCCTGTTTGTGCAAAAGGATACCGCAATGGCCCTGGCCTTGAAAGACGATTCTGCGGACAAAGGGACGGATGTAATCTGGCTGCCGTATTCATCCGCAGGCTTTTAAAGTTTGATAAAGGCGTTTTATTTGTTTTGTAGCAGGCAGGACAATAGACGGTCGTTGTCTTTTGGCATCATAACGCAGAAACGGATAAACTTCTGATTCAGGAACGGAAACGTAGAGCAGTCCCGGATCATAAGCTTCTGCCGGATGGCGCGATCGAATAAATCCTGTGAGGTTATCCCGTCGGTTAAGATTTTGGCAAGCATAAAATTAGCGCTTGGTTCATAGATTTTAAAATAAGGGGTCTTTTGTAATGCGCGGCAGATCCGCGTGCGTTCAGAGGAAATCAGTTCCTTTGTCCTGCGGATATATTCCTGGTCGGAAAACATCAGTTCTCCTGCAATGACTGCAAGGGAGTTTATCGTCCAGGGATTTTGCCGTGTGTTGATGGATTTAATCAAATCACGGTTGCCGGTTACCGCATATCCAAGCCTTAATCCCGGCGAGGCAAAATATTTCGATGTTCCACGCAGAATAATAATATTGTTATAATAATGCGTCAATGGAATGGAAGTGATTTCTTCCATATTATCAGCAAATTCTACATAAGTTTCATCCACCATCACAAAAATATCATATTGTTTGCAGACGTCTAAAATCCGGCGCATCTGAGCTCTTGTAATGGCAGAAGAAGTCGGATTATTCGGATTGCAGATCACCAGAAGATCGACGCTTTCGTTTAAATGATTTGTAAAATCTAAAAGATCCAGGCGAAACAGGTTTTCTTCCTTTAACGGATAGTAGTGGGTTGTGCCGCCTCCCAAATAGATTTCACGCTCATATTCGGAATACGTAGGCCCTAAAACCATGGCTTTTTTGGGACGTTCTATCTGGATAAACAACGAAATAAGTTCGGTAGAGCCGTTGCCCACGATAATATTGTCAAAATCGGAACGGACATAATTTGCAATGCACTGCCGCAGGGAAGCGTATTCCCGATCCGGATAAGACGTGATGACGCCAAGATGATCGGAAAGCGTTTTTCTTAAGTTGGGGGAAATGCCAAGCGGATTGACATTTGCGGAAAAGTTTGTAATTTCCTCTTTTTGAATGCCGTAGATCTGTTCGATTTTTTCCAGGTCGCTGCCATGGAAATGATCTTTATGTTTTAACATAACTGGGATACCTCCGGTTGAATTTATCTGATAAATCGTTTATAATAACGTGTAACTGTAATAATTATAACTGTTTTATCGGAAAAAGCAACAGATTGTCAGGAGGAAACGTGCGTAAGCGGATAAGAGAACTTGCAGAAGGCCGGGTGGAATGCGCAAAGCCCATGGTGGAATTTTCTGCTGAACGGATTGAAATAGACGTTGTGGAAGGAACGGACTACAGAGGCGAGTTTACGCTCACGAGTACAAACCAGGTTCCGGTGCGAGGAATCGCCTGTTCTTTAAATCCGCGGATGAAGTGTCTGACCGTTGGGTTTGAAGGGGAAGAAGTCCGGATACGGTATGAGTTTCACAGCGCGGGGCTGACGGAAGGAAATATCCAGAAGGGTGAGTTTGTCCTGATATGCAGCCAGGAAGAATACCATATATCATTTGCCGTGACAGTCACGAAACAGTTTTCGGATTCATCGGTGGGCATGATAAAAAGCCTTCCGGATTTTGTCAGACTGGCGCAGAAAAACTGGCAGGAGGCCAGGAAAATATTTTACGGCCCGTCTTTTTTGGGGATACTCAAAAAAACAGATATGAAGCAGCGGCTGTTATACGAAGGATTATCGAAAACGCCCGGGACGGGACGGGCAGTGGAAGAATTTCTGCTGGCGTGCGGATTAAAGGAACAGGTTGTCGTTACGGTAAACCAGACAGAATATATGTTTGAGCAGGTTGCCAAAAGTATCTCGCAGGATGTTCCCGTAGTCAGGAATACCTGGGGATATGTGGAATTTGAAGTGGCAAGCGACGCCAAATTTATAAAGCCCAAAAAAAACTGGATTACAATGGAAGATTTTTTGGGGAGCGAAGCAGACGCCGGATTTTATCTGGATCCGGACTGTATGCATGCCGGCAAAAATTTCGGGCGCCTGATCTTGAAAAATATGCACCAGGAACTTACGGTATTTGTCTGCGCCGTTCCCAGAGGCAGCGAAGCCGTATCCGGGCCGGCCAGGCGGGAAATCAGGCAGTGTTATGTAAAGCTGCAGAAATTATACGTGCAATACCGTCTAAAAGAAATCGGTACCGGAAAGTGGGCGTCCGCTGCCTTAAAGATTTTAGACGATCTGATTGTGCGCGATTCAGGGAACGCCTGGTACCGTCTTTTAAAAGCGCAGACATTTTGGCTGAACGGGCAAAAGCAGGAAACGGAGTGGATTTTAGACGAATTTAAACGGAAGTGGAAAGATAGAACAAATCCCCGTTGGGGGTACTACCTGTACATCTGTACGCTGATGGAACGGGAAGACGTTTATATTGACCGTTTGACCGGGGAAATTGGACAGATTTACCTGGAACATGCCGAAAATCCTGTTTTGTTCTGGTGCCTTTTGTTTTTGAGAAAAGAATATGCACAGAACCGTTACCAGAAACTAAAAGCGCTTGAAGAACGGATTATGGGCGGATGGGACAGTCCCATTTTGTATGCGGAAGCATACGTTTTATTTCTGGCAGAGCCGTACCTGATGAACCGTCTGGGCGATTTTGAAGAAAAAATCTTAAACTGGGCAAGAAAACAGAATGCCCTGACAAAAGAAATTGCGGGACAGGCCGTATCCGTTTTTCCAATGCGAAAGGCTTACAAAAAGAGGACGTTTTTGCTGTTGGAAGCCTGTTATAAGCAGACGGAAGACATACAGGCGCTTAAGGTTATCTGCGAATACCTGATCCGCAGCCAGGCGTACGGCAGGCGTTTCTTTTCCTGGTATGCGCTCGGCGTAGAAAAAAAGCTTCGTATAACCGGCTTATACGAAGCGTACCTGCTTTCGATGGATACCAGGAACGTGCAGGATGTGCCGCAGATTATCCAGATGTATTTCAAGTACAACAACCAGCTGGGATACCGGCAGAAAGCGATTTTATACGTCAATATCATAGCTTCAAAAACAAAGCAGCCAAACGTATACGAACAGCATTTTCCATCTATGGAAAAATTTGCGGCCGAACAGATGGCGCTTTGCCATATGGACGACAATCTGGCGGTGATTTATGCAGACGTGTTGTCGCATGGAATTTATTTCGCAGAAGTATCGGATGCCCTTGCGGATGTTTTATTTGTGCACAGGCTTACCTGTTTTGAGCCGCAGGCGGCCAAAGTAATGATATTGCAGGAGCAGCTGACGGATCCGGCGATTGTGCCGATTTATAATGGAGAGGCGTATTTCCCGCTGTATACCAACGACTACGTGATATTGATTGAAGATCTGTATGGGAACCGTTATGCGGGCAGCGTATCTTATCAGTTGGAAAAACTGATGTATCCCGGCAGGTATATAAGGGGGTGCATGCAGCTTTCGCCTGGCAGGATTCCGTTTTTATTGTATTATTTTGCAAACCGCAGGGCGCAGGAATTTTTTGAAGAAAAAGATTTAAAATATTTTCAGGCGCTTATGGAAAGCCCGAAAATCAACCCTGCATACCGGGCCTGGCTGTTCCCTAAAATGTTCGGTCTGCTTTTTTTCCAGGATGAAACGGAAGAAATGCGGCGGGAGTTATCGCGTGTGGATCTTTCTTTTCTTACTTCCGAAGAAAGAGGCCGTATCTTGGAAATGTGTATTGAAAAGCAGCTATACGGTCAGGCGTACAAAATTGCATCGGAATACGGTTTTGAGCCGCTTTCTGTCTCAATGCGGGTTCGTCTGCTGAACAACCGGATATCAAGGGCGCAGTTTGCAGAAAATGAAGACTTGGTACAATATTGTGCCGATACGTTTCTGGCAGGAAAATATAACGATACGCTTTTGGAATACCTCTGCAGGTATTACCAGGGACCGGCAAACGTAATGGCTTTGGTATTTCAAAGCGCGCAGGTATTTTATATTGATACACAGGAACTGGCGGAACGCATATTGGTGCAGATGCTCTATACCGCGGGATTTTTTGACTGTGTGGGCGCCGTATATAAAAGTTATGAGGCGTCGGGCAGCCCTTTGGTAAAAAAAGCGTACCTGACCTATTTTTGTTTTCACAGTTTTGTGCACGGCATAGCGCTGCCGGACGGTTTTTACGCGGCCTTAAAATCATTTTGGCTGGATGAGCGCGATTTAGCCGCAGTATGCGAACTGGAATTGTTAAGGTACTATTCGTTTTGCCCGCCGCGTCAGCAAAAAGAAATAGAGATAGAAGAAGAACTTTTAAAACGCTATGTATTCCAGGGGATTTGTTTTGCGTTTTATAAAAATCTGAACGCTGGGCTGCAGATGAAGTACCAGTTAAACGATAAATATTTTATAGAATACCATGCCTGCAGGCATCGCCGCATAAAGCTTTGTTATGCGCTGGGGGACGACAGGTATATCGAAGAAGAACTGCCGGAAGTTATGGAGGGAATCTACGTAAAAGCGTTTACCCTATTTTGGGATGAAACGGTCCAGTACTATATTATAGAAGAAAGCGACGGGCAAAAAACGGTGACAGAAAGCGGTATTTTGCAGTGCAAGCCGGTAAAATCCGTTATGCAGGACAGCCGCTACGAGAGGTTAAATGAAATGATAATGCTCAAAACATACCAAAAGACAGAGTTGTTACAGTCTAAAATGCTGGAATTTGAACATCTGGAACATATGGCAGGAGAGTCATTTACAATTTTGTAATATGTTGTTTGGCAGTGAGGAAGAACTATGGAAAAATATATTGGCGTTGATTTGAATGACAAATATGCAATGGTCAGCCATTATGCACAGGGAATGTCCGAACCGGGTACGTTTAGCATGGTAACCGGAAGCGAGGTATACAAAATCCCTTTGTGCGCGATAAAAGCAGAAGACGGCAGGACGTGGCTGTTTGGGGAAGAAGCCAGGCAGTTTGCCAGAAAAAACGAAAGACCCTGTATCGAAGGGCTTTTAAAAAAAGCATTGTTACACGAGCCTGTCGAAGAAGAACTTTTGTTCTTATTTATGAAAATGCTCATGGGCCTGTTTGAACAGCCCCATAAAGAAAAGAGGCGGCAGAAACTGGCCGTTACCGTAGAGTTTATGAATATGGAATATCGTAAATTATTCAAACGGTTTGCAAAATGGGCGGGTCTGCCGCCGGAGGGGCTGATACTGTTAGATTATCGGGAAAGCTTTTATTATTATGCATACAGCCAGTCTCCGGAACTTTGTATCCATGATATTTCCCTATATTATTATACGTCCAAAAAACTTTTATACTGGCAGCTGACCCGTGACAAACAGGCTGTTCCGCAGGTTGTGACCATTTCGGAGAAACGTTATGGAGCAATATTGGAAAACCGCGATGCAGAATTTGCTTCTATTGTGCAGGAATCTCTGTGCGGATCCTATTTTTCCTCCGTCTATCTGATTGGCGACGGATTTGACGGGGACTGGATGAAAAAATCCCTTACTGTGATTTGCCGGGGCAGGCGTGCGTTTATGGGGAAAAATCTGTTCAGCAAAGGCGCATGCTACGCGGCCGCGGCCAAATCAGCCGGAGCAGACTGGCCATACTTGTATATGGGGGACAATGAACTGCGCGTCAATGTGGGACTGAAAGTAAAAAATCAAGGTAAAACCGAATTGCTGACGTTTATTTCGGCGGGAGAGAACTGGTGCGAAGCCAAAGGTGAGTATGAAGTGATTTCCGGTGGGGATCCTTCCATCGAAATTTGGCTGACGCAGCCGTCCGGAGGGAAACCGCAAGTGCGTTCGCTGGATCTTTGCGGTATGCCGAAACGGGAGGGCAGGACAACGCGCCTGCGTATTACCGCAAAACCCATAGCGGCCGATCAGATTCATTTTTGTATCCGTGATATGGGATTTGGGGAATTTGTAAAAAGTTCGGACAAAGTATGGGAACATACGTTAAAGATTCATCCGGATTAATATTCTATCTGATGGAGCAAGCAGGCAAAGGAGGAAATATGGGTGAATTGCTGTTGTGCAGCCGGGAACTGGCTCTGGTTCCCTACTATATTGAAAATATATCCACAAATGTATATTCTCTGGAGGAGCTGTGCTATTATCTGACGGAATATATTGATCTTGTGGAAGTGTCTTTTATGGATGAGGAACTGATCCAGTGGATCGGTACCGCGCTTCAAATGGAAGAACTCTCTGAGAAGCTGGAACAATTAAAAGCGCAAGGCATGTTTTCGGAATTTGTCTGTGCGGTGGCGTCCGGCTGCAATTATTGTACGGAAGAGGAAATTCTTTGTATGCAGGATAAATTAACCGTTTTTGAACATAAAAGTGAAGTCGAATGCAAAAAAATCCGTGCAGACCGCCTGCTGCAGACAAAACGTTATCACTCCAGTATTTCGGCATACAAAAAGCTGCTGGAACATCCGCAGGCGTACGGGGCTTTTGCCGGCGACATTTATCATAATATGGGAACGGCTTATGCGGGCCTGTTTTTATTTGAAGATGCTGCAGCCTGTTACGGTAAAGCATATGAACGGAATAAAAATCCGCTTTCCAAGAAACAGCGCCGCAGCGCGCTGCAGCTGGCCGCAGGAATTTTTCCGCAATCCCAGGCAGGCGCAATGGATTACCGGATTCCGGAAGAAGCATTGGATCAATGGAAGGAAGCGTATCTAAGAAGCAGTAAATGAGAAAGGGCAGAATATGGGTTTTTTTAAAAAGAAAAAAAAGCTGAAAGCGGAAATTACGTCAAGGGAAAATCTTATTGTACCTTCGCAGCGTGCGGCAGAAGAAGGCTCGTTAAGCAAGAAAAAAATACAGCATTACATCATTAACTGTTGTGAACAGATTATAGAAGCCAAAAAAGAACTGGAAGAGGAAAAAGCAGAATACCGGATTGTTACAGATTATTTAAATGACATTCAGGTACTGGAAGAACTGCCGGAAGAAGACTGGGAAGAAATTCGCAGCGCGGCAGAAAATGTGCAGAAATTAGACCTTCTGAGGGAGGAGTATCAGAATACGGACAAAAAGATTTCAGATGCGCAGTTTGTACAGATGCAGCAGAACGAAGATTCCATTCCCAAAGCGATTCTTCGCCTGCAGTCTAACGAAGCATACCAGTCCGCCATAAAAAAAGATATGAATTATCTGGAAGGCGAAAAGACGGAATGGTACTATAATAAAATGGAATTGTCCCATCAGCAAAAAATATTGAAAATCCTTTCTTTTGTGCTGTTTGGAGTGTTTTCGGTAAGCGTTGTTATCCTGTTGGTTTTGCAGATAGGATTTTTTGAGGATACGACATATGCATGGCTGTTTGTTCTTCTGGCAGCCGCTTTAAGCGGATTTTGCATATTTATAAAAATGTCGTCCAACCAGACGGAAATCAGGCGTTCGGAAGTCAATATGAATCATGCAATCGGTTTGCTGAACAAAGCAAAATTCAAATTTGTAAACATTACAAATGCCGTAGACTATGCCCGGGAAAAATAT
>CAJTLD010000017.1:0-1622 GCA_910577065.1 uncultured Lachnospiraceae bacterium | reverse complement strand
TAAACGAATCCAAAGAACGGGAAAAGTTTAAAAAGACCAACGAAGATTTGGAATATTTCAATACGAAGCTGGTGCGTCTGTTGAAAGGTTATCGTTTATATGACTCTGCGGTCTGGACAAACCAGGCTTCCGCCCTGGTTGATAAAAACGAGATGGTAGAAGTAAAGCACAACCTGATTGTACGCAGGCAAAAGCTGCGTTCCCGAATTGAATTTAACAATAAAAATATCAGGGAGCACAGAAACGAGATTGACAGAATTTTAAAGAAACAGAATATAGATACGCCGGAGATACGCGGAATCATAGATTCCATTGATCAACTGCGCGTAGGGTAGGAGAGATTATGAATAAAAGAGAAAAAGCGGAAGCTTTATTTTTGGAAGGTTATAATTGCGCGCAGGCAGTCGTTGGAGCCTATGCGCAGGAAATTGGAATGGACTTTGATACGGCGGTAAGGCTTGTTTCACCTTTTGGCGGCGGAATGGGCAGGCTGCGTGAAGTCTGCGGGACGGTCAGCGGTATGTTTTTTGTGGCCGGAGCCATATTTGGGTATGATGATCCAAAAGATTCGGCAGCCAAAAAAGAACTTTATGAAAGAATCCAGTTTTTGGCGGAAAGGTTTCAGGAAGAAACGGGAAGTATCGTCTGCAGGGAACTGCTTGGCGCTGCCGGCAAAGACACCAGTCCCGTTCCCGAAGAAAGGACAAAAGCCTATTATCAAAAGCGCCCATGCGTCAAAATGGTCGGTCTTGCTGCGGAGATAATGGAGAAATATATAACGGAGATTACGTCCCCTGTTTCATAAACAAAAAAATTTCAAAAAAATTGGAAAAAGTTGTTGACAAGCAGGTATATAAGGTGGTAGAATAACATCTGTTCTGGTCACGGAACAAACAAGAACTGGAGAAGTATCGAAGTGGTCATAACGAGGCGGTCTTGAAAACCGTTTGTCCGCAAGGGCACATGGGTTCGAATCCCATCTTCTCCGTTCAACCGCTTTGCAGCCTGCAGGCGGTTTGCAATAAAATTATGTTATAATTCGGAGAAGTACCCAAGCTGGCCGAAGGGACACCCCTGGAAAGGGTGCAGGTCGTTAATAGCGGCGCGAGGGTTCAAATCCCTCCTTCTCCGCTTGCATGAAATAAATGTCGAAAATGCAAAAAAAGTGCTTGACAAAATATGGAAGAGATGATATAGTGATTAAGCTGTTTGCAATGAGACAGACATGCATTACAAAAGATAAAATATGAAAAAAGTTCTTGACAACGACGTGATGATGTGATATAATCAAAAAGCTGTTGCGAGAACGACGGAAAACAGAAAGCACAATGACAACTGAACAGTGGAATAACCTTGAAAGATCCAAAGAGAATAATTCAAGAGAACAGCAACGCAAGTTGCGACCTAAAACAGTAATCCGCAGGAATGCGGAAAACGGAAACGGAAAAAGGAAAGCTAGCATTTCCTTGGACCGGAATCAGACAATCCAACATGAGAGTTTGATCCTGGCTCAGGATGAACGCTGGCGGCGTGCTTAACACATGCAAGTCGAACGAAGCGCGGGAAGGGAAGCCCTCCGGGGCGGAAGGTCTCGTGACTGAGTGGCGGACGGGTGAGTAACG
>CAJTLD010000016.1:30468-31170 GCA_910577065.1 uncultured Lachnospiraceae bacterium | reverse complement strand
CCCCCCCTATTATCAACATACAAAAACATTCATTTATCAAGGAGGAAGTATAAATGGAAGGATTATTTTTATACCTGATTCTTTTTCCTGTTGCGGGCGCTTTTGTGGTTTGGGCGTCGGATCGGCAGGCGGTTTGTTCCGGGCATGGCCGGTGGAAGGATGTCCGGGATTATCTCGCGATGGGGACGGGCGTCCTGGAATTTGCCGTGATGCTTGTTTTTGCCGCAAAAGGTTTGGGAAGCGTGCTGCGTATTCCGGGGATCTGCGGTTTGGGCATTTCGTTTTGCCTGGACGGGTTCCGCAGCGTATACGGGACGGTTGCGGCGTTTATGTGGATGATGACGCTTTTGTTTTCCAGGGAATATCTGGCGCGGGAGCGCCGCCTGGGACGGTATTATTTCTTCCAGCTTGTGACGCTTTCGGCGACAATGGGGGTTTTTTTGTCGGCGGATTTGTTTACAACGTTTATTTTCTTTGAGATTATGTCGTTTACGTCGTATGTCTGGGTTGCGCAGGAGGAGACGGACGGGGCGCTGCGTGCGGCGGAAACGTATCTGGCGGTCGCGGTGATCGGGGGAATGACGCTTTTGATGGGGCTGTTTTTGCTGTACCGCGCGCTGGGGACGCTGGAATTGTCGGAGCTTGCGGCTGCTGCGGCGGATTGCGCGGATAAGCGTTTGCTTTATATTGCGGGCGGCTGTA
>CAJTLD010000016.1:2709-30423 GCA_910577065.1 uncultured Lachnospiraceae bacterium | reverse complement strand
GCTGCATATCTGGCTTCCGAAGGCGCATCCGGTCGCGCCTGCCCCGGCGAGCGCGCTGCTTTCGGGTATTTTGACAAAGGCGGGGATTTTTGGGGTGCTGGCGGTAGGCTGTAATGTGTTTTTATATGATGCGCGCTGGGGTATGTTTGTGTTTTCGATTGGTCTGGTTACGATGTTTGTCGGCGCGCTGCTCGCCGTGTGCTCGGTCGATTTGAAACGGACGCTGGCCTGCTCTTCGATGTCGCAGATCGGGTTTATTTTGCTTGGAACCGGGATGCAGGGGATTTTGGGAGAGGAAAATGCCCTTGCCGTGCGCGGGACGCTCCTGCATATGGTGAACCATTCGCTGATTAAGCTGGCGCTGTTTCTGATTGCCGGTGTGGTTGTGATGAATGTGCATAAGCTGAATTTGAATGAAATCCGCGGGTTTGGAAGGAAGAAGCCGTTTTTGAAAGCCTGTTTTCTGGCGGGGGCTTTGGGGATTTCCGGTATTCCGCTGTGGAACGGGTATATCAGCAAGACGCTTTTGCATGAGAGTATTGTGGAGGGGATTGCGCATGCCGGGGAGCTTTCGGGGTTTTTACGGATGTCCGAGTGGATTTTTCTGGTAAGCGGCGGTATGACGCTTGCGTATATGACGAAGCTTTTTGTGGCGGTTTTTGTGGAGGAAAATCAGGATGCGGCAGAGCAGGAGCGCTTTGACGGGATGAAACGGTATTTAAGCCCGGTCAGTGCGGCCGCTATTGGAGTGAGCGCGGCAGCGCTTCCGCTTTTGGGATTTCTGCCGCATCTGACAAGCGACGCCGTGGCGGATTTGGGTCAGGGGTTTATGCATTTGGAAGGCGCGGTGCATACGGTTGCTTATTTTCATGCAGCAAATTTAAAGGGCGGGCTGATTTCCATTGCGATCGGTATCCTGCTTTATCTGGCGCTGCGTAAATTAACGATGGGTGCGGGAACGGCGCGGGACGCGGGACAAAAGGCCGTTTCGGTTTATCGGGACCGCTGGCCCGGGTGGCTGGATTTGGAAAATCTTTTGTACCGACCGGCGCTGCTGTCGGTTCTGCCGTTTGTGGCGCGGGTGGTGTGCAGGGTATTGGACAGCCTGGCGGAATGGGTGATTCTGCTGCTTCGCAAAACGGTGTTTGCAGACCGGAGTATACCGCATGAACTGCCGGAAGGGACGGAGTTTACGCATCTTTTGGGGGCGGCGTTAGACAGGCTGCGAATCTTAAAACGGAAGCTTTTAAAGCAGCCTGCGCCGGAACGTGAGGTTTCATTCGAACATAAACTGGCGGTGCAGCGGGAAAAGATACTGGAAACGAATATGATTATACAGAGAAGCCTGTCGTTTGGGCTGCTGCTGTTTTATGTCGGTCTGGTGTTTACGCTGATTTATTTGCTTTATTTGGGGAATTTGTAAGAGAAAGCCTTTAGTCTGCGGGGGAAGTTGTCGATATAAATTTTAGAATAATGAGACAATTTGAAGAAAGAGCGGACATAAGGAGGTAAAGTTATGAAAATCTGGCAGCAGGATCGGACGTTTTTTATGGGAAATTCTCTGTTTGGACAGCGGGAAATGGATATTCGGGAAAAGGTCGCTATGAAAAAGGGGCTTTATCAAAAAGACGCTATGCGTATCGTGACAACTGCAAACAATGCGGAAAAAAGCATCGATAAAAATTTGGACGATATAAAAGGCCGCGTGCGTATGCTCCAGCAGGAAAACGAAGAGTATAACGCGAAAGTAAAAGAATTAAACGACATGATGGCGCAGGCTAAGGAAGCTTATGGGATAGAAGACGACAGCCAGGAAGAGAAAGACTTAGAACTGTTAAAAAAAGAATACGATATCAAAAAACACGGCTCAATGGAACTGCTTACAGATGAAGAAAAGAGCCGCTTAAAAGAGATGGGAGAACCGACAGACTATCAGAAGCTTTCTATGGATTTGTACAAACAGGCGGATTACTGGAAAACGCAGATAGAAGAGAACCAGGAGCAGGTCTCCGGCGACGGCAGGGCTATCCGCAACATCAAAATAGACCGCCTGAAAACGCACGGTATGGTAGACGCGCAGATAGCTAAGGATAAGATGATGGAAGCCGCCGCCAAGGAAGCTATCGGTATGCTCAAAGACGACGCAGTCGAGAAGCTGGATGAAAAGGCGGAAGAAATCAAAGAGGCTGCCGAAGAGCGGAAAGAGAAAGAAGAAGAGAAGGAAGAGCGTATCGAAGCGGCGAAAGAAGACGCAAAAGAAGCGGAAGACATGGTAGAAGCGGTCCGCGAGAATATTTCCGAACTGACAGAAAGCGCGGTAAAGGGCAGCGACATTACCCGTGAAATTGAAGATGAGATAAAGAAAATTATGGCGGAAGAAAAACTGCTTGAAGAAGATTTAAAAGGGCTGAATGTGGATACTGGAGTTTAAAAACAGGGAGGTTTGCTTATGAAAATCGGGCAGCAGGGAAAATCCTTTTTCATGGGAGATTCGGTATACTGGTACAAAGACGCTAAAATCAGGGAACAGACCGCAATGAACAAAGGGCTTTACCAAAAACAGGCCATGCGCGGCATAGCGGGCGTTTATGATTCGGAAAAGAGGATGGATAAAAGCCTTGGCCAGATCAGGGATCGTCTCCGGGCGCTCCAGGAAGACTCGGATAAGGCGGACGCCTGCCTGCAGGAAATAAACCGTAAGATGGCGCAGGCAAAGGTGGATTACAATGTGGAAGACGGCAGCCAGGAAGAACAGGATCTGGATTTGCTGAAAAAAGAGTACGATATAAATCATCTCCGGATTCAGGGCGAATTGACAGAAGAAGAAGAACAGCGTCTCAAAAAAATAAAACCGACGGACTACCAGAAGTATTCCATGGAGTTATACGCCCAGGCGGATTATTGGAAAGAAACATTAGACGCCAACAGGAAAGAGCGGTATGTGGCGAATTATGTTATCCGCAAGACAAACCAAAAGCGCCTGGAAAAAGATCCTATGGTAGACGCTCAGAAAGCAAAGGAACAGCTTATGGAAGCGGCGGCCAAAGAAGCGGCCGCTATGCTAAAAGAAGAAGCATTGAGCACATTAGAGGAGCGGGCAGAGGAATTGCAGGAGGCTTCCGAAGCCAGGAAAGAGAACCGGGAAGAGAAAGAGGCGCAGCTGCAGGCAGCGAAGCAGAAAAAGGAAGAGGCTGAGGTGTCCGCGGAGAAGGTGCGTAAAGACGCTGCAGAGACGGCGCAGAGCGACGTACCAAACGATACCGCTGCGCGTGAGATAGAAGCACAGATTAAAAAAGTCTTAGAGGAACAGAAGCTTTTGGAAGAAGAGTTAAAAGGGCTTCGGGTAAATGCAGGCGTATAAAGGCAGCAAAAAGGCGAAGGCCGGACGGCTGTTTTGGGTTAAGCAGGGACGTTGTTTTGACAGCGTCCCTGTTTGTATTCCCGTGCGGTTTATGGTATACTGGATTGTATGAATCAATATATCGGGATACCAAAAGGAGGAGTAGCATGAACATGAAAAAAAGAGCAATGCCCGTGTTTCTTTCGGCAGTTCTGTTCCTTGGCGTCTTACCGGGAAATTTCGGGAGCCTGCCGGTAAAAGCGGCGGATACCAAATTTGCCGGGGAAGAGTGGTACGATCAGATTAATACAGTAGAAGAAAACCGGGAACCTGCGCGGGCGTATTTTACACCGTACGAGTCAAAGGAAAAAGCCCTTGCCAATGAGAAATCGGCGTTGGATCAGGATGCGCAGGAATCGGCATATAAGCTTTCGCTAAATGGGGACTGGAAGTTTAAGTTTGCGCAAAACCCGGCTGCCCGGGAGAAAAAAGTATACAAAGAAGCGGCCGCGTCCTATCAAGAAGCATGGGATACGTCAGGATGGGAACCGATTCAGGTTCCGTCCTCTATCCAGGCGGTGAAGGATAACGCCGGAAATTTTAAATATGAAAAACCAATTTATACGAACCAGCATTACCCGTGGGAAAATTATGAACAGGTACAATTGGGGGAGAAGGTTACCGCGCCCACCGTAAACAACAGTGTCGGGCAGTATAAACGGACTTTTAGGATTCCGCAGGACTGGGACGGCAGGGAAGTGTTTGTATCATTTGAGGGAGTGGAATCGGCGTTTTACCTTTATATAAACGGCGTGCGCGTAGGTTATGCGGAAGACAGCTACACGACAGACGAATTTAATATTACCGAATATTTAAAAGAAGGGGAAAATACCATTGCGGCTGAGGTATACCGCTGGTCTACCGGAAGTTATCTGGAAAATCAGGATTTTATCCGTTATAGCGGCATTTTCCGTGATGTAAACCTGTACTCAAAGGATAAGGTGGAGATTCGGGACGTGTTTATCAAAACCGATCTGGACAGCGCGTACCGGGACGCGACGCTGACTTTGGACGCTTGTGTCCGGAACCTTGGCTCGCAGGAAGCCGAGGGAGCCGGTTATGCAGTAACGGCGGAGCTGTATGAGTCGGACGGGCAGACAAAAGTCTGGGACGACCCGCTTCGCATAGCTGTAGATGTGCCAAAGGCAAAGACATCTACAGCGCAGAAAGCGGATGATCCCGGCGTAACCGTTACGGGCAGTAAGGCGGTCGCCAATCCGAAAAAATGGTTTGCAGATACGCCAAACCTGTATTTGCTGCTGATCCAGCTTTTGGACGATAAGGGAAATACTGTGGAGACGGTATGCCAGAGAGTCGGATTTAGGAAAATCGAAAAAGCCGATATCAATGACGCAGGACAGGAGCAGGTACAGATAAACGGCAAAAAAATCATGTTTCGCGGTACGAACCGCCATGAATCCGATGCGGACGACGGACGCGCCCTTTCCAAAGAAGCTATACTGGAAGACCTGATGTTAATGAAGCAGTTTAACATAAACGCTATCCGTACCAGCCATTATCCGAATCATCCGTATACGTATGCGCTGGCGGATGAACTTGGGCTTTATATTTGTGACGAAGCAAACGTGGAGTCGCATATTGGCGCAACAAACAGCAATATCCCGTCCGGGTACCCGGTCTGGAATAATTCTGTTTTGGATCGTACCAAAAATATGGTGGAACGGGATAAAAACCATCCCTGCGTCGTTATCTGGTCGCTGGGAAATGAAGCGACATATCAGGCATATAACTTAGACGACAATTATTGTATGTACAATTCGACGCGCTGGATCCTCTCGCGCGACCCGTCCCGTATGCGTAAATACGAGCGGGACAACCGTTATACGAAAGGGAAGCGCGAAAGTTCCATGGTGGATATTTATTCTTCACAATACTGGCATGTGAACAGCGTGAAGAGCCATGTGACGAATACGAATAACAAAGCGCCTTATATCCAGTCGGAATATGCGCATGCGATGGGAAATGCCTTGGGCAACTTCAAAGAATACTGGGATGTATTCCGGCATTATCCAAACGCGCAGGGCGGGTTTATCTGGGACTGGATCGACCAGTCTATGCGTACAAAAGATGAAAAAACGTCAGAGATATATTTTGGCTACGGCGGAGACTGGGGCGAGAGAGTAAACGACGGCGATTTCTGCGCGAACGGGATTGTTTTTGCGGATCGGACGCCTTCGCCGGAATTGTATGAGGTTAAAAAAGTGCACCAGGAAGTTTCCTTCTATGACGACGGAAAAGCCGGAGAGGGAGAAGTGCGTATTGTAAATGAATTTTTAAATACCGGCCTGGACAAATACGATGTGTCCTGGACGTTCAAAGAAAACCACAGCGTATTGGCGGAGGGAAGGCTTGATGCAAGCCAGAAAAATATTGCGCCGCAGGAACAAAAAACGGTCCGTTTGGAGGGTTTTCCAAATGTGGAAGCGCATAAAGGCTGCGACTATGTGCTGACGCTTTCCGTAACGCTGAAAGAAGACCAGGCGTGGGCGGGGGAATACAGCGGCCATGCCGGGGATGAAATTGCATTTGAAGAATTTGAACTGGAATATGATACGGCAGCGGATGTTCCGGCAGCGGACGTCTCAGATCTTTTGGGCGTAGAAATAAACGAAACGGATAAAGCCGTTACTGTGACCGGGATGACGGAAGAACCAAACGGCCAGCCGTTTGAAGTAACGGTAAATAAAAAAAGCGGTTACATTTCAGGTTATAAGGCGGGTGGCCAAACACTTCTGTTAAACGGCCCCGTACCCAATTTTTACCGCGCAAAGGTCAATAACGATCCTGCGTTTACACAGCAGATGAAGGATGCGGAGGATCATTTTGTACCGGATCAAGACGGTATTTCCATAATCAAAGGGAAATATGCGGTCCGGATCCATGTGCCGGGCAGGATTGATTCGATAGATTGCAAAGAAATTCTGGACTATACGATATACGGCAACGGGCAGGTGGAAGTGAATCAGTCGTTTACTCCGAAAGCCAACGGGCAGGTAGGCAATATTGCCCGCATAGGTATGAAAATGACCGTGCCGCAGGAGTTTGAAAACTTGATGTATTACGGCAACGGCCCGCAGGAAAATTATATAGATCGGAACACAGGCACGAAGCTTGGCGTATATAACAGTACGGTAACGGAGCAGTTTGAAGACAGGTATGTCAAACCGCAGGAAAATGCAAACCGCACAGGCGTAAGATGGACGGCTTTGACCAACGGGGCGGGAACCGGCCTGCTTGTAATGGCGGACGAACCGATGGAATCTTCTGCGCTGCATTATTCTGCAAAAGATTTGGATTCTTACAGGCACCCGTATCAGGCGCCGAAGTTAAAAGATACCATCCTCACGGTCGATCTGATGCAGCGGGGGCTTGGAAATGCAAGCTGCGGCCCGGCTCCTTTGGAACAGTATATCATTCGGCCGGGCGTTACCTATAACCAGAATTTTGTCATTGCGCCGATTATGGAAAAAACAGACGCTTTGGGGCTCACTGAAATCAGGCAGAGAAAACCCGGCGCCGCAATGCAGATGCCGTTGTCCGGGATCAAAGTGGATGGGGAAGAACTTACCGGATTTTTGCCGTATCAGACAGGATACAGCATAAAGAAGTTTACGGATGGGTCAGGGGAGATAGCAGTTCCGCAGATAGAAGCCGTAAAACAGTCTCGGGATGTAACCGTGTCGGTTATACAGGCGGACGACGTTCCGGGAACCGCAGTGATCCGGGCAAGTTCCCCGTTCTGGCCGGAAGTAGTATATACGGTTCAGATAGAGGAAACCGAAACGCTTTACGTATCCGATTTGGAATGGGAGGTTGACAAGGGCGGTTATTACAAAAACACCAGGGACATGTGCGGATGCGGGGCAGAAATGGCGGTTTTTGTCGACGGGACGCAGACATCGTATGAAAAAGGAGTCGGCTCCCACGCCCCATCGGAGGTCGGCCTGGATTTGGAAGGAAAAGGATTTACGCTGTTTACGGCGCAAGCCGGGATATCCGCCTGCCAGCAGGGAAATAACAATAAAGCAAATGTCAATTATGTGATAAAAGCGGACGGAAAAGAAATATTCCGCAAAAACGACGTGCACGCCGGACAATCTTATCCGGTAAAGCTGGATATTACATATGTAAAGCATCTTTCACTGATTACAGAAACCAACGGCGAGGACGCCAATGATCACGCGCTGTGGGCAGACGCTAAGGTTATGTTAAGAGAGACGGTTCCCATTACGGGCATTGTGCCATGGCAGAGGCAGGTAACGGTGAAAAAAGGTGAGACATATCAATTAGAAAACGTCCTGCGGCCGGGGAATACAACGCAAACGAGGCTTCGTTATAACTCTTCCGACAAAGCTGTGGCATCCGTCAGCAAACAGGGCCTGGTAACGGCCCTTAGCGCAGGAACGGCGGAACTTACCATAGCAAGCGTATCAAACCCGCAGATTACCGCAAAGGTCGCCTTTACGGTAACAGAAGAGAAAAAACCGGAAAACCAAGCATTAAAAGAAGCGCTTGACGCTGCAAAGGAGAAGCTTTTGGGCGGCTATACAAAAGAAAGCGTCGCAGCTTACCTTCAGGTTCTGGCAAAAATTGAAGCGCTCCTTTCAGATCCGAACGCAACACCCGAACAGCTGCGTCTGGCTATGGAAGACTTAAAAAAGGCGGAACTGCTTTTGGCGGCGCAGCCGCCTGCCGATCATACGGACGAACAGCCGGTTCCTGCGAAAGGGAAAACCTATGATATACAGGGGCTCCGTTATAAAGTAACGCGTTCTTCGGCCAAGGACGGCACAGTGTCCGTAACCGGTTTTTCAAAGAAAAAGGCGAACAAAGACAAAGCGGTAATTCCCTCTGACGTAAAGTTAAACGGCTATACGTTCCGGGTCACTGCAATCGGCGCAAACGCTTTTCTGAAATCAGGCAAATTAAAGTCGGTTGTCATTGGCAAATATGTAGCCGCTATTGGCAAGAAAGCCTTTTTCCAATGCGGCAGGCTGAAAAAAGTAAGCTTTAAAAATACGAAAGCAGCGAAAATCGGCAGCAAGGCATTTTATGGCACTCATCCAGTCTGTAAAATAAGCGTTCCGAAAAAGATATCTCAAAGACAGCTGAAAGCCTTAAAGAACAATATGAAAGATGCGGGCGCAGGAAAAAAAGTAAGTTATAAGAAAGCGTAATGAAAGGGAAATAATGCAGAAACGTGTTTTGAGTAAATATGACGGAAAAAAATATGGCTGGTTTTTTCAGATGAAAGAATTGCTCTTAATGGTAATTCTGGCGGTTTTGGTATTCCGTTTTGTGATTGGCGTATCAAGGGTTGTCGGCAGTTCCATGTATCCGGAACTGGAAGAGGGCGACATTGTGTTATATACGCGCCTGGGTTCTGATTATGCCTATGGCGATATCGTATTTGTAAAAATGCCGTCCGGAGAACAGTTTGTCAAACGCGTCGTGGCTCTTGGCGGCGACACGGTAGATATCCGGGACGGCAGGCTCTACGTTAATGATAAAGAGGAGGCGGCGGGATACGTCAATGGTGAAACGGCAGCCGCAGAGGGAATTACGTATCCGTATACCGTGGAAGAAGGCCGGATATTTGTTCTTGGCGACAACCGCGCTGTTTCCACCGATTCCAGAAGCTTTGGGGCAGTCAGCAAAAGACAGGTGAAAGGGAAACTGGTGTGGTATTAGAATAAAATGAATTAAAAAATAACGCCTTTCCGGTAATGCGGAAGGCGTTATTTTTTTGGATTTTTATTTCATGGTAAGTACCAGCTGAAGCTGGTTGCCGCATACGTCCGGCACAAATATATTTAAGGATTCCTTTGGATATGCCAGTTTCACGCATCCTGTTTCTTCATTATAAGAAGCAATATCCAGTTCTTCGCCGTCTAAATTCTTGATAGAAATATTTTCATAATCAATCCCGGAATCTGCGTCTGAAAAATACAGGTAGATAAAATTTTTATCCTTGCGGTTTGAGGTAAGCTGCGGCGGATCGCGGTCTACGGCGTTTACCATTACTTCTTCTACCGTATACTGTTTATTTGCAAGGGTTACGGTAACGGTCATCTTGCCGTTTAACGTCGGCTCAATGGAGAATGCGCAGTTGCCCGTTTCATAAACCGGGACGTTGCGGCCTTCGATGGTAGCCGTAACGCGGCTGATTGGCAGGAATGTATTGACGGATACATGGTATATCGGCTGCCCTTTTTCTGAAACGTCGCTGTCGGAAATCGAACAGACCGGAGTCATAAACAGCATTGGCAGCATAAAAAACAGTAACAGTATAATCACAAGGACTACTTTCTGGAAGGCGTAACGCTCCCTGCGGTAATTTCGGTAGGAAGCAAGTACTTCAACGGGAACCGTATTCGGCTCCCTGCCGCATTCTTCAAATATGGTTTCAAGCATCTGGCAGACAACCTCATGATCTAATGCGGGCTGCATGGATTTTTTAATCAGTTTCATAGTATTATCCACGCTCCTTTCTTAACGCTCAATCAAAAGATTGAGTTTCTTGCGGCCGCTCGCCAGATATCTTTTGACAGAACTTAAACTCATGTCCAAAAGAGAGGCAATTTCTTTTAGTTTCATATTGTTGTAATACCTCAGGATGATAATCTGGGATTCCGTAAAAGGAAGGCTTAACACCTGACGGATGATAAACTCCTTTTGATCCACCTGAATAATATATTCTTCCGGCTCTATCCCCCTGTACTTCTGGGATCTTAAATATTCCGGATCGTAATCAACCATTTCTTCCGAAAGCTTCTTTTGCTTCTTCTGCATGTTGAAGCAGATACGGAACGTGATCTGATTCAGCCAGGATATAAAGAGGCTTGAATCTTTCAAAGAAAAAATATTCTTTAAGACGAGGATATATGCTTCCTGAAGGGCGTCTTGCGCCAGGTATTCATCCCGTAAATAGTTGTATGCAAAATAGTACTGACGCTGGTAGGTCGCCACGTAAAGTTCAGCAAAGGCGTCGCTGTCGTTGTTTTTGGTGCGTTCCACTAATGATGCAATATATTGATAATCCAGATCGGCCATAATTTCCCCCCACTAACTTTCTTTATGATATAACATGGAAATCCTGATTGTCAACATTATTGGTAAATGCGCTTATTGGATATGGCAATCAGATCGGTAATCAAAAGCATTTCATTGCCTTCGTGGAACGCAATTCCATAGCGGTATTCAATCGGCTGCCTGGCGGCGGACGAATTGAAGGACTGTACTTTCTGGTGCACGCGTTCTAAGAACGTATTGATGTCCTTCTGGGTGCCGTCTTCAAAAACTGCCAGGAATTTATTGCCGCCGTTGCGTCCGACAAAACAAAGGTCAGACGCCGCATTTTTTAATATTTCGGAAAATTCCTTGATCAGGCGGTTGCCCTGGATATGCCCATACAGGCGGTTGATTTCCCCAATATTTGTCAAATCAAACATGACGCAGCCTAAATCCGGAGGAAGCGCCCTGTCTAAATACCGATCGATCATAGCGTCGCAGCTGAAACGGTTTGCAAGCCCTGAAACAGGATCCGAATGAACGGCATAGTCCAGTTCGCGGAAATCTTTCTTGTAAGAAGAAAAAAATGTCAGATCGCGGTAGATAAAAAGAAAAGACAATCCTAAAATCAGCCAGAGAAATGCACAGAGCATGCGTACGCTGGCATCACTGGCGGCTAAATGGTACATTCTGGGATCAAACAGGATGATATAAAGGCAGATTGCCGTCAGTGTAATAAATAAAATTAATTGAATTGTTTTGTAGGTGAAATCATTTTTTTTCATAAGTAGAACCCTCCCAATTTTTGCTCTCCCTACGGTAATAAATGATAGTATATCACAAAAGAAATGGTGTGAATAGTGCAAACAGAAAAATTCGTGCTTTTTATGAGAAATAATATAAATTTAGAAATTTTTTAGGAATATAAATGCATTTTTTGTTAATTTTAGCATCATATGACAAAGTAGCCAGATGTTTTAGTTTCCATTGACAACCATTTTCGTTGACTTTTTATGGGGGGTGATGTTATATTGAACGCACACAGGAAAAGAGTGGCAGGGGAGGAGGGGAGGCGGTAGCGACACCCTGCTTTGGGCAAAGTTTATTGACGCAGAGAGTAAGGAGGAATTTGATATGTTAGCACAGAAAGACCCTTATATTGAAAGCGCATACCAGAAACTGCAGGTTATCAGCCAGGACAGGGACAAACGTTTGGAGTAGGAAGCGCGTGAAAAGGCTATTCGGGATTATAATGAAAGTATACTGGAAGTGGAAGAACGCGGGGAAAAGCGTGGAGAAGAAAGAGGGGAAAAGCGGGCGGAAGAACGTATGAAACGGTTACAGACCGCATTATTGCGTGACGGACGTTTTGATGATTTGAAACGCTCAATAGAAGACCGGAATTTTGAACGGCAGCTGATGGAGGATTATGGGATACTTCCCGGATAAAACGGAAAGCAGCGCAAAAAGGATTTTTATATAATTTTTTGAAAAAAATGTAAAAAATGTGAACCTTTTTTGAACTTGGGGTTCTCTTTATAATAAACAGTCTTCCGCATTGGGAGACAAGGGTACATGAAAATGAAAAAAGGAGGAAGGTAACATGAAGAAGAACGAGAAGAAGTTCAGGCGGGTCCTGGCGCTTGTTCTGGCAGTTGCTTTAGTGGCAACTTCGGGTATGTTTTCATCCGGGAACTGGCTGCGCGCCACGGATGAAGCCGATGGGTTTGAAGAACTGGCCGCGTCTACGGAGCAGGAACTGACCGTAGAAGCAGTAGAACAGCTTGACATTTCAGATCCTGCCAGCGAGGAGGGGACAGAACCGGAAAGTACGGAGGCAGTGAGTACGGAAACGGAAAGCGGGCAAACTGATTTGACGCCTGCGGAAACGGAAACGCCCGCAGAGCAGCCGGGGAACGCCGAAGGCGAGGAGCCTGAGGAAGGAACGACGGAGGAAACCGGGACAAAAGATCCGGTGGAACCGACAGAAGAAACAACGACGGAAATGTCAGAGGAAGAAGGGCAGACAGAAAAGAAGGAAAAAACGCCTGAAATGCCGGCACAGACTCTGACGGCGAGAGCCGGGAGTACAGTCGTAACTGTTACGGCGCCGGAGGGGGTTCTTCCGGCAGGTACGACCATGAAGGCTGTTCCGGTAACTTCTGAGACGGTTTATGGTGCTGTTTCGGAAAAGCTGGCTCAGGAAGGCCGGACGCTTTTGGACGTCGTTGCCATTGATATTACACTGTATGATAAGGATGGAAAAGAGATTCATCCCAAAGGAAAACTGGAAGTTACCTTTGGCAACGTATCGGCATCGGAAGGCGCTGAGCAGGCTGCAGTATTCCATGTAGATCAGAATAACAGTTCGGCAGAGAAAATTACAGAAGTAAGCGCAGATGCAGACCAGGCAGGTTTTTCAGCGGATCATTTTTCCGTATATGTATATGCGACGTCAGCGGCTGAAAATGATGTGGATAATGCAGCGAAAGCCGGAGAAAATGCGGATTATACGATGACGGTGGGAGAAGAGATAACCATTAATGGCCAGTCGTCGACATGGTCTCATACTTGGACGTTGAATGAAGAAGGAATTGTTCGCTTTACTAGTGGAACCTCTTCGGCTAATCTAAAGATTCAAGGCATTGCGGAAGGAATCGTAACAATTACTCATGAGTATAGGAGTCAGGGAAAAAAGCAAGAAACATTTACTGTCCGGGTAAATCCTGCCGTGACAGCAGAAAGCCTTTCGTTAAATAAAAAAGAACTGACTTTAGTGAACGGCAGTTCGGAGACCCTTACTGCAACCGTAATTCCTGCCGGGGCCAAGGTGACCTGGAGCAGCAGTGATACAAATGTGGCGACTGTCAGCACGACTGGAGTTGTCAGGGCAGTTGGGGTTGGTACAGCTTCTATCTCAGCGGTTTCCGGTAGCTGCAGGGATACTGCGTCTGTAACGGTAACCCGTAATACGGCGAATGACCAAACGCAGGATGCATATTTTTATATACTGAAACCAGGATTGTCTTTGGATGATATGGCAGGTGACTATAGAGAACAGTGGTATTACGCAGGAAAAGGAAGCGTCCGTGCTCCTCAGGCGAGTGAGGTGCAGGGAAATAAGTATTATGATTTAGGGATGATAACAGTTTTTCCTTCTTCCATGCCGGATATGAATGTGTTGGTGGATGGAGAATGGCGTACAATTACGTATGATGATAGCCCGGATGCACCGGATTATACCTATTCCATTAACTGGGCGTATCTTGTTGCTTCATGGGGGGCAAATAATGGAAATACTGAGATTACGTACGAGAAATGCTACCATGTTGACGGCGTCGCTATTATCAAATTACCGGAAAAGCTTACGGTAGATTTTAAAGTGAAACAGCCGCGTGAAGATGGTTTTTCCAGTGCAAACACATGGCCCAAGCTGGTAAACAAGGGCAGTTCGGTTACACCTCCGGCGTTAGAGCCGACGAAAACGGTGGGAGGCGTAACATATGCGTTTGACGGCTGGTATAAAGACCAGGAATGTACGGACAAAATCTCAGCGCAGGATTTTACAAATCTTCAGGAGAATATTACATTTTATGCACAATATACTGCAAATTTTGCAGTCAGTGCAGAAGATTATGTTGGAGAGTATAACGGACAGCGCCAGGGGCCGTCTGTTAATGCAGTAACTGCTCCAAACGGGGCTTTGGTAGAATTTTTTGTAAATGGAAAGTGGACTCAGACACCGCCCGAAAGAACAAATGCTGGAACTGATACATTCCAGGTTCGGGTGACGTATGATGGAATTGTAAAAACTACAACTATTTCCGTTACAATTACCAAAAGACCTGTAACGCTTACCAGTGGAAGCGGTACTAAGGAGTATGACGGTACGCCGCTAAAAAATCCTGACGTAACAATAACAGAAGGAAGCTTTGTAGACGGGGATGTGCTGGGATATGAAGCGACCGGGGAGCAGGTTACGGTAGGAGAAGGAAAGAATACAATTACTCTGAACTGGAAAGATGACGAGGTAAAAAATAATTACCAGATTACGAAAAACCCTGGTAATTTAATTGTAACAGACCGGGCAGAAAAATTTGCGGTAAAAGTAACAGCGAAGAGCGCTGCTCCAAAATACAATGGAACAGAGCAAAGCGTGAGCGGCTTTGCCAACGTACAGGTAAAGGGCGGCAGTCCGCAGGCATTGCCGGAATCCGGTGAAATTGTTTTCTCTATAGGGGAACAGCAATTTACGATAGAAGGCCTGGTAGTGAATGAAGCAAAAGGTAAAGACGTAAAAGAGGGCGGATATCCGGTCACAATTACAGGCCAGGCAGTTGTGAAAGACAAAGCCGGCAACATTGTGACAGATCAGTTCAATGTAACGACCGAAAATGGTCTTTTGGATATCCAAAAGAGAAATGTGATCCTGACAAGTGCGTCTGATGAAAAAGAATATGACGGTACGCCGCTGACGAACCTGAATGTTACGGTTTCAGGTGATGGATTTGTTGCGGGCGAGGGAGCAACGTATAATGTTACGGGAAGCCAGACGGAAGTCGGAATGTCTGATAACGAGTTTTCATATACGCCGCAGAGTGGTACAGAAGAAGTAAACTATAATATTCAGTGTGTTTTTGGAAACTTGAATGTCACATCGCGTAATGCAAAATTTGCAATTACAGTTGTGCCGAAAAGTGGTTCCGTATTATATAGCGGAACAGAACAAAGTATTACTGGCTTTGAAGCGATAAAATATGGAAATAAAACGTTTCCTGTGCAAAACGGCAAGTTGGAATTTGAGGTAAACGGACAGAAATTTACGATAAGCGCTCTTGAGGCAGCTGCATCGGGGACAAATGCAGGAACATACCCTGTAAGCGTGACAGGCGACTACATTGTAAAGGATGCACGAGGAAAAATCGTAACGTCTGAGTTTAAAGTAGATTCCGAACAGGTTAATTTGAAAATCAGGAAGAGGACCCTGACTTTTACTTCCGCAACAGACAGCAAGCCATATGACGGTACACCACTGACCAATTCTGAGGTAACGGTAGGCGGCGATGGGTTTGCAGACGGAGAAAGCGTTACATTTAGCGTAACCGGAAGCATTGTTTATCCGGGCGAAGAGGATAATACGTTTACTTGGGACTGGGGCGCAACGGATCCGGATAATTATAATTCTCCCCAGATAACCACGGGAAAACTTACGGTAACGGATCGGCCGGCGGCTGACAGATTTCCAATAACCGTAGAAGCTGAGAGTGATACCAAAACTTATGATGGAACGCCTCACACGGTAAGCGGACTGAAAGAAACTGTTTTTACAGTGAACGGCCAAAATTTTACTGTAACCGGATTGACTGCAAGCGCAACAGGAACAGACGCCGGGGATTATCCTGTAAAAGTGACAGGCTCTGCAATTGTTTGTGATGAAGCTGGGGAAGATGTAACGAAGCACTTTGCGGTTGGTACAAAAGATGGCAATCTTAAGATAAATCCGCGTTCTGTAACACTGACCAGTCCGAATGACAGTAAAAAATATGACGGTACTCCATTGAAAAATGGAAACATAGAAGTTGGCGGACTTGGGTTTATAGAAGGCGAAGAGCCGGAATTTGAAACGCCAAGCCTGACATTGCCGGGAACAGAGAACAATACAATTACCTGTAAATGGAAAGATGGCGTTAATGAAAATAATTACGCAATTCAATATGAGATTGGAACATTAGAAGTACTTGCCTTGGACGAGGATGAGAAAATTTGTATTACAGTTACGGCGAAAAGCGATCAGGGAGTGTACAATGGCCAAGAACAGACAGTAAGCGGTTTTGAGACATTGGAGTTTATCATCGGAGGTGCAAAATTTACCGTAACGGGCCTGAAAGCAGAAGCAAGAGGAACAAACGCCGGTATATACCATTCCGTTGTGCAAAATGCGGATGAAGCGGCCGGAGCCTCTATCTTTGCAAAAATTGCAGCATTCTTCTCAGGCGACGCGGCAAATTCGTCTGCATTGACGCCAACGGTATGGGATGTGGACGGCAATGATGTAACGGCACAGTTTAAAGTGAATGCTGTAAACGGTAAACTGACAATTGACAAGAAAGCCGTAACGCTGACAAGCCAAGGTGACGAAAAGCGATACGATGGGGAGCCGCTTGAAAAACCTGGAGTAACCGGGCAGGAAGAGTTTATTGCGGCAGACAATATTACCTGTGAGGCGATAGGAAGCCAGAAAATAGTAGGAAGCGCTACCAACGAAATTGTTGTAAAGCAGGGCAATAAAGTGATAGAAGATTTATCGCAATTGCTTAATTACAATATTACAAAAAAGGAAGGTCTTTTGACGGTTCTGCCTGTCGATACGAAGTATACCGTTGAGTTGCGCGCGAACAGCGATACCGTGACGTATGATGGAAAAACGCATAATGTGGATACGTTGGAAAACAATACGTTTGAGTGGAATGGAAAGACATTTACTGTAAGCGGTTATATGGTAAGCGCAGCAGGTTCTGATGGAGAACTTCCAGTGAATGCCGGACAGTATACCGTTGCTGTCTCTGGGGAGCCAAAGGTAACGGACGAAGATGGAGAGGATGTCAGCGAGCAGTTTGCTGTTTCTCCACAGCCAGGTACATTGACAATTAACAAACGAAAAGTGACGCTGACCAGTGATAACGCCACCAAGGAATATGACGGTAAACCTCTTACTGCACACAATGTGACGGTATCAGGGGATTTTGCAGAGGGCGAAGGGGCAGATTATACGTATAGCGGTTCGATAACTGCACCTGGAACAGCAGAAAACTCTTTTGATTATACATTGAGAGATGGAACAAACAAAGATAATTATGAAATTAAAACTGTTAATGGATTACTGACAGTAACAGGGCGTAACACGAAATATGATATTACTGTAAAAGCAAAAGATCTTACTGTAGATTATAACGGAGAGACACATACCGTAAATGAACTTGAGAAGACAGAATTTGTAGTTGGCGATAAGGGAGAAGAGTTTATCGTTACGGTGGAAGGATATACTGTAGATGGGGCAGGGCGTAATGCCGGCGAACATTCGGTGAGTGTAACGGGAACTCCGAAAGTAATAGACAGTAAAGGAGTGGATGTTACTTCTGAATTTGCTGTGACGGCACTGCCTGGTACGCTGAATATTCTTAAGAAAAAGGCAACGATTACTTCACCGACTAAAGAGAAAGTATATGACGGTACGCCGTTAATAGCGAGAGAGATCATAACAGAAGGATTCCTGGAGGGGGAAGAGCCGAATTGTATTACAAGGGCTTCGCAGACCTTGGTAGGTTTCTGTAAAAATGATTTTTCGTATAGTTTTAATGGTGATGCTACAGAAAATAATTATGATATTGAGGAGATTGTCGGAACTTTAACCGTAACCGACGGAACAGGGGAACAGCCGGTTGCTCCAAATGCTATCATTACCAAAACGCATGAGGATAAGGTATATGATCGGGGAACAGAAGTTACCTTTACCATTACAGTAACCAACATGTATCCGGAACCAAAAGAGGTTACATTACGGGAAAAAGAGGGCGTTGTATTTGAAAACGGCCAAAGTACAATGAATCTGGAACTGGCGAAAGGAGAGAAGAAGTCAGTCACAGCAACGTATAAAATCAACGAAGCCGATATCATAAGAGGAAGTTTTGTTAATGAAGTAACGGCAGATTTTGGAAACGGCAAAGTATTCCAGGCGGCCGATACTGTAAGCCTGGCAGCAAAGAACGCCAGTATGTCTGTTTCCAAACAGGCCGTAAACGTTCCGGCGCCGGAAGAGGGCGATACGTACCTTTATAAACTGGGTGAAACTATTGAGTATGAAATTACGGTAACCAACAACGGAAACCTGACATTGTCTGATATTACAGTAGCAGACGATAAAACAGGCGCATCCTGGCCAGACGAAGGGGAGGCGATTACGCTTAGACCTGGAGAGAGCCGGAAATTTATAACATCTTATAAAGTAACCGAAGCGGATGTTTTAAGTGGAGAGGTAGAAAATACAGCGACGGCAAGCGCGGTTGCAAGCGATCAGACAGAATTGAATGGTTCGGATCAGGAAACCACTCCGATCGCACAGGCCAACGCAAGCCTTTCCGTAGCAAAAACGGCTGCTCCGGCTGCAGATGGGAAAGAAACCTACAGCCTGGGTGAAACGGTAGTTTATACCATCACCGTAACAAATAACGGAAATGTAACAGTCAGCGATATTGCGGTAACCGATGATTTGACGAAAGGAAGCTGGACAATCGACAGCCTTGCACCGGGAGCGTCCAAAGAATTTACGACGGAATACTCGGTCAAGGAAGCTGATATAACAAACGGTTCAGTTCAAAATACTGCAGATGCTAAAGGAAAAGATCCGAATGGGAAAGAAGTAACAGAGGATGGTTCAACAACGATTCCTACGGATGCAAAGGACTACCAGATTGAACTGAAGAAAGCAGAAACCAGTACGCCGCAGAACGGAGCATATAAGCTTGGCGAAACAATTTCGTATCAGATTACAGCTACGAACACCGGGAACCAGACCTTAGAGAACGTAACAGTAACAGATCCTCTGACAAAGGAAAACTGGACTGTAACGGATCTTAAGCCAAATGCTTCACAGGAGTTTACAACTTCTTATACGGTAACGGAAGCGGATATCCGCGCAGGCCATGTAACCAATCAGGCGCAGGCAAGCGGCAGCGCAGAGGCAGCTTCAAATGAAGTGACAGTAACGACCGCGGCAAAAGACAGCAGCCTGACACTGGAAAAAGTAATAAAAAATGCCCCTGAAAACAATGTATTTGGGCTGGGCGATATTATCCGGTATGAAATCACCGTTACGAACAGCGGAAACCAGACGCTTCATGATGTAAGCGTAACGGATCCAAAGACAAACGGTTCTTGGACGGAAGCCAGTCTTGCGCCGGGTGAAGAAAGAGTATACGAAACAAGTTATACCGTAACGGAGCAGGATATTGTAGCGGGCGCGGCTATTGTCAACGAAGCAGAGGCAACCGCACTGGATCCGGACGATGAGCCGACCGGAGAGAAAGCGCAGGCCAGCGCTGCGGTACAGACCGCAGGAGCAAGTCTTTTTGTAGAGAAGACAGCAGAAGCGGGGCCGTACCGCTTAGGCGATAAAATTGCTTACACGATTCGTGTAACGAATAACGGGAATGTAACGGTACGTGATATTTTAGTAGAGGATGACCTGACAGGGACAGAGGAAACCATTAAAAGCCTTGCGCCGGGCGCGCATCAAACCATTACAGCCACATATACCGTAACCGAAGAGGATATCCTCAACGGCGAAATTGTCAACGTGGCGTCAGCAGAAGGCACGGGCAGCAATGATGCGGCTGTAAATGCAGAAGGAACCTGTACAGTAACGACCGTAGTTCCGGCCAGCCGTCTGACATTAACTAAGACCAGGACAAATACGCCGGAGAATGGAAGCGCATATGCTCTTGGGGAAACGATTACGTATCAGATTACAGCGGTCAATGACGGAAATATGACATTGACAAATGTAACCGTAACAGATGAAAAGACCGGGGACGTATGGACAATTGAGAGCCTTGCCCCGAACGCAAAAGAAACATTTACAGCATCTTATGAGGTTACCGAAGCGGATATTGTAAACGGAAGCGTTATCAACGAAGTTACGGCAGACGGAACCAGCAAGGATCCTTCGGTAACGGAATTGCCTGTAACGCCGGGTAAGGACGAAGCGGATACCGTGGAAGCAAACAGCCATCTTACCATAAGCAAAACGGTTGCGAGCGTTCCGGAAAATGGCGTATCCTATGTTCTTGGTGAAGAAATCACCTATGAAATCAGGGCATGGAACGACGGGAACCAGACATTGCATAATGTGACGGTAGAAGACGCCCTGACAGGCGGCAAATGGAATATCCCGGAAATAAAACCGGGACAGACGAGCGCTGCGATAACAACGTCTTATACCGTAACCGAAGCCGATATTTTAGCCGGCAAGGTAGCGAATGTGGCGACCGGAGCATGCCCTGGCGCAGAAATTGAGCCGGGCGAAAAAGAAGTTCCGGTGGAAACAGCAGGAGCAAATCTCTTTATCGAGAAGCTTGCAAGCGCAAGCGCAGGAGCATCCTATGTGCTTGGAGAGGAGATCACATATACGATCCGTGTTGTAAACAGCGGTAACGTATCCGTGAAGGATATCCAGGTGACGGATGATCTGACCGGCGAAACCTGGCAGCTTAACAGCCTTGCGCCGGGAAAGGAACAGACTTACGAAACATCCTATATCGTAACCGAAGCCGATGTTTTAAGAGGTAAAATTACCAATATTGCATCGGTAAAAGGCACAGGTTCCAATAACGAGCCATTAGAAGAAACTGCAAAAAAAGAAGTTATTACGGAAAGCGCAGCCGGAAATCTGAGCCTTACAAAAGAAACAACAAGCGCTCCGGCAAATGGCAGCAGCTATGTGCTGGGCGAAACGATTACCTACCGTATCAAGGCGTCCAATACCGGAAACCTGACACTGACGGATATTGTGGTAGAAGATGAACTGACCGGCGGCAAATGGACTATAGCAGAGTTAAAACCGGGCCGGGACAGCGCCGTAATGGAAACGTCCTATGTGGTAACCGAAGCAGATGTGCTGGCAGGCAAAGTGGTCAATGAAGCGACGGCGAACGGCACAAGCCCGGATCCAAAAGAGCCGGAAGTACCGGTTGACCCGGGTGAAACAGAGGATATTATTGAAACCAAAAACGGACATCTGACACTGAACAAAACGACGACGAGCCGTCCGGCGGACGCAAGAGGCTATGCCCTTGGGGAAACGATTACCTATGAAATTACGGCAGTCAATGACGGGAACCTGACATTGTCCGATATCACGGTAGAAGACGCGCTGACCGGGGACAGCTGGCAGATTGCAAGTCTTGAGCCGGGCGCAGGCAGCCAGGTATGGAATGCTTCCCATGTCGTAACGGAAGCCGATATTCTGGCTGGGGAAGTGATAAATGAAGTTACGGCAAGAGGCGCAAGCCCGGATCCGCAGAATCCGGAAGTTCCGGTAACACCAGATACGGTGCGGGATGCGACGGCAGCAAAGAACGGCCATCTGAGCATCCATAAGGAAACGACAAGCGTTCCGGCAAACGGAAGCAGCTATGCGCTGGGCGAAACGATAACCTATGAAATTACGGCGGCAAACGACGGGAACCTGACATTGACGGGCATTACCGTAACGGATCCGCTGACCGGAGGAAACTGGACGATTGGAAGCCTTGCTCCGGGAGCAAGCCAGACGTTTGAGACTTCTTATATTGTAACGGAAGAGGATATTCTGGCAGGCGGCGTGAGCAACGTAGCGACGGCGGGCGGCACAAGCCCGGATCCGGAGCAGCCGGAAGTACCGGTTGATCCCGGCAGGGAAGACGAACCGACGAACCAGAGCAGGCCGGGCCTGTTTGTAGAAAAGACTGCGGCGGCAAGCGCAAACGGAGGAACTTACAGTCTTGGCGAAGAAGTGACGTATACAATCCGCGTAGTCAACAACGGAAACGTAACAATCCGCAATATCCGCGTAACGGATGAAATGACAGGGGCAGACTGGACAGTAGACAGCCTTGCGCCGAATGCGGAACAGAAATTTACGACGACGCATACCGTAACGGAAGCAGATTTGCTGGCAGGAGTTATTGTTAATACGGCAAATGCAAACGGAACGGATCCAAGCGGCAACCCGGTAAGCGGCGCAGGAAGCAGCACGATTACGACGGACGCTAAAAACGGCCATCTGACGCTGCACAAGAATGTGAAAGGCGCTCCGGCCAGCAGCGAGGGCTATGCGCTGGGCGAAACAGTTGTATATGAGATTGTTGCAGAAAACGACGGAAACCTTACTTTAAAGAATATTACGGTAAGAGATGAACTGACCGGGGCCAGCTGGCAGATTGCAGAATTGAAACCGGGCCAGAGCAGCGAAGCGTTGCGTACCGTTTATACGGTAACCGAAGCGGATATCGCCGCAGGCAGGATATTAAACGTAGCGACGGCGGGCGGCGCAAGCCCGGATCCGGAACAACCGGAAGCTCCGGTAACGCCAGGGGAAACAGAGACGGAAACGGTTGAGAAAAACAGCCACCTGACGCTTGTAAAGACAACGACGAGCACGCCGGCAAACGGCGGGACGTATGCCCTTGGGGAAACGGTTACTTATGAAATTACGGCGATCAATGACGGCAACCAGACGTTGAAAGACGTTGTGGTAAGCGATGATCTGACCGGGGAAAGCTGGGCAATTGAAAGCCTTGCACCGGGCGAGAGCCGGAAATTTACGGCTTCCTACCAGGTGACGGAGGAAGATATCCGCGCAGGAAGCATCCGAAACGTGGCAACCGCAAACGGCAAAGATCCGGATACCGGAGTCGATCCGGGTGAAAAAGAAGTTCCGGTAGAAAAAGAAGGAGCAAGCCTCTTTATTGAAAAGACGGCGGGCGAAAGCGAAGGAGCGGCATTTGCGGCGGGCGAAGAAGTTTCGTATGTGATCCGCATTGTCAACAACGGCAACGTAACGCTTAAAAACGTTACCGTAACCGATTCCTTAACGGGCGACGCATGGACGGAAAGAAGCCTTGCGCCAAATGAGGAAAAAGTATATACGGCAACTTATACGGTAACCGAAGCGGACGTAATAAACGGTAAGGTTACGAATACGGCAACCGTACAGGCAGAGGATCCGGACGGCAATCCAATTGAGGAGAGCGCAGCCAGGACAATTGCCACCGAACGCGCGGCGGGCCATATGACCCTTCAGAAAGAAACCGTAAGCGTTCCGGCGAACGGAAGCGGCTACGCACTGGGCGAAACCATTACCTATCGGATTACGGCGGCAAACGACGGGAACCTGACATTGACCGATATCACGGTAACCGATACCCTGACCGGGGAAAGCTGGACGGTTGAGAGCCTTGCGCCAGGCAAATCGGAGACGTTTGAAACTTCTTATACCGTAACCGAGGCAGACCTTTTAGCAGGCAAAGTAGTGAACGAAGCGACGGCAAGCGGCACAAGCCCGGATCCAAACGTACCGGAAGCGCCGGTAACGCCGGATGAAGTGGAAGATAAGACGGAAAGTAAAAACGGCCATCTGACGCTGGCTAAGACGACGACAAGCAGGCCGGCAAACGGGGAAGCCTATGTCCTTGGCGAAACGATTACGTATGAAATCGTAGCAAGAAACGACGGCAACCTGACGCTGACGGACGTCGTAGTAGAAGACGCTTTAACCGGCGGCAAGTGGGTAATTGCAGAAATGAAACCGGGACAAAAGAGCACTGCAATGCAGACCTCTTATGTGGTAACCGAAGCGGACGTTCTGGCAGGTAAAGTAGTGAACGAAGCGACGGCAAGCGGCATAAGCCCGGATCCGGATATGCCGGAAGTACCGGTAACGCCGGGTGAAGCGGAAGAAAAGACCGAGAACAAAAACGGCCACTTAAGTTTAAGTAAGAAGACGACGAGCACGCCGGCAAACGGAAGCAGCTATGCGCTTGGCGAAACCATTACGTATGAAATCACGGCGAAAAACGACGGCAACCTGACATTGACCGGAGTAAACGTAGCCGATGATTTAACCGGGGAAAGCTGGACGATAGAAAGCCTTGCGCCGGGAGCAAGCGAAACGTTTGAAACCTCTTATGTGGTAACTGAAGCCGATATTCTGGCGGGCGGCGTAAAGAACGTGGCTACGGCAGGAGGCGAAAGCCCCGATCCGGAAAATCCGGAAGTACCGGTAACGCCGGGTGAAAAAGAAGAACCGACCAATACAAGCGAGCCGAGTCTGTTTGTCGAAAAGACAGCGGCGGCAAGCGCAAACGGCGGAACTTACAGCCTTGGCGAAGAAGTGGCTTACACAATTCGCGTAACCAATAACGGAAATGTAACCGTCAGGGATATTGTCCTGACAGATGATTTGACGGGCGAAGAATGGAATGTGGAAAGCATTGCCCCGAATGAAAGCAGAACCTTTACAACTACCTATCAGGTAACGGAAGCAGATATCTTAGCAGGCAGCATTGTAAATGTGGCCAGCGTAAACGGAACGGATCCGCAAGATAACCCGGTAGATGCGGAAGGCAGGAGCGAAATTACCACAGACGGCAAAAACAGCCATCTGGCTTTAACAAAGAGAACGGTAAGCACACCTGCAAACGGCAGTGCGTATGGGCTGGGCGAAACGGTTTCCTATGAAATCACGGCAGTCAACGACGGCAACCTGACGCTTACAGATATTACGGTAAGCGACGAGCTGACCGGGGCGCAGTGGCAGATTACGGAACTCAAACCAGGCGCGCACAGTACCGTAATGCGTACGTCCCACGTGATAACCGAAGCGGACATTACGGCCGGCAAAGTAGTCAATGTGGCAGTGGCAAGCGGCACAAGCCCGGATCCGGACGTAACAGATATTCCGGTAACGCCGGGTGAAGCGGAAGTGGAAACAGACGCTAAGAACGGGCATATCACCGTTCATAAGACGACGGTAAGCACGCCGGCAAACGGCAGCACGTATGTCCTTGGCGAAACGGCCGAGTATGAAATTACCGTAACAAACGACGGTAACCTGACAATGACGGATGTTACCGTAAACGACAGCCTGACCGGGGAAAGCTGGACGATTGCAAGCCTTGCACCGGGCGCTGTAGAGACCTTTAACACAGCGTATGTGATTACGGAAGCGGACATTCTGGCCGGTACCGTTAGAAATATCGCAACCGCAGGCGGCGAAAGCCCCGATCCGGATCCTGGAGTAGACCCGGGCGATAAGGAAATTCCGGTAGAAACGCCGGGAGCAAGCCTTTTCGTTGAAAAACTGGCGGACGATGCGGCAGACGGCTCCTATGGGCTGGGAGAAGAAATCAACTATACAATCCGCGTTGTCAACAACGGCAACGTAACGATCCGCAATATTCATGTAACCGATGATCTGACCGGAGAAAGCTGGACGGCTGCAAGCCTTGCGCCGAATGCGGAACAGACGTTTACTACGTCCCATACCGTTACGGAAGCAGACATCTTAAAGGGCGGCGTTACCAACGTAGCGGCAGCGGAAGGAACGGATCCGGAAGGAAATACTGTGGAAGGAACCGCAGCGAAGTCCGTAACAACGGATGCAGCCGACGGGCGCCTGACACTGGCCAAGAAGGCGGTAAGCAGGCCGGCAGACGGCGTGGCTTATGCGGCTGGCGAAACGGTAACGTATGAGATTACGGCAGTCAACGACGGCAACCTGACGCTTACGGATATTACGGTAACGGATGAACTGACCGGGGAAAGCTGGACAATAGAAAGCTTTGAGCCGGGAGCAAGCGAGACCTTTACTACCGCTTATACGGTAACGGAAGCGGATATCCTGGCAGGAAGGATTGTAAATGAAGTAACGGCGAGCGGCGTAAGCCCTGACCCGAATGCGCCTGAAGTACCGGTAACGCCGGATGAGGCGACGGTTCCGACGGAAGAAAAGAACGGCCATCTGACGCTGGTTAAGACCGCGGTAAGCACGCCGGCAAACGGTACGTCTTATGTTCTTGGCGAAACGGTACGCTATGAAATTACAGCGGCAAACGACGGTAACCTGACATTAACGGACATTGTAGTAGAAGACGCACTGACCGGCGGACGCTGGACGATTGACGAACTGAAACCGGGACAGCAGAGCGCGGTAATGGAAACTTCCTATACGGTAACCGAAGCGGATATCCTGGCGGGCAGCGTTGTAAACCATGCTGCGGCAAGCGGCGTAAGCCCGGATCCGGAAGCGCCCGAAGTACCGGTAACACCGGACGAAGCGGAAGTAAAGACCGAGAATAAGAACGGCCATATCAGCCTGACAAAACAGACGGTAAGCGCTCCGGCCAACGGAAGCACGTATGCCCTTGGTGAAACGATTGATTACGAAATCAGGGCAGTCAACGACGGTAACCTGACATTGACAGACATTGTAGTAGAAGACGCCCTGACCGGCGGACGCTGGACAATAGCGGAACTGAAACCGGGACAGCAGAGCGCGGCAATGCATACGTCCTATACGGTAACCGAGGCGGACGTACTCGCAGGCGGCGTGGCAAACGTAGCGACGGCAGGCGGCGTAAGCCCGGATCCGGAAACGCCGGAAGTACCGGTAACGCCGGGTGAAAAAGACGAACCGGTCAGCGTGGCGGACGCAAGCCTCTTTGTAGAGAAGAGAGCGGGCGCAAGCGCAGACGGCGGAACGTATGGGCTTGGAGAGCAGGTAACTTATACAATTGACGTAACAAATAACGGAAACGTAACCGTAAGCGATATTACGGTAACGGATGAACTGACCGGCGAAAGCTGGAAGATTGACAGCCTTGCACCGAATGCAAAACAGAGCTTTACAACGGTATATACCGTAACGGAAGCAGATATCAGGGCCGGGCAGGTAGTAAACGTGGCTGCAGTACACGGAACTGACCCGAACGGCAATCCGGTAGATGCAGACGGAACGGAAACAATTACGGCGGATCCGGTGGATACTTCCCTGGACGTTGTAAAGACGGTTGTAAATCCACAGGCGGAATACCGTGTAGGAGATACGATTTCCTATCAGATTGCAGTTTCGAACCGGGGCAATGTAACGCTTCGGGGCGTAAGAGTAACAGATACCTTAATGGGAACGGACGGCAAAGTAACGTTTACGGATCTTGCCGGAGGAACCTTAGACAACGGCGATGTAATATTAGCGGAATTAGGCGCGGGTGAAACGATAACCTTAAGCTGCCAGTATACCGTAGCCGAAGGGGATGTGAACGCATCTGTCCGCAACCAGGCACAGGCAACGCCGGGTGAAGGGGACAACGGGCCGATAACGGATATTACGGACGCGACTCCGGTAGAGCAGGATTACAGCCTGCGGATCCATTATGTAAGCGCAGAAGGCGCAAGAGTAGCGCCTGACTATACAAACCGTTATGTTCGCGGGGCGCAGTTTAGGATCGAATCTCCGGAAGTTGCCGGATATACGCCGGATTATACGGCTGTGAACAGCGGTACGGACGGTATGCCGGCAAGGGATCTGGAATTTACGGTTGTTTATACCGGCAACCCGGACAATAATCCGGATGAAGAAGGCACAACCGGAGGTACCGGCGGTGGCGGCGGAGCAGGCGGGCCTGCACCGACAACACCGGGAGCGCCTGCAGGTACGCCCGCGGCTCCGGCAGCCCCGGCAGCGCCTG
>CAJTLD010000016.1:0-2679 GCA_910577065.1 uncultured Lachnospiraceae bacterium | reverse complement strand
CCTGCGGCTCCGCCCGCAGCGCCTGTGGAAGCACAGCTTGCACCGACAGAAAACGGAGACTTTGATTTGACTCCGATTGCGGACGAAGACGTACCGTTGGCAAACACCAATCTGGGCAACGATCACGGTTGCTGTGTGCTGCAGTTCCTGTTGATGTTAATCAGTGTGATTGTATTCGCATTCTACACCGACAGCAGGAAGAAACGGCAGGCAAGGATCTTTGAACTGACACAGGAAATCGAGACTGAAAACCGGAAAAGAGGATTAGGCAGAAGGGGGTAAAGCGGATGTTATATGATTTATATATGTATACACATGATACCTTGGGTATTTGCTTTTGGACTCTGATGATGATTCCCGCAGGGGCAGCCATAGTAATTATGGGTCTTGTACATGGCCATAACCAGAAGAAACGCAAAAAAGAGTTTGAAAAAAAACTGGAAGGCTGACGTCATCAGAACAGGCTGTGTAGCACAGGAAGGGGGAAAAGAGCATGTCGTATTTATTGGAACATACCGTTTTTGGCTTTTGCTGGTGGGATCTTCCTGCATTGATTGTCTTAATATGCGTGGTCGCCGCATTTGCGGTACAGCGCCATAAACTCAAAAAGCAGGAGAAGGAGCTGGAGGATCAGTTATCATCTATTTATGCCGATGAAACGGTGGATATGTAACAGAAAAAACGATGCATAAATGAAAGGGGCGCTGCTTTGGCAGCGCTCCTATTTTTGAATATTTTTGCCTGATTGACAAAACAGATAAAAAGCGTTATACTTAAATCTCCGGGCAGCCGGGGTGTCAGCGGTACCCTGTACCAGCAATCCGCTACAGCTGGGGTGATATCCTGCCTCGGGTTTTTGATTGTGAAGCTGCCCTCCATAAGTGGCGTTGACGTTTGGGTCTTACGCAACGGGAATTTATGAACCGGGTCAGGTCAGGGATGGAGCAGCCCTAAGTAAACGCTCCTGTGTGCCGTAAGGGCGCCTGGACTGAGTTAACTGTGGAGGTAACGTTTGGGGTCATAATTCAAAGCAGGATGCCCGGTTTAAAAGAATACGATTAAAATTGGGCACAAAAAGAAAGCGGCCGTCTTAACGACGGCAGGCTTTCTTTTTTTGATTTACAAGAGGCCGCGCCGCCGCCAAATGCGCTCCGGTTTGAGCGTGCGGTTACGGTTCTAATTGCCGGAGTATTTTCATCACGCCGTCGTTGTCATTGGAATCGGCGATATATTTTGCCAGCGCTTTTAATTTTGGATGCCCGTTCGCCATACAATAGCTTTCGGCGCAGCTTTTTAAGAGTTCGGCGTCATTGAGGTAATCCCCGAACGCCATGCATTCACCTTTAGAAATACCGTATTTTTGCTGAATGGCCGTAATAGCGGCTCCTTTGCTGACGGTTTTGTTTGCAACGTCAATCCAGCAGTCGCCCGATAATACAGCCGATAAATGCGGTTTTAAACCCGTAAAATGCGCCATAGAAGCTTCCGCTGATTTTTGATCCGCGAAAACGGCGATTTTAATAATACTGTCCTGTAATGCGGCGTGGCACAGATCGCCGGTAAGCGTAAGACGGTCGTAATACATTTCGGCTTCGCGCAGAATGTGCGGCTTCGCCGGTTTCATATATGCGGATTTTGCCCCGCATACAATAGGCGTCAGATGTCCATATGGCGCCGTCAATTGAAGACAGGCCAGGATGTCTTCCTTCTGCATTTCATTTAAATAAAGGACCGTTTCGTTTTCAAATACAATACCGCCGTTTTCCGCCGCAAAAATCATCTGGCTGCAGACGCCGGGAAACGCTTTGGCCAGCGTATAGTACTGACGGCCGCTGGCAATTACGGTACGGATGTGCGGATGGGACTTGACCCACCCTGTAAAATCAGGCGGCAGGTTTTTGTTGGAATCTAACAGTGTTCCGTCCATATCGAGAGCGATCAGTTTGATTGGCATGTGTTTGCTCCTTCTTTATTCCGATTATCGTGTTTCATTATATTATTCGGACAAACCTTCTTATTATGTTATCCCTAAATATAAAGGGTTTTCTAATTGAAATGAAAAAATGAAAAAACCCCATTGACAAATCCTTCCATCTGTCATATACTTTGCCTGTCAAATAGTTTGACAATCAAAATATTTGAATTGCAAAACAATCAAAAGGAGAAAGCCATGTTAGAAAAAGTAAAAGAAATCATAGCGGAGCAGTTAAACATCAGTGAAAGCGAAATCAGCGCAGAGAGCAATTTTAAAGACGATCTGGGCGCAGATTCCCTGGATTTATTTGAACTGGTTATGAGCCTGGAAGAAGAATACGGCATCGAAATCCCGTCGGAGGATTTGGAGAAAATCGCAACCGTAAGCGACGTAATAGAATACTTAAACGCAAAAGGTGTGGAAAACTAAGATGAAAACCGAGATTACGAAACTGCTGGGGATAACATACCCCATTCTGCAGGGCGGGATGGCATGGGTCGCAGAGTATCATTTAGCCGCCGCGGTATCAAAAGCGGGCGGCTTCGGGATTATCGGCGCGGCGAGCGCTCCGCCCGAAGTCGTGCGGGAGCAGATCCGCAAGGTAAAAGAACTGACAGACCGCCCGTTCGGCGTCAACGTCATGCTGATGAACCCCAACGCCCCCGAAGTGGCTAAAGTCGTTGTGGAGGAGGGCGTAGCGGCCG
>CAJTLD010000015.1:258-31185 GCA_910577065.1 uncultured Lachnospiraceae bacterium | reverse complement strand
ACGAATAGCCTAGTGGGTGCTTTGCCACTATAAAAGAAAAGAAGAATCCCTCAACTGTACGGGAATACGGTTGGGGGATTTCGTTCTTTGTCCACATGGAACGCTATAACTTTCTGCCTACGGCAAGTATAGCATATGCAAATTGGGATTGCAAGATTCTTTTTTGTTTTAAAAAGAAGAATCCCTGGACTGTGGTGCAACACGGTCTGGGGATTTCATTCTTTGTCCACATGGAACTTCAAATCTCCCGCTTGCTTTGCAAACGCCTGTCGGTAAAGGGATTGTCTTACTCTGTTCAAAGAATTTTTACATGAAAACAAAGGGTTTGACTCGTCCAATAAACGCATTGTCCTATGCGTCTTCCCATGTTGCTTTTGTACTTTGCGCAGCGGGGGTTTCGAGCCATTTGAAGATATGATGCCAGGCTGTGCATTCCGTAACTGCAGTTGCGAGTGTAATCAGAATTTCCATATAAACATCTCCTTCCTGTTGACGAAACATCTTTTAATGATCATTTATTAAGTGTAACATATAAATTGCAGAATCTCAATGATTATGGATAATAAAGGCCATAGTTTCGTAACAGTTCGTTACTGTTCGCACCCATGGTGTTCACAGTAACGAATCCGGCCTATTGAAAGTTGCCTTACGGCAAGAGGCCGGATTCTGGCCCTATTACGGTATTGGCCTGTGGCCGTGCAGCGCAGTGCACGGCCCAGGAGTGAACCGTAACAACAGTTCAGCTTGCAACTTCGCGCTTGCTGCGCAGTTCGCAGTCAATTATCTGCGGATATCTATTTTTTGTTGGCTTTTATTAATAACATCATCGGACGGCGCAATTCATCTTTCATTCCTGGAATACTCATCATTTCTTCGGGCGGCTCGGCTTCTTCTACCGCCTTAAGTTCAAAACCGTTATTCAATAATCCCATCAATATTTGCGTGAGCGTGTGGTGTTGTTTTACTACATTGCATCCTAAAAAACGTGTATTTCGCTTTCCGGAAGTAAAATAGTTATCAACCGGCCAGTATTTGGGCGTTCCGGATTCTGTATAAATCCAGTCCTGCCCTACTCCCGCGGTAAAAACAGGATGTTCCATATTAAAAATAAATACTCCTCCCCGCTTCAATGTTCTATATACCATTTGAAATATTTTTTCAATATCCTCAATATAGTGGAGAGCCAGGTTGGAAAAGACACAATCCCACATACATTCCGGGTACTCATATTCCTCTATTCCGCAGATGCGGTATTCGATTTGTTTTTTCGTGTTTCGTTTTTTTGCCTCTCCAATCATTTTTTTGCTCAAGTCAATCCCCAGTACGCGTGCCGCTCCTTGGCCTGCCGCAAAGGTGCAATGCCAGCCATAACCGCATCCCAAATCAAGGACTGTTTTTCCCTGGAGTGAAGGAAACAGAGACTTTAACTGGCGCCATTCTCCTGCGGCGCTCAAACCGTCTCTGCTGCGGGACATTTTTCCGTATTCCTCGAAAAATTTTTCGTCATCGTATTCATTGTTCATATTTGGCGATTCTCCTGTTCTGATTTGGTTTGATATCTGCCGCCATTATAGCACAAATCCAAGAACGTGGGAAGCCGTCCATCAATGGGAGCGCTGCGGCAGCGGAAACTGCCTTGCGCCGGAAAACGGCGGCATCCGCGCCTGTCTGCAGAAGGTTATATTCGCCGTCTGCGGGGCTGTATGTGGATGTAAAGTGGGCTGCGTTGGCCGCATTTGGAGCAAATATCACGCTAAGTGGGGGATGCAGATGACGGGAATGATTTTTCAAACATGTTCTGGGGTGAATGCCTTCTCAAAAAAGTGGTAATGCAGATGCAATTCATGCCGCGATCGTTACCATTTATGTTAAAATAAACACAGGATTCCAAACATCTGTTATAATATATGCGATACCATTTAATCCAATCCGCAGTAGTAACGTAAATGCCAAAAAAATTCATAAAGGATAAGGAATCCATGTTGAACATACATATAACTTCATGCGTTTGGGATGTTATATGTACTTATACATAGTTTGGCATAGAAGCTATCTGAGGAATAGTATAACCATAGCTGACAGAGGAGGTGTTCATATTGCATATAGCAATTTGTGACGATGACAGAAATGCGCAGGAACGTTTGGCCGAACTGATTAAAGATTGGGCTGCTGACAGAAAAGTGGAAGTCGGGCTTCAATATTATGACAGTGCGGAAAGTTTTACTATGTCCTGGCCGGAGGTTCCCAGCGACCTGGTTTTTTTGGATATAAAAATGAAAAGTATGGACGGCGTGCAGCTTGCCGGGAACATCCGGAAAAAAGACAAGAATATCTTGATTGTGTTTGTTACGAGTTTCAGGCAGTATAGCCTGTGCGGATATAATGTCGAAGCTTTGAATTATCTGATTAAGCCGGTATCAGCGGCAAAGCTGCTGCCGACATTGGATAAGGCTTTTTTGATTTATAACTCCCGCAGAAACAGTTTCTTTATAGCGGCAAAGGGAAAAGAGCAATGTAAAGTTTTTTTGGACGACATATACTGTATATCCATGTCTGCCCACTATGCCGAACTGTTTACGGCAGACACGTCCTATACGATACGGAAATCGGCAAAAGAACTGAATGAAATGCTGCCCGAATATTTTGTCCCCTGCCATCGCAGCCATATTGTGAACATTTTTAAAGTGGAACGCATATGCGGTAATTCATTGGTGTTGTTTAACCAAAAGGGATTGCCGTTAAGCCGTAATAACACGAAACGGGTAAAAGACGCATTTATAAATTTCCAGGTGAGGTGAATGGTATGGGATTAGATTGGATTATAATCGAAACGATTCCAATCCTTGTGGAAAGCTTTGCTTATTTATTTTTTTTAAGTAAGCGTTTTCAGGCAAAATATGATTGCGTTTGGCCGGATGCCACAGCTTATTTTGCAATTGTCATATGGGGGATTATGGGTACTTTTTTGAAGTGGCCGCCTTCTGTATATGATATTACGGTTTTTGTATTGCTGTTTGTTTATTTGCTGGTATTAAAAGACGGCCTTTTTCTGCAAAAAGCTATGGGTGTGTTCCTGCTGGCTGCAATAAGCATGGCGGTTTCCCTGGTTGGGGCGGGCATTGCCGCCCTGATGACGAATGCCACTTACCAGCAGACTTTGGAAACACGGGATATGACCAGATTATTGTCGTTAATATTTACAAAGATGACGCAAGTTACCGTATTTTATGTACTGGCAAAAAAGCAGCAGCCAATCCAGAGCCTGAAAAGAAAACCCATCCTGGCGTTATGCAGCATGGCCATTCTGGATTTCATGTGCTTGATGTTTATCTGGTATTATGTCCAGACGCCCGGCATGGATAATCAGCAGCATCATACCCATCGGGCGCTGATCTGGATTGCAGCATTGCTTTTACTGCAATTGATTGCGCTTTTTGTGACGTATGAATTATTTATCCGCGAGGAAGAAGAGAACATAAACCTGTCAGCCAGTTTACAGCGCGCGGAACTGGAGCAGATCTTTTATCAGGAAATTGATGTGATGTATGCGGATATGCGGAATTGGCGGCATGATTACAATACGAACCTTGTAGCGTTGCGGGCGATGATTGAAGAGAACGAAACGGACAAAGCCCTGGATTTTATTGATCAGATAAGCCATGAGCCGGAAAAAGTAAAAAGAACTTTGCAGACGGGCAACCTGATACTGGACGCGGTGGTCAGTTCTAAATTGTGGCTGGCGCAGACAAAGGATATAGAGACCAATATTCAGGCTGTGTCGCTTGGTAAGGAAATGAATATGGAAGACCATGATTTTTGTTCTGTTGTGGGGAATTTATTAGATAATGCCATTGATGCGTGTGAGCGGATAAGAAAAGATGAAGGGAAACGTTTTATAGATATTTCTCTGCTTGTAAAAGGAAGGAACATGGTGCTTACAATTAGCAATAGCTTTAATGGGGAACTTAAGTGCAGCGGGAACCGGTATTTAAGCTTAAAAAAAGAAGGATTCCATGGGATAGGGCTAAAGCATGTGGATTCTATTGTAGAGAAATATAATGGACAGATTATGCGTGAAATAAAAGGCTGTTTATTTGAAACGTGTGTTGTGCTTCCGATTATTTAGGATGGGATTGCCGGGGCGGTATTCCTTGTATTTATTGTTTTTTGCATTTCATGCCTATACAGACACCTCTTATGACAAAATAAACATAAGTCAGAAAAAATGTGTTACTATGTTTATGTAGTAAAAGAAAAGAGGTGTTGCCTATGATTGTATAAAAATGAAAATATGAAGGATACAGCAGGTAAACGGTGATAATAATCAGAAGAGAGGAATATAATATGACATATAAAAAAATTAATTTAAAAAGAATCATTAGTATCTTAGTTGCTGTGGCATTATTAATCACAATGATACCAAGTAAAAATGTAATGGCAGCCAATCATGGCAGGACAAAAAAATATATGGTTTTCACAAATAATCGAAGATCTTTTGCAAAGGCCGCAGCTCAAATTGGCGACGAAGCAATTACCGAGAATGGATCGTTAGAAGAAAACAATGTAATATTAGCGGATCTTACCGAAACAGAAGCGGATCAGCTTGATAAAGAGAACGGCGTATTGTTCGTTGAAGAGGATTTTGAAATAGAAGCGAATGGACTGGACGAATTGGACGAACCGGATTGGGAAGAAAATCCTCCTCTTTCACGCGATGAAGTTGCAGCTCTTAAAAAGAAAATCCGCGAAGAAAGGAATGGGCTTAGGAACCGTGAAAATGTAGAGCCGGAAGATTATGAGTGGAACATGAAAGCGGTAGATGCAAATGAAGTAGAAACCGACAGTCCGGTAAAAATCAAAGTTGCAGTACTTGATTCCGGAATTGATAACGTAATTGGGATTGAATTGGCGGATTCCGTTAATCTTGTCCCGGAAGAAGGGAACATATCACCAATGTTTTTGGATGTAAGCGGCCATGGTACAGGTATTGCCAGTATTATTGCAGGCACTGCGCAGAATGAAGTGCAGGGCGTGAATCCAAATGTAGATCTATATTCCGTAAAAGTGCTTGACGCAATGAATAAAGCCCCTGTCAGCCGCATTATAGAAGGCATATACTGGTGTATAGACAATGGAATACAGATCATTAATATGAGTTTTGGTACGTCCAGATACTCAGAAGCGCTGCAAAATGCAGTTCAGGAAGCATATGAAGCAGGAATTCTTATGATAGGGGCGTCTGGTAACTGTGCAGACGATGTGGAATATCCGGCTGCGTTCCCGGAGGTTATGGCGGTGGCAGCTACCGGAACCGATGCACAGATTACGGATTTCAGCAACACCGGGGATGAACTGGAAATAGCGGCTCCGGGTGAGAATGTTAAAGTTATCAGCTATTTTGGAGGAAATACTGTTACAGCGGGAACCAGCATTTCAGTTCCTCATGTAACCGGAGCGGCGTCCTTGTTGTGGCAGAAGGATCCTTCGAAGTCAAATGAATTTATTCGCCAATTACTTTCTTATAGTGCGAAAAATATAGCAAACGGCGATGACTGCGGTCTTTTAGATGTGGAGTATGCATTAGAAATATATGATGAATTTGCGGAGAATTTTGACGGCACTTCCGTAAGTGAAGACAAATTACCTGAAAATACCAAAGAGCCGGAAACCTTTGAGTATATAAGCGATGATGAGAATTATGTGGGTGGAAGATGGAAAACAAATGAAGATCATCCGAAGCTTGTTGAATATGGAATTGCTCAGAATGGACTGTCAATAACCAGTGAAAGATGTAAAATTATGAAGACAGGAGCTATTTATCCAGACGGGATTTCCGAACTGAATAATACAAAATTACCTAACTTCCATGGTAAATCTGGCGTTAATTTTGTTGCAGTTTATGAATTTATTACGAGAATCGCATTAAAATCTGGAGATACATCCACGTTTACGGATGACAAGTGGCAATCCATACCTGGAATGTCCACTCTAAGTAGGTATAGAGCAATAAGGGATACTTTTGTTATGAAAAGTGGTGAGCCTTATAAGGTTTTGGATAAAACCTGGCAGCAGATTTTTAACTATGTGGATCGGACTTATGGAACTACCGTGGGTGCAAATTATGGAAAAGATTCAGCAACAGATGCAAAAAATAGAAAGTATTTTATATGGGGCATAGCTATGCACTATATTAGTGATTCGTTTGCCCATGATACGTACAGAAAAACTAATAACACGTTAATAGATCATCCTGAAGCAGACAATATTGGTGAATGTGAGAGAAGATACAAAGTGGCAAAAGGGATATTAGAGAACGTCGTGTATTGTGTTCTTCAAAAACTTCCTGGTGATTGGATTGACATTGAAAATGGATTATTACTTTTTCCGGAAAAGTCAGATAATAAGTATAATTTTATGAAAAGCAAATTATACACATATATGGTTCAAAATGGTGCAAATACTAGTCTCAAAAAAATTGCTTCGGCAAGTATTCATGATTAAAGTGAAATAGGGGGAATAACATTATGAAAAAAAGATGGATGGCTATATTTTGTGCTGCTTTGCTTACAATTTTAGCCATGGCTGCCACAGATACAAAGGCAGAAGAAGAAACTGGCGTATGGAAGAATGAAGAAACAGAAGTGTATAAGGAGGGGGCGTTTACATATTATATCCACCCTTCCCAAAACGGCGAAGAAGCCTGGGTTTACAAAATAGAGATTCAGGGAAAGAAAGGAAGGGATCTTTCTATCCCGGATACCATCCTGGGTAAAAAAGTTACCAGGCTTGGCCGCCCGGAACGCGGCAGTGTGGAAGAGGAACTTGATGAAGCGTACGCTACATTATTCGGCACATATATCGAGCCATGGCACAAGTGGGTGTGGGACGGCAACGGCGCTTATGCTGCGGCAGGGAAGTTGAAATCCATCCAGATCCCGGATACGGTAGAAGTCATTGATCGGGCTGCATTTGCCGGCCTGGATTCGGTAAAAACGATTCAGCTTCCCAAAAAAGTAAAAAAGATCGAAGATTTTACATTTTACGGATGCGATAAATTAGAAACCATCGTCCTGCCGGAGCAATTGGAGTTGTTTGAAAATTCATCACTGATGACATGCCCCGCCTTAAAAAACATCAAATTATCCAAAAAGAACAAACAGTTTGAGGTCAAGAAAAACTGCTTAATCCGCAAAAAGAATAAGGCTTTAATAATTGCGGCGGCAACCGGCAAAAAGTTTTCAATCCCAAACGGGGTAAAAACGATTACACCTTATGCGTTCAGAAACGCTTCGTGTTCCGAGATCCATATCCCGTCTTCCGTTGCCAAAATTGAGGGAAAGGCGTTTAATATTTATGGCTTTTGGGAGAATGCCAAAATTAAGGATGTCACCATATCGAATAAGAACCCGGTATACGCACGGGACGGGCAGTGCATTTATAAGAAATCGGATAAAAGCCTTACCGTTGCTATCCCGGACAAAAAAGGGGAACTGCGGATATCCGAACGGGTGAAGAAACTGACGCCGGATATCAACATGGTAAATTGCAATACAAGCGAAAAGAGTCTGGAAAAGCTGGTTTATCCAAGCAGCCTGAAACGTGTGATCGTGCCGGGATTTGGCGAGATTGATGCCCGTAACGTCTATTTTACAGGCAGCGTCCCGCCGAAAGTAGTCGATACGAATGACGAATTTTTTATAGAACTTCCGTCTAACTGCCATGTATATGTACCGAAAAAATATGAGAAAGCATATAAAAAATGGTATAAAAAACATAACAATTACGCCCAGTTGTACGGATGGCATACCTATAATCCGTAAACAGGCGTCTGTAAAATAAATGGAATGAGCGGATGAAAATATTTTGTTGTCTGTCAGCCAGATAATTGACAAAGTATAACTTTTTGTGCCAGCAGGCGGATCCTGCTGGCATTTTCTGCTTCCCGGCAGATGGTAATGATTACCATGGCTTTCCGTGCCTATATGGATACCTCGTGTGCCAAATAAAACACAAAACAGTAAAAATATGCTACTGTAATTGTACAGTAAAAAGAGTATTGGAAGATTTTCAGAGGAGGAGGAACAAATTATGAAAAAAAGATGGATGACCGTATTTTGTGTAGTATTGTTTACAATGCTGATCATGACTGCTGCAGATACAAAGGCCGCGGCAAAAAAAGGAGCATGGGATACAGGAAAAAAAGAAGTGCAGGCGAAAGGGGCGTTTACATATTACATCCACCCTTCCAAAAACGGAAAAGAAGCCTGGATTTACAAAATCAAAATTAAGAGTAAGAAAAGCAGGACCCTTTCCATTCCGAAGACGATTCAGGGTAAGAAGGTTACCAGGCTTGGACGTCCGGAACTTGGCAGCGAGGAGGATGACGAAGCGTACGCTACGTTATTCGACACATATGTCGAGCCGTGGAATAATTGGGACGGCAAAGGCATTCCTTTCGTTTCGTCCCTGAAATCCATTCAGATTCCGGATACGGTAAAAGTTATCGATCAGGCTGCCTTTAGCGGGTTAAATTCGGTGACGACGATTAAACTTCCCAAAAAGGTGAAAAAAATCGAAGAATATACTTTTTACGGATGCAGCAAATTAAAAACCGTTATTCTGCCGGAGCAGATGGAGTCGTTTGAAAATTCATCGTTATGGGGCTGCCCGTCCTTAAGGGATATCAGATTGTCCAAAAAGAACAAAAAGTTCGAGGTCAGAGGAAACTGCTTAATCCGCAAAAAAAACAGGGATTTGGTTTTTGCGGTGACAGCGGGCAGGGAGTTTAAAGTCCCGGACGGGGTAAAAAGGATTACATCCTATGCGTTCGGCAGTTCCATGTCTCCTGCGATCCATATCCCGGCTTCCGTTATCAAAATGGAGAAAGCGGCATTTAGCATGGATCCATGGGGGGATAACATGAATATCAAGGATGTAGTGGTATCGGAAAACAACCTGGTTTTTGGACGGGACGGACAGTGTATTTATAAGAAGTCGGATAATAGCCTTGCGGTTGCCATTGCGGATGAAAAAAGGGAACTGCGGATATCCGAATTGGTGACAAAGCTGACACCGGATATCAGCCTGGTCAATTGCGATATATTCCGAAACGGTTTTCTGGAAAAGGTGGTTTATCCGAGCGGCCTGAAATATGTGACAGCGCCGGGCTTTGATGTGCTGCGTGCCCGTAACGTCTATTTTACAGGCAGCGTTCCGCCGGAAGTGTCCGATCCAAATGAAGAAGGACTTGAAAAGCTTCCGAATTACTGTCATGTATATGTGCCGGAAGCATATGAGGAAGCGTACAAAGAGTGGTACAGAAAGACAGTGCCTTACTGCGAAATACACGGATGGCATACCTACAATCCGGAAACGGGCATTTAAAAAACAATTCAAATAAGCCGTTGCGAAATCACATTGACGCACACTCTGCCGTATCGTATAATAAACGGGATCCAATCAAATAACAACAGACAGGAGACCAATTATATGAAAGAATTATCCAAATTAATGGACTACCGTTCCGATGTCCGCGTCGTGGACGCTACTCTGCGGGACGGCGGCCTGGTCAACGATTTTTATTTTACAGACGAATTTGTAAGAGATCTCTACCGTGCAAATATCAAGGCAGGCGTTGATTATATGGAATTTGGCTATAAAGCTTCCCGGGAAATGTTTGAAGAGAGCAAATACGGCAAATGGAAATTCTGTAAAGACGAAGATATCCGCGCTATTGTAGGAGATAATGACACAGACTTAAAGATTGCGGTTATGGCGGATGTGGGACGCTGCGATTACAAAACCGATATCGTGGACCGGGCTGACAGCCCCGTCGATTTGATCCGCGTGGCGACCTATTTGAATACCATCCCCACGGCCGCGCATATGATCGAAGACGCTGCAAATAAAGGCTACGAAGTAAGCTGCAACATTATGGCGATTTCCAATACGCAGGAAACAAACCTTGCCGTAGCGCTTGATATTTTGGGGCAGACTCCGGTTGATGTGTTTTATATCGTAGACAGCTATGGCGCGCTCTATCCCGAGCAGATTGCGCGTATTGCGGATACCTATATGAACTTTGCTGCAAAATACAACAAGAAGGTTGGCATCCACGCCCATAATAATCAGCAGCTTGCTTTTGCCAATACGATAGAAGCCGTCGGGGATGGCGTAGACTGGCTCGACGGAACTTATGCCGGTATGGGGCGCGGCGCGGGCAATTGTGCGATGGAACTGCTTTTAGGGTTCTTACGCAACCCCAAATACAAAATAGCCCCGGTATTTAAATTCATAGACAAGCATATCAAAAAGCTGCGGGAAGAAGGCGTAGTCTGGGGTTACGATCTGCAGTACTTAATGACCGGGGTTTTAAACCGCCATCCCAGGAGCGCTATTATGTTTACCAAAGAAAAAAGAAGCGACTATTACGAATTTTACAAAGAAATCGTAGAACAGGATTAAAGCCTATGCGGATGTACGATCTGAAGTGCGCTGTCCGCCGAAGAAATTCGCTGGATGGTGCTTTCTTATACAAAAGGCGAAATTCCGGATTATCAGATGTCCGCTATGGCGATGGCAATCTGTTTTGTCGGGCTGGACGACGAAGAAACCTTAGAGCTTACCCTTGCTATGCGTGACAGCGGCGACAGTTTGGATTTGTCGCAGATAGAGGGGATTACGGCGGACAAACACAGTACGGGAGGCGTCGGCGATAAGACGACGCTTACCCTTGCCCCCGTGATTGCCTGCCTTGGCGTCCCAATGGCAAAAATGTCCGGGCGCGGCCTTGGGTTTACGGGCGGTACAATCGATAAGCTGGAATGCTTCCCCGGCTTTACGGCGGCGCTTGACGAAGAAACTTTTATAAAAAACGTCAATTCCTTAAAGCTTGCGGTAGTTTCCCAGACTGCCAATTTAGTACCCGCCGACAAAAAGCTTTACGCCCTGCGGGACGTAACTGCAACCGTAGACCAGATGTCTTTGATTGCCGGCAGTATTATGAGCAAAAAATTGGCGTCTGGCAGCGATATTATCGTATTAGATGTTAAAACCGGTTCCGGCGCATTTATGAAAACCCTGAGTGAAGCGCAGAAGCTGGCGGAAACTATGGTGCGCATCGGTATTATGGCGCGCAAAAAAACGGCCGCTGTCGTTACGGATATGGATCAGCCGTTAGGCAATGCCGTAGGAAACACTCTGGAAGTGGTGGAAGCCATAGACGCGCTTTCCGGCAACGGCCCCAAAGATTTTATGGAAGTGGTATATGCGCTCGGCAGCAAAATTTTGACGCTTGCCGGGGTTTCTTCCAATGAATCGGAGGCTTTGCACATGATGCAGAAATGCATCGCGTCCGGCGCCGCAAAACAAAAATTTGCAGATTTTATCGCGGCGCAGGACGGCGATGCGTCTTATGTCTGGGATACGGAAAAATTTCCCAAAACTTCTTACGCGCTTAGCGTATGCGCTCCCAGAGAGGGTTACATAAAAAGCGTCGACGCCCACGGCGTCGGAGCGGCTTGTATGAGGCTGGGCGGGGGACGCGAAACAAAAGATAGTCCGATTGATTTGTCCGTCGGCGTTTATCTAAAAAAGAAGAGAGGCGATTACGCAAAAAAAGGGGAACCGCTCGCAGTCGTTTACGCCAACAGCGAAACAAAGGGGAAATCCGCCGTAAGGCAGGTGCAAAAAGCATATCAGATTACGGACGAAAAGACAAAACCCGTTCCCATGATAAAACGGATCGTAGACGGCGTTCCCAAATAAGAATAATCCGCCGTCTTCTTACATATAGATAACCATGGGCAAATTAAACTTGGGAAAATGGAAAGAAGGCTTTGTGGAATCTTTAGAGCTTCCCAAAGATCTGATGTATGGCGCCGTTTTGGTTTCCATTACCGGCCGCCAGGAGTTGTTAATTGAAAATTACAGGGGAATTTTAGAATATACCCAAAACCATATAAGCCTTCAGGCGAAAACCTGCAGGCTTATCATACGCGGGAAAAACCTGCACATCAGCTATTACACCAACGAAGAAATGAAAATAACCGGACGGATTGACTCCGTATTGTACGAAGATTAGGAGACAGCCATGTTCCTTTCGATGATTAAATTTTTCCGTGGTTTTTTACTGGTGCGATTAAGCGGGTATTCCCCCGAACGTTTTTTAAATCTGTGCAGCAACCACAATATCCTGATCTGGGATTTGAAAAATCAGGACGGATGCTACGAATTTCATATTAGTATAGCAGGCTACCGCAGGTTAAAACCGCTGCTGAAAAAAACAAAGACAAGGGTTACGATCCGAAACCGGGTTGGCTTCCCGTTTTTTTTGTACCGTTACCGGAAAAGGAAGCTTTATTTTGCCGGGATTTTTCTGGGCGTCGGGTTCTTGATGTATCTGACGACGTTTGTATGGCTGATTGACATCAACGGAAATTCCCTGATTACGGACGACGCCATCCTGGCTTTTCTGGAGGAGAAAAACGCTTCGTTTGGCAGTAAAAAAAGCGGGATTGACTGTGATGCGCTTGAGGAGGCGCTTCGGACGGATTACGAGGACGTGATCTGGGCGTCCGTGCGTTTGAGCGGGGCCAAAATGACGATCGATATACAGGAGAACCTGATTGCAAAAAAGGAAATGGAAGAAAATACAAAGCGGCTGGACGGGGCGTACCATATCGTTGCGGATAAGGACGCGACGGTTACGTCCATTATCACCAGAAAAGGCACGCCGCTTGTGAAAGCCGGCAGTGAGGTAAAAGAAGGGGATATATTGGTCAGCAGCCAGCTGGATATTTACAATGACAGCAATGAGATTGTAAATTATGTGTTTGTGCCTTCTGACGCGGATATTTACGGACAGACCACATATACTTACCAGGACAGCTTTCCGATGCAGTACAATCACAAGGTGCGCGTCGGGGAAGGAAAAAGCAGTTACAGCTTAAGCCTGTTTTCTTACCAGCTGAAGTTTCCTTCGGCGTTTCAAAAAGACGCTTCTTTTATTTCTTACACGGAAAGCCGGCAGCTTGCGCTTGCAAAGGACTATTATATTCCGGTAATTCTGGAAAAAACCACGTATTATGCGTGCGGATATGAAAAGGTAACGCTGACAAAAGAAGAGGCCAAAAAGAAGGCGGGACAAAATATTTCGCAGTTTTTGCAAAAATTAGAGGAAAAAGGTATTGAAATCACAGATAAAAATGTTATGATAGAATTTGCAGGCAACCAGTGCAAAGTCTATGGCGTGATTACTGCGGTTGAAAAAATCGGCAGGTACGAACCTGCCGAACCAAAGAAAATATCTACGGATGAAAGGCTGACGGAGGATGAGTCTGACTGAATTGAATTTAAACATTCCGCCGGAGCACATGGCAAATGTATTCGGGCAGTTTGACAGTTATATAAAAAAAATTGAAAAAGCGTTCCATGTAACGGTTGTGGCGCGCAATGATTCTGTCCGGCTGATTGGCAGCGGCGGCGGTATCCGCAATGCTTCCAATGTGTTCGGGCAGCTTCTTGAGTTATCCAGAAGGGGAAACGCCATTACGGAACAAAACGTCAATTATGCAATTTCCCTTGCAATGGAAGATAATACGGAGGCGATTGTGGAAATCGACCGGGACTGCATCTGCCATACGATCCAGGGAAAGCCGGTTAAGCCAAAGACATTGGGCCAGAAGAAGTACGTGGATGCGATTCGGTCAAAGATGATTGTTTTTGGATGCGGGCCGGCAGGAACCGGGAAAACGTACCTTGCGATTGCAATGGCGGTTACGGCTTTTAAAAACGAGGATGTGGCGCGGATAATCCTGACCCGTCCGGCTATAGAAGCGGGTGAGAAGTTAGGCTTTTTGCCGGGAGATTTGCAGAGCAAAATCGATCCGTATCTAAGGCCGCTTTATGACGCGCTTTATCAGATTATGGGAGCGGAAAGCTTTGCACGCAATACGGAAAAAGGGCTGATTGAGGTGGCGCCGCTTGCCTATATGCGTGGGCGTACGCTTGACAACGCATTTATTATTCTGGACGAGGCGCAGAATACCACGCCGGCCCAGATGAAAATGTTTCTGACCAGGATTGGGTTTGGGTCAAAGGTAGTCGTTACCGGAGACGCGACGCAAAAAGATCTGCCGCCCGGAGCAAAGTCCGGCCTCGACGTTGCGTTAAAAGTGCTTCGCAGGGTAGAGGATATCGGAATCTGTGAACTGACGGGCAGCGACGTGGTGCGCCATCCGCTTGTACAAAAAATTGTCAAGGCGTATGAAGATTACGAAAACCTGCAGGAAAAAAAGAAAATCAGACAGGCAGGTAGAAAGCAATGAAACAAAAAATGCCCACAAAACGTGTAAAACACTATTCAATTATTGTCACGCTGACGGTTTTACTGTCGCTGCTTTTGGCTGCCATGGGACGCTCTGGGCTTGAGGGGGCTGTTATTTATATCATTACGGACGTTGTATTTTTGTCGGTGGTATTGTACATGCTTGAGAGCAGCCGGCTTGACGCAAAGCTTGGAAGCAGCCGCGCGGATCATTACGGCAGGATAGCGGACTGGTACGGCATTTTATGCGCTGCGGTGTTTGCCTTTAGCTTCGTGCCGGAATTTTTTTATCCGGCGGCAGCGGCGGCATTGTTTTTGGCAATGGTATCAAACGCGGAGATTGCAATCACCCTGAACGTTTTTTTATGCATGCTGCTGTGTATTGCCAAAGGAGCCAATTTTTTCGCGTTTGCTTCTTTCTGCGTTCAGATTCTGATTGGGGCGCAGCTTGCAAAGACAATGCGTGAAAAGGAAATGCGCCCCTGGGGCTGCGTCCTTTTGCTGTCCGTATCGGTCTGTATACCGACTCTGTTTGATTACCTTACCTACTGGAAGGGCAATATGAGCCTGATTTTTACAAACTTTGTTCTTGGAGCAGCCGCCGTATTACTGTATATGCTTCTGGCGGATCGGGTATATGACAGGAAAAATCAGGACGATATCGGCGTATACGAAAAAATTATTGATGAAGATTATCCTTATGTGGTAGATATTAAGCGTTATTCCAGGGTAGAATATATACGCGCTGTCCGGGCGGCTACCATCTGCGCAAAGTGCGCGGCTTTAATCGGCGCCAACGAGCCGGTTGCGTCCGCGGCCGGGTTTTATTACCGCCTGGGGCTTCTGGAAGGGGATCCTGTTGTGGAAAACGGCGTGCGGCTGGCGCAGGAAGGCTGTTTTCCGGAAGCGGTCATTGAAATCCTGGCCGAATACAACGGAGAAAAAAAGCTGCCGTCCACCAGAGAGTCCGCTATTGTCCATATGGTAGACTGCTGTATCAATAAAATAGAAATGCTAAACCGGCAGAATCTTTCTACGGACTGGAATCAGGATATGGTTATTTACCAGACGTTAAACGAATTGTCCGGGACGGGGATTTATGACGAGTCCGGGCTTAGCATGAATCAGTTTTTAAAAGTCAGGGAATTTCTGGTATGTGAGGAGACAGAATATGACAATACAGCTGGAAGAAGAGACAACGGTGCAGTTTGACTTTGACTGCCGCAAACTGGCGAAGGACGCGGTATCCTATGTTTTGGATTACGAGAAGTTTCCGTACGAAGCGCAGGTCAGCCTGACATTAACCGACAATGCGTCCATACAAGAGATCAACAGCCGTTTTCGGCAGATAGACAAGCCCACGGATGTTTTGTCGTTTCCGCTGCTTTCCCTTTCCAAAGCCGGGGATTTTTCCTGCCTGGCAAAAAGCCCGGAGGATAATTTCGATCCGGACAGCGGGGAAGCGATGCTGGGCGATATTGTAATCAGCGTCCCGAAAGTTTTTGAGCAGGCAAACGAGTACGGGCATAGTGAAAAGCGGGAATTTGCATTTTTAGTGGTACATAGTGTGCTGCATTTGCTGGGTTATGACCACATAAATCCGGAAGACGCTGCATGTATGGAAAAAAAACAAGAACAAATCTTAAATGCGATGGGTATTTTAAGATGACAGGAGGAAAAAGATGAAACACATGAAAAAAGCCATTCTTTTTGCGGCGGTCTGCTGCATGATATTTTCCGGGTGCGGAAAAAAAGAAAAAGATATTACGGAGCCGGAAACGGAAGCGGTGATTGACACGGAGCCAAAAGAAACCGAATTGGAAATACCGGCCGAAACGGAAACAGAACCCGTTATAACCGGAAGCGTCAATCCGCTTACCGGGGAGCCGATGGACGAGGCGCTTGCAGCCCAAAGGCCGGTTTCATGCATGATAGGCAACACGACGGACGCTATGCCTCAGTACGGTACGTCCGCGGCGGATGTGATAATTGAAGCCCCGGCAGAAGGAGGGCTGACCAGGCTGATGACGCTTTATCAGGATTATGCAAATCTTCCGACTGTTATGTCAGTCCGCAGCTGCCGTCATTATTATGCGTATCTGTCCAATGAATTTGAAGCCATCTATGTACATTACGGACAGGCTATCTACGCGACAGAAATGTTAAAAAGCTTAGACGACTTAAACGGCCTTGACGGCGATTTGGAAAACGTCACATTTTACCGTGACAAAACCAGGAAGTCCCCGCACAATGCCTATATCAACGGCGAAAGCGTAATAGCCGGAATTGAAAAGAGGGGCTATAGGACCGAACACGCTCCTGCATACAAAAACAAATTCAGCTTTGTGCCGGAAGGGCGTACGCTTGAAAACGGGACGGACGCGGCTGTCGTGGAACCCGGCTATCTGGTAAACAAGCCCTGGTTTGTCTATAATGAAGAAACCGGGCTGTATGAGAGATATCAGTACAAAGCGGCTCATGTAGACGGCAACAACAGCGAGCAGCTTGCGTTTAAAAACGTGATTTTCCAGGTCTGCGATTATAAAGTAGAGCCGGACGGGAAATATCTGGATGTAAAAACCGCGTCATACGGAGGAACCGGAAAATATATTTCAAACGGCAAAGCCATCGACATTACCTGGGTCAAAGAAGTGGAAGACGGCGTCGGAACCTATTACGACGCGGACGGGAACGAACTGGAGTTAAATCCGGGAAAGACATGTATATGTATCGTGTTAAACGATGCCGAGGATAAGATAGGGATTTACGGCAGCGAAGAAGAATTTCAGGCTGCCAGGAATTAAAAAAGAGGGCGTAAGCCCTCTTTTTTTAGTCCGGAAAATTTGCCCTGTATAACTGTAAGGTTACGGTTCCGTCTTCATTTAAGGTGAAATGTTCCACCAGAATGGAAGAGAGGCTTTCGCTGGACGCGCCGGTCGAAGAAACGGCCTGCGTTTTTCCGTCTTCAAACAATTCTTCCGGCCGGATATAGATGCGGGAACCGTTGCCCTGGAACATATAGCTGATATCCACTCTTCCCTGGTTGTCCGGGGCAAAGGTCAGGGTAGCGCCTTCCTCCGTAATCGGCGTTGCATACGCGTCAATGTTTTCCGGCGTAATTTGTTCCACAAAATCGTAAGCTTTTTGAATCCATTCCGCAAACGGCTTCCCCGGTTCTTCCGCAAGTCTTTTCTGACGTGCTTCATATTCTTTTACCTCTTCTTTCGCTGCGTCCGGATCGGCTTTGGAAGCGTCCAAAGGCAGGGAAAATAACGCGTTCAGCCCTTCGTATTCCTCATTTCTGGCAAGCGTGCCGGATGCATTGTCATAAATATAAGAGTATTCGCTGAAAGCGGGAGAGTCGTCGGAAATACACATGTAAACGGCGTGATCGGCATACTTTTCTAAATTGTTGCATTCGTACATAAAGTATAAAACGCCGTCCTGTTCCGTTTGATGCCCGCCGCTTGCATTTTCAAACATACCGGAATAGGTTTCATAATCGTATCCCTCTACTACCGGAAAAATCGAAAAACCGTCAAAGCCGCAGGATGGCGTCTGGCTTTCGTTTTTTATGGCAAAGACGACATAGGTCCTGTCGTTTTGCTCGATAAGCCCGTCTTTCCATTCTTTTGGCATAGAGTCTTCGCTGTATCCGGAAGTTACGCTGTGATCGTTGGCCCAATATTTGTATTCGGTCAGGCTTTTGCCGCTTGTAATGCCTAACAGCGTTACGTCATATCCCCCGCAGCTTTGCGTTTCATTCATATAAATGGCGTTTTCCCCGGAAAATGCATCCCTTAGGGCGTCTTCCCCGATTTGTTCGGCGACCTGGGCGGGTTTTAGGTAGTTCCATGCGGCGTAAACGGTTAGAGAACCGATGCCAAGCACGAGAGCGCACGAGAGCGCGGCAGTTGCAAATCTTCTGTTATGCGTTGTTTTCATAGGCGTTACCTCCTTAGATTGTGCGAGAATGTTCTGGATCAGCCAATCGCTTGGCTCGTTCTCTGGAGCAAGGGCCTGATTTAATATGTCATGTATGTTTTTCATCTAAAACAGCCTCCAGTTCTTTTTCTAATAATTTTCTTGCCTGGTGCAGGCGGCTCTTTACAGTTCCGACGGGTATTTTCAAAATATAAGCAATCTGCGCTATGGGTAAATCCTCCATATAAAAGAGAAGAATCGGGAACTTATATTTTTCCGGGAGCCGGGATACCGCACGGCGCACCAAATCGGATTCTTCTTTTTTTAAAAATTCCTGTTCCAGAGAATCAGGCGGCGTATGAAAACTGTCAAAATCCAGTTCCTCCGTCAGGGAAAACACAGCGGCAATGCGGTTTCGCCACGCGTGTTTCCTTTTTTTGTTTTTCCACAGCCCGTATGCGACGGAAAGCAGGTAGCTTTTCGGGTTCTTTTCATAGTCAATGTCGCTGATAAGTTCCATAGCTTTTAAAAAGGTATCCTGAAATAAATCGTCGGCATCCTGTAAATGAAATGTAATGCTTCTGCAGAAAGAATAAATTTCTTTTCCGTAGTCATGTATGCAGTTTTCCAGTTCTGTTTTTGTCATATGGTTCACCTTGATAAGACGTCTTATGATTGCCCTTCACTTAGTAATGGTAATAACAATGAAAAAGGTTCAAAGAAATTGCATGTTTCCTGTTTGTAGCAGAATATGCAAAGGCGGGAGATTACATACTTGTAAAATGCTTCATTCTATCATATAATAATACGAGTGCAATTTCACCGGATATTTTAATAGATATCCGGCAAAAGAAAAGGGGCATAGCATGAGAGATTTAAAACAATTGCTGGAAGGGCTTGATTACAAGCGTATGCAGGGCAATGTGCAGATGAGGATTACGGAACTGGTTTACGATTCCAGGAAAGCGTCGCCCGGATGTTTGTTTGTGTGCTTAAAAGGGGCGGTTTCGGACGGGCATAGTTTTCTGCCGGAGGTGATTGGGGCCGGCGCGGCGGCTGTCGTTGTGTCCGAGGATGTTTTGGCTCCGGAAGGGGTTACGGTTATCAGGACAAAAGATACCCGTTATGCGCTGGCCGTTTTGTCGGCGGCGTATTTTGATCATCCGGCCAAAAAGCTTAAGGTAATCGGAATTACCGGGACGAAGGGAAAAACCACAACGACTTATATGGTAAAATCCATTCTGGAAGGCGCCGGCTTAAAAACGGGTCTGATCGGCACCATTGAAACGGTCATTGGGGATGAAACCATCCCGTCTGCAAATACGACGCCGGAATCTTATCTTATCCAACAGTATTTTAGCAGGATGCTTGACGCGGGCTGCGCCTGCTGTGTAATGGAAGTTTCTTCCCAGGGGCTTATGATGCGCCGGACAGCGGGCTTTACGTTTGAAATGGGAATTTTTACGAACATAGAACCGGATCATATCGGGCCAAACGAACATGCTTCCTTTGAAGAGTACTTAACGTGTAAAAGCCTTCTTTTTGGCCAGTGCCGGATTGGGATACTCAATGCGGATGATAAGCATTACCGGGATATGCTTCAAAACCACAGCTGCCGGGCGGAGACGTTTGGGTTTTCAAAAGAGGCGGATTTTTGCGCGTCGGATATGAAACTTGTGACAAAGCCGGGATGCCTGGGAGTTTCATACAGGGTGTCCGGCCGGATGGATTTTTCAGTGGAAGTGGATGTGCCGGGCAGGTTCAGCGTGTATAATTCCCTGGCGGCCGTTGCCATTTGCAGCCATTTTGGCGTCGGTACGGATATTATGAAGCAGGCGCTTTTAAAAGCGAAGACCAAAGGCCGGATTGAAATGGTAAAGGTTTCCGACGAATTTACGCTGATGATAGATTATGCGCACAATGCCATGAGTTTAAAGAGCCTGCTGGTTACGCTGCGGGAATATAATCCGGGCCGTCTGGTCTGCCTGTTTGGGTGCGGCGGCAACCGCGCAAGGGCCAGGCGTTTTGAAATGGGGGAGGTTTCCGGCAGCCTTTCGGATCTTACGGTGATTACGTCGGATAACCCCAGATTTGAAGAGCCGCAGGCAATTATAGACGATATTAAGTCCGGTATTTCAAAAACAGACGGGAAGTATGTGGAAATAATTGACCGCAAGGAGGCAATCCGGTATGTGATTTCACATGGAAGGCCGGGAGACGTTATTGTGCTGGCCGGGAAAGGGCATGAGGATTACCAGGAGATCCGGGGAGTGAAACATCCGATGGACGAAAGGGTTTTAATTGCGGAGGTTTTACGGGAGCTGGGTATGGCGGTGTAAGGCAAAAGAGCAGGTGGTAGGATGGCATTTTATGCCAATGTAATTATAGATATTTCCCATGAAAAACTGGATCGTACGTTTCAGTACCGGATACCGGAAAAACTGTGCGCGCAGATTTACCCGGGCGTACAGGTGGAGGTTCCGTTCGGGAACGGGAACCGCAGGATTCGGGGATTTGTCGTAGAAGTAACCGATCGGGCGGAGTTTGACGTCGGCCGGATCAAGGACATCGGCTCCGTCGTAACGGACGCCGTCGCCATTGAGGCGCAGCTTATCGCTTTAGCGGCTTTTATGCGGACAAATTACGGCGGTACGATGAACCAGGCGTTAAAAACCGTGATTCCTGTGAAGCACAAAACAAAACAGAGGGAAAAGCGTACGTTAAAACTGGTAATGGAACGGGAAGCGGCGGCGCGGCAGCTTGACGTTTTTGTGCAAAAACACAATACGGCCAGGGCAAGGCTGTTAAAGGAACTGCTTTTGTATCCGTCGCTTTCGTATGAGGTGGTTACGCAGAAGCTGAATATTTCCCCGGCTGTCATACGGGCTTTGGAAGAACGGCAGATTTTAAAGGTGGAAAAAGAAACGGATTACCGCAATCCGATTGCCTATGCAAAGGCGGGCGTAAGCAGGATTAGGATGAACGGGGAGCAGGAGAAGGCGGTGGAGGCTGTGCGTTTTGATATGCAAAACGGGAATTGCGGGACGTATCTTTTGCATGGCGTGACGGGCAGCGGCAAGACGGAGGTCTATATGGAACTGATTGCGGAAGTTTTGTCCGCAGGCAGGCAGGCGATTATGCTGATACCGGAAATTGCGCTGACCTACCAGACGGTAATGCGTTTTTACGGGCGGTTCGGCAGCCGGGTATCCGTAATGAACTCAAGATTATCCGCCGGAGAACGCTACGATCAGTTCCTGCGTGCCAAAAACGGTGAAATAGACATTATGATAGGGCCGAGGTCGGCTCTGTTTACCCCGTTTTCCAATCTGGGTCTGATTATTATAGACGAGGAGCATGAGGGCAGCTATAAAAGCGAAACGCTGCCGAAATATCATGCCAGGGAAACGGCTATTGCACGCGCGAAGCTTTGCTCCGCTTCTGTGGTACTCGGATCGGCCACGCCGTCTGTAGAGAGTTACTATAAAGCGCTTTCGGGCGATTACAGATTGCTTGAAATGAAAATGCGGGCCGCAAGGCAGCCGCTGCCTGTCTGTCATGTGGTTGATTTGCGCGAAGAATTAAAAAGCGGGAACCGTTCGGTTTTAAGCGTAAAACTGCAGAACCTGATCGAAATGCGCCTGGCCAAAAAGCAGCAGGTTCTGTTGTTTTTAAACCGCAGGGGGATGTCCGGGTTTGTATCCTGCCGCGCCTGCGGGCACGTCATAAAATGCCCGCACTGCGACGTGTCGTTAAGCCTGCATAAGGCTGCCAAAAGAGCGGGGGAGCCGGCTTTGCCCGGAAAGCTTGTGTGCCATTACTGCGGATACTCTAAGGCGGCTCCCCCAAAATGCCCCGAGTGCGGTTCGGTTTATATCAGCGGCTTTAAAGCAGGGACGCAGCGGATAGAAGAAATTGTGAAAAAGCGGTTTCCGTCTGCGAGGGCGCTGCGCATGGATTTGGATACGACCAGAGGCAAGGACGGCTATGAAAAGATCCTGTCCGCGTTTGCCAACCAGGAAGCGGATATTTTAATCGGGACGCAGATGATTGTAAAAGGGCATGATTTTCCAAACGTTACGCTAGTGGGTATCCTTGCGGCTGATTTATCTTTGTATGCGTCGGATTACCGGGCGGCGGAACGGACGTTTCAGCTTTTGACGCAGGCGGCGGGCCGCGCAGGGCGGGGATGCGAGCCCGGCGAGGTGGTAATCCAGACATACAACCCGTCGCATTACAGTATCCGGGCGGCTAAGATGCAGGATTATGAGGCTTTTTATAAAGAAGAAATTTCCATGCGCACGCTGCTGAAATATCCGCCGGCGGCGCATATGGCTCTGCTGGCCATTTCGTCTGCCAGCCAGGATGCGGCGGCGGACGCCGCAGGGCGCGTATCGGGCTGGCTGCACCGGATAAGGGCGCCCGGGCTTAGGATTATCGGCCCGGCAGACGCTACCGTGGCCAAAGTGAATGATTTGTACCGCAAGGTGATTTATCTGAAACATGAAGCGTATGACGTTTTGGTAGCGATCAAAGATAAAGTGGAACAGTTCGCCGTTTCTGCAGAAAAACAGCAGATAAGCATTGCATTTGATTTTAATCCGATGAATGGGATGTAAGGGGGTTTGGAATGATAAACGAATATATTGGGCACTATGGATGGTGGCTAATCTTTTACGGCGCGTTTGCGCTTGGAGCGTCTGTATGCCTGATTTTGGCCATTTATGCCAACGTTACATACCGCAGGTATTTTTGCCGGGACAACGCGGCCGGAATTACCGGCGAACAGGCGGCGGCGCGCATTCTGGAGAAAATGGGCAACCGGGGAATACCGGTATGCCATAAACCCGGCAACAAGACGGACGCCTATAATGAAGCCGAAAAGAAAATACAGTTGTCGGACGCTGTGTTTGCTTACCGTTCGGTTGGCGCGGCCGGCGTGGCGGCGCATACCTGCGCGCATCTGGTTCCCCGCCAAAAAGGCAGGGGCATGTATAAATTTCAGCGGACGGCCGTTCCGCTGGCAGAGTTTTTTCCGATATTGGCATGGCCGCTGATTGTTATCGGCTATTTGTTTGGCAAAAACTGGATACTGGTTAATTTTGGAATTTTGTGTTTTTTATTTGCATTGCTGCTGAGGCTGATTACGCTGCCGTTTGAATATTCGACGGCTTTGCGCGCGCAGTCCCTGCTGGCGGATGCGGGCATTGCGGCGGAAGACGAGCTTTTGGGCATAAAAAAGCTTCTGCGCGCATCTGCGCTTGGCTATTTGGCAAAAGCGCTGGGAATATAAATAAAGAAAGTACAGTGCGCAAAAAGCGGCACGGTGAGGAGGAATTATGGCGCTTCGGACGATAAGGATGTTAGGAGACCCGGCACTTGGCAAACCATGCAGGGAAGTTAAGGAGGTTACCCCCAAAATTTCCACGCTGATATCGGATATGCTGGAAACAATGTATGAAGCAAACGGGGTGGGGCTTGCGGCTCCGCAGGTTGGAATTTTAAAGCGGGTTGTGACGATTGATATCGGCGACGGGCCGCTTGTGATGATTAACCCGCGCATACTTGCCTCGGACGGGACGCAGACCGCAGGGGAAGGGTGCTTAAGCCTTCCCGGCAAAGCGGGGCAGGTGACAAGGCCAAACCATGTGGTTGCACGGGCATATGATGAAGATATGAAGGAGTTTGAGGTGGATGCTACGGAACTTTTGGCGCGGGCAATCTGCCATGAAATCGATCATCTTGACGGCCATGTGTATACGGAATTTGTAGAAGGGGATATTTATGATGTGACCGATGAGGAGGAAGAATAACTATGCGTGTGGTTTTTATGGGGACGCCGGATTTTGCGGTCGCAACGCTTGAGGAAATACTGTCTGCGGGACATGAGGCGGCGCTTGTCGTAACGCAGCCGGATAAGCCTAAGGGCAGGGGAAATGTCCTTACGCCTCCCCCGGTTAAGGAATGCGCGCTGTCGCACGGCCTTACGGTATACCAGCCGAAACGCGTTCGGGATGCGGAATGTATCGGCCATATAAAGGAATATGCGCCGGATATTATCATTGTGGCGGCGTTTGGCCAGATTCTGCCAAAAGAACTTTTACAGATTCCCAGGTTTGGCTGCGTAAACGTACATGCTTCGCTGCTGCCCAAATACAGGGGCGCCGCGCCCATCCAGTGGGCCGTAATCAACGGGGACGCCGTATCCGGGGTGACGACGATGCGTATGGACGAAGGCCTGGATACCGGGGATATGATCGAGCGGGAAGAGGTGCGGCTTTCGGAGGATGAGACGGGAGGAAGCCTGTTTTTGCGCCTGGCGCAGGCCGGGGCGAAGCTCTGCGTGCATACGATGCGCCTGATAGAGGAAGGTTCGGCTGTTTATACACCGCAGGATGCATCAAAAGCGACGCATGTGGGCATGATCCGAAAAGAGATGGGACAGATTGACTGGCAGCAGCCCGCCCGGGCCATAGAACGTTTGGTGCGGGGATTAAATCCCTGGCCGAGCGCTTTTACGCATATCAACGGAAAAACGCTGAAAATATGGCGTGCAAAAGCGGAACCGGGAGGCAGTCCAAAAGACGCGGGCAAAATAACCGAAGTTACCGGAAAGGAACTGCGGGTGCAGACGGCAGACGGGATACTTTCTTTGCTGGAAGTACAGTTAGAAGGCAAAAAAAGGATGGATACGGAAGCGTTTTTGCGGGGCTATAAGGCTGCGGCCGGCATGCGGCTGTCATAGATAAGGAGGAACTGATATGGGATACGGTTATTATGGATGGTGGGATCCGACTTATGTTCTGGTCATTATCGGGGCGCTTGTTTCTTTGTTTGCGTCTGCCCGGGTCAAGGGGACGTTCCGCAAATATTCCCGCTGCCGCAGTATGAGCAACATGACGGGCGCGCAGGCGGCGGAGCGGATCCTGCATATGGCGGGAATTTATGATGTGATAATCCGGCATGTGCCGGGCAGTTTGACGGATCACTACGATCCGCGGAACAAAACGCTGAATTTGTCCGACACGGTTTACGGCTCCGCTTCGGTATCTGCGGTTGGCGTAGCCGCGCACGAATGCGGCCATGCGATCCAGCATCAGAAGAATTATGCGCCGCTTTCGATCCGAAGCGCGATTGTCCCGGCCGCTAATTTTGGATCGGCCGTTGCTTGGCCTTTGATTCTGGCCGGGATGTTTTTTACAAGCAGTACCGGGGCGCTGCTGATTCAAATCGGGATTATATGTTTTTCATTTGCCGTTTTATTCCAGCTGGTAACGCTTCCGGTGGAATTTAACGCTTCCGGGCGGGCGCTTAATATTCTGGAAACTTCGGGGATTTTAAATTCCGGGGAGTTAAAACAGACCAGAAAAGTGCTTGGCGCGGCGGCGCTTACGTATGTTGCCGGCGCGGCGGCGGCTATTTTGCAGCTTCTTCGCCTGGTTCTTTTGTTTGGGGGAAGAAATGACAACTGACGGGATAAACCTGCGGCATCTGGCGTTTGAGGTTTTGCTTGCCGTGGAAAAAGAAGAGGAATACAGCCATATTGCGCTGTCTGGCGTGTTGGGCAAGCATCAGTACCTGGCCAAGAGCGAACGCGCGTTTTTGACCAGGCTTTGCGAAGGGACGTTAGAACGGCAGCTGGAACTGGATGAAATAATCGGCAGGTTTTCATCGGTCAAGATAAACAAACTAAAGCCCGCTATCCGCTGTATTCTGCGCATGGGCGTATACCAGATAAAATATATGGATACGGTGCCGGATTCCGCCGCCTGCAACGAGGCCGTAAAGCTGGCGGCCAAAAAAGGCTTTGGGAATTTAAAAGGCTTTGTAAACGGCGTGCTGCGAAGCGTCTGCCGAAACCCGGACGTATTAGGCCGGCCCGGTGAAGACGGGGATTCGCTGGAAGCGTGGGCGGTACGCTGTTCGGTTCCGGTATGGATACTCCGCCAGTGGAGCGCGGATTACGGCAGTCAGAAAGCAAAGTCGGTTGCCGGGGCTTTTTTGCGGGAAGCAAGGACTGCAATCCGGACAAACCGGATGCGCGCGTCTGCCGGGGAACTAAAACAGGAACTGGAACAAGACGGGATGACGGCGGAGCCGGTTTGCCTGCCGGAATTTCCGGATTTTGATTACGCTATGTATCTGTCTGGTTATGATTACCTGTCCGCTGTCCCGGCATTTTTGGAAGGAAAATTTACGGTGCAGGACGTAAGTTCCATGCTGGCGGCCCATATTGCGGCCCCAAAGCCCGGGGATTATGTGATAGACGTCTGTGCCGCTCCCGGTTCGAAAAGCCTGCATGCGGCGGAACTGATGCAGGGGAAAGGGCTTGTGGAAGCAAGGGATCTGACCGGGTATAAGGTGCGTTTAATCGAGGAAAATATCAGCCGGTGCGGCCTTGACAATGTCCGCGCCGTACAAAAGGACGCGCGCATTGCGGACGGCGCGGATGCAAAAAAGGCGGACGTTGTGTTTGCAGACCTGCCTTGTTCCGGCCTTGGCGTGCTGAGAAAAAAGCCGGAGATCCGCTACCGTATGACGCCGGAAAAAGAACGTGCGCTGTCGCTTTTGCAGCGGGAGATATTAACGGCCGCCTGCCTGTGCGTCAAGCCGGGGGGCGTGCTGCTTTATTCCACCTGTACGATAAACCGCATGGAAAATGAAGAAAATACAAAGTGGTTTTTACAGCAAAACCCTTCGTTCCAGTGTGTGTTTGAACGGCAGTTTTTTCCGGACGAAGGCGATATGGACGGGTTTTATATTGCAAAGCTTATCCGTACATAAAAGCTGTGCGGCCGCATGCCAGAGGAGAGAATCATGGAAATGCACAAACCGGAACTAAAATCAATGAACTTAAAAGAACTGACGGCTTTCGTAACGGAATACGGGCAGAAGCCGTTTCGGGCAAAACAGCTTTTTCTGTGGATGCATAAGAAGCTTGCGGCGTCCGTAGACGAAATGACGGACATTTCCGCCGCATTTCGGGAAACCATAAAAAATGAATGCGTGTATACCGCGTTAAAACAGGAGAATGTGCAGCTTTCAAAGGCCGACGGCACCAGGAAATATTTATTCCGTTTGGATGACGGCAACCTGATTGAAAGCGTGTTTATGCGCTATAAGACGGGAAATTCCGTCTGTATTTCTTCCCAGGCGGGGTGCCGTATGGGATGTAAGTTCTGCGCTTCCGCTATAAACGGTTTGGAGCGGAACCTTTTGCCGTCAGAACTGCTCGAACAGGTATACCGGATTTCGCAGGATGTAAACGAGCGCATTTCCCATGTGGTTGTAATGGGGACAGGAGAGCCTTTGGACAATTACGATAACCTTCTGCGCTTTATCGAGCTTTTGTGCGGCGAGGACGGGCTTCATATCAGCCAGAGGAATGTAACGGTATCTACCTGCGGGATCGTGCCAAGGATATTAGACCTGGCAAATGAAAACCTGTCGGTTACCCTGGCGCTGTCGCTGCATGCGGCGGATCAAAAAAAGCGGGAGGAACTGATGCCTATAGCCTTTAGGTACGGGCTTTTTGATATCTTGACGGCCTGTCAGTATTATTTTGAAAAAACCGGACGGCGGATTACGTTTGAATATGCCCTGTTTGCAGGTATAAACGATTCTATGGAAGACGCCGCCGGTTTGGCGCGCCTGCTTTCGGGAAAAAACTGCCATGTAAACCTGATTCCGGTTAATCCGGTAAAGGAACGGGGATTCGCGCGCCCGGATCGGGAGACGGTACAGGCGTTTTACGGCTGTCTCCAAAAAAGCGGGATAAACGTGACAATCCGGCGAGAAATGGGTTCCGATATCGACGCCGCCTGCGGGCAGCTTAGAAAGCGGTATATGGAATAAAAAGACGGCATTTTTTGTTGACAAAGCTGGTAATTTATGCTAGTGTATGCGTTGTGGGTCAGCCACAAGTATAATTTTAGGAGGAAGCGTTATGCGGCAGGGTACTGTAAAATGGTTTAACGCCACAAAGGGTTATGGATTTCTTTCAGATGCGGATGGTAAGGATGTTTTCGTCCATTATTCGGCTTTGCAAATGGACGGATTCAAAGAATTAAAGGATGGGGAAGCAGTTGAGTTTGAAGTGGTTGAGGGTGAAAAAGGGCCACAGGCTGCAAATGTAGTCCGTTTATCTTAAATCGGATTCCTTATTACATAAAGAAGTAGCATATTGGAAAGCATAACCATAAGAGGGTGTTTCATACACCCTCTTTTATATGTACAGGGAAACAAAGCTGTGCGCATACCGCAAAACGGGCATATGGAGGGATTGGAATTGAAACCGGAATTATTAGAGAAATACGAAATACTTCAGGAAAAAGAACTGACGGATTTTCATGCGTCAGGATGTCTTCTGCGTCATAAAAAAAGCGGCGCAAGAATTGCCGTCGTGTCGAATGACGATGAAAATAAGGTGTTTTATATTGGGTTCCGCACACCGCCGGAGGACAGTACCGGAGTGGCTCATATCGTAGAACATACGGTACTTTGCGGCTCTTTGAAATTCCCGGCGAAGGATCCTTTTGTAGAACTGGTAAAAGGCTCGCTGAATACCTTTTTAAATGCCATGACTTACCCGGATAAAACCGTATATCCGGTGGCAAGCTGCAATGATATGGATTTTAAAAATCTGATGGACGTTTATATGGATGCCGTACTGCATCCGAATATATACAAAAGGGAAGAGATTTTCAAACAGGAAGGATGGCATTACGAACTGGAGGATGAAACGGCGCCGCTGACTTTAAACGGCGTGGTTTACAATGAAATGAAAGGCGCCTTTTCCTCCCCGGAAGGCGTGCTTGACCGGGAAATTATCAATTCGCTGTTTCCGGATACGGCTTACGGGAATGAATCCGGCGGGGATCCGGAGCACATACCGCAGCTGGATTATAAAGCATACCTGGATTTCCACAGGAAGTATTATCATCCCTGTAATTCCTATATTTATCTGTATGGAAATATGGATGTGGAGGAGCGGTTAGAATGGCTTGACCGGGAATACCTGTCCGAATACGAAGAAATAGAAGTGGATTCTGCGATTCGCCTGCAAAAACCGCTTGGGGACGTGCGGCGGATCTGCAAAAAATACCCGGTGGCAAGCAATGAGCCGTTAGGGCAGAATACGTATCTTTCTTATAATATGGCGATTGGGACGTCATTGGATAAAAAGCTTTACCAGGCGTTTGAAATTCTGGATTACGCGCTTTTGAACGCGCCGGGCGCGCCGCTGAAAAAAGCGCTTTTGGACGCCGGGATTGGCAAGGATATTATGGGGTCTTACGACAACGGCATATATCAGCCTGTGTTTTCAATTGTGGCCAAAAATGCCGACGGCGCCGATGAAGAGCGTTTTATAGAACAGATCCGAAACGTATTAGAGGCGCAGGCCAATGGGGGCTTAAACAAAAAAGCGCTGCTTGCCGGAATCAACAGCGCAGAGTTTAAATACCGCGAATCTGATTTCGGCTCCTATCCCAAGGGGCTGATCTATGGCCTTCAGATGTTGGAAAGCTGGCTCTATGACGATACGCAGCCGTTTTTGCATCTGGAAACTTTAGAGGTGTTCCGGTTTTTGCGTAAGCAGGTGCAGACGGATTATTTTGAAAACCTGATCCGGGACTATATGCTTGGCAGCCGGCACGTGTCCGTTGTAAAAATTGAACCGGAACGCGGATTAAACGCAAAGCATGAAAAAGCGCTTGAGGAACAGCTTTCCGCTTACAAAGACAGCTTAAGCGCAGAGGAAATCCGGTCGCTTTCAGAAGCGACGCGGCAGTTAAAGCAATACCAGCAGGAGCCGTCGTCCAAAGAGGATTTGGAGAAAATCCCCATGTTAAAGCGGTCTGATTTGAAAAAAGAAGCGACGCCCCTTCCATTGTCCGTACAAGACGCCTGCGGCACAAAAATTTTGTTTTCCGAGTTGTTTTCCAACGGGATTTTATACTTAAACCTGCTGTTTGATATCCGCTCGGTAGCCAAAGAGGATCTGCCGTTCCTTGGGATTTTAAAAGCTGTTTTAGGGTATGTGGATACAAAACAGTACGATTACGCGGATCTGGCAAATGAAATTAACCTCGAAACCGGCGGCATGGCGTCTCTGATTTCCGTTTATGCGAACGTAGCCGATACGCAGGCATACGAAGCCAAATACGAGGTGCGTACCAAAATATTATACGATAAGCTTCCGCAGGCAATGGGGCTTATAGAAGAAATCCTGCTGCGATCAAATTTAGAGGATGAAAAACGGTTAAAAGAAATCCTTTCCGAAGTCAAATCCAGGATGCAGATGAGCTTGTCCGCGGAAGGCAATTCGGTATCCGCTGTCCGCGCTATGTCGTATTTTTCGGAGACGGCGCGCTTAAGCGATTTGACAATGGGGATTGATTTTTACCGCGTGGTTGCGGATTATGAAGAGCATTTTGAAGAAAAGAAAGAAATTCTTTCCAAAAAATTAAAAGAGCTTGCAGCCCGGATATTTACCCGCGAAGGTCTTTTGGCCAGCGTTACCTGCGACAAAGAGGGGTTTGCGGCTGTTCCTGCGGCGCTTATGGCCTTCAAAGAAAAGCTTCCTTCGGTCCCGGATAAGCTTCCTGCCGTAAAAATTTTATGCGAACGCAAAAACGAAGGCTTTTGGGACGCTTCTAAGGTACAGTACGTCTCCC